>NZ_AKIY01000177.1 GCF_000282615.1 Bradyrhizobium sp. YR681 | reverse complement strand
AAGGTGGCGACGACGCCGTGGCCGCCGATCTCGGGCACGAAGGGAATGCCGAGCTCGGTGAGCTTCTCCTGCACGAAGGCAGAGGTTTGCTTCTCGTGGAGGCCCAGTTCCGGATGGGCATGCAGGTGACGGCGCCACGCGGTCAGTTTCTGGTGCAGGTCGGGGGGCAAGATGGGGGGACTTTCGCTGGGGAGGGCCGGCTTGCAGCCAGCATAGCCGAATATCGGGCCGCCACATCAAGCGCCAGCGAATGCCTTGTGTGCAGCAATGAGGTCGGTGATTGTTGGGGTTGACCAACAGCGCCGCATGCTCCTCTTCACCTCTCCCGCTTGCGGGAGAGGCCGGGAGAGGGCTCGATCGTCATTGGGGATCTCTCTGTGGAGACACCCTCTCCCCAACCCTCCCGCAAGCGGGACAGGGAGCGCACCTCCGCCCTATGGCGCCAGCTTCCCCAAGCCCTTCCAGTCGAAGCCGATGCCGTGGCCCGGGCGGTCCGGCGCCAGCGCCTTGCCGTCTTCCAGCACCAGCGGGTGCTCGATATACTTGTCCAGCCCGAAACCGTGGGCTTCCAGATACGACCGGTTCGGGCAGGCCGCGAGCAGATGCACGGTGATGTCGTGCGCGCCGTGGCTGGTGACGGGCAGGTTGAACGCCTCCGCCAGCCGCGCGATCTTCATGAAGGCAGTGACGCCGCCGCAATTGGTGACGTCGGGCTCGGGATAGGACACCGCGCCGGCGACGATGTAGTTCTTGAACTCCCACAGCGAGCGCAGGTTCTCGCCCGCCGCGATCGGCACGCCGCCGGCCTGCATGATGCGGGTGTGGCCGGCAATATCGTCGGGGATCACAGGCTCCTCAAGCCAGGTGAGGTCGTAGGGCACGAACGCACGTGCGGCGCGGATTGCTTCCTCCACCGTCCACTTCATGTTGGCATCCGCCATCAGCGGAAAGCCGTCGCCGAGATGTTTGCGCATCGCGGCCACCCGCGCGACGTCGGATTTGAGATCAGGCCGGCCGACCTTCATCTTGATGGCGCGAAAACCCTTGGCGAGATTGCCGTCGGTCTGCGCGAGCAGCGCCTCGACGGAGAGATCGAGGTCGATGCCGCCGGCATAGCACGGCACGTGCGCATCGAAGCCGCCGAGCAACTGGTACAGCGGCAGCCTGGCGCGCCGTGCCTTCAAATCCCACAGCGCGATGTCGAGCGCGGACAGCGCCAGCACCGCAGGTCCCCCGCGGCCGCCATAATGCAGGCCCCACCAGACGTGGTGCCACACCGCCTCGGTGTCGTCGGCCTCGCGCCCCTCGACCAGCGGCGGGATCTCGCGCTTGAGGATGTCGGCGACAGCGCCGCCATTGCGCCCGACCGTGTAGGTGTAGCCGACGCCTTCGGCGCCATCGGCATCGCGGATGCGGCAGGTGATCAGCTCGAACGCCGCGATCTCGCCATGCGTGGAGTCCGACAGCGTGACGGGGAGGGGGATCCGGTAGAGGGCGGACTCGATTGTCGCGATGCGTGGCATAAGGCCTCCCGATTTTTATTTTTTTGTAGGCTTTCGTAGCGTGGGTTAGCGTAGCGTAACCCACCTCTTCTGTCGCCGCGGCAAGTAAAGGGGTGGGTTACGCCGAGCAGATGCGCTTTGCGCATCTGCAGGGCTAACCCACCCTACTGGCTTATCTCACCGCATCGTCGCGAGCTGCACCGCCAGCGCACATGCCCGATCGTATTCGTCGAGATTGATCCATTCGTCGATCGTGTGCGCCTCGTTCTGGCCGGCCCCGAAGGTCACCGTGGGAATGCCGTGGCGGACCATCCAGTTGGCATCGAGACCGCCATTGGCGGTGCGGACGTTCGGGGTGCCGCCGACCGCCGACACGGCCTCGACCGCGCGCTTGATGACGGGCTGGCTGTCCTTCATGCGGAACGGAAAATAGTCGGTCTCGGCCTTGAACTTGACCTTGCCGGACTTGCCTTGCGCGTTGGTGACCTTCTTGGCCGCCTTCTCGAACGCGGCCTTGTAGGCCTTGGTGATCTCCTTGAAGAACTTTCCGTCATGGCTGCGGCTTTCGCCGCGCACATGGACGTAGTCGGTGACGACATTGGTGGCATCGCCCGCGGGACGGCCTTCGCCGCCGGTGACGGGGCCGACATTGCTGGTGCCCTGCCGCGCGCTTGCGCCCTTGCCCTTCACCACCTTGCCGAACCAGCCGCCGGCCTGCACGTCGGCAAGCGCCAGCGACATGATCATGGTCGAGGAGATGCCGCGCTCGGGCGCGACGCCGGCATGGGAGGCGCGGCCGAAGATCTCGACGGTCCAGCGGTCGGCACCGACCGCGCCGATCACGACGTTCGAGGCCGAGCCGCCGTCATAGTTGAACGCCATCACCGGCGAGCCGAGCTCGTCCAGCTTGACGTGGCGGGCGCCATAGAGCCCGCTCTCCTCGCGCACGCAGAACAGCAGCGTGATCGGCGGATGGTCGAGCTTCTGCTTTTCGAGCTCGGCGGCCAGCGTCACCAGCACGCCGCAGCCGCAGCGGTTGTCGCCGCCGAGCGCGGTCTTGGCTTCGTTGACGATCTTGCGGCCGGACTTCTTCGGCTTGGCGCCGGCGCAGAGCGGCACGGTGTCCATGTGGGTCATGAACATGATGCGCGGCTGGTTGTGCAGCGCGCCGCGGCCGGGCAGGTCGACGATGAGGTTGCCGGTCTCGGTCGGCACCGGAATGCGCGTGTTGGCGTCGTCGAGCCGGATCGCTTTGGCCGGCACGCCGACCTCCTTCAGTGCGGCGCTGAGCTCACGCCCGATCGCCGCCTCCTGTCCGGTGACGCCCTCGATGGCGAGGAAGCGCATGAGACGATCGGTGGCGGCTTTGGTGTCGACAGGCATGAGGTCTTTCCTTGGGATGCTGACCGCCTAGCATCCTTTGGAGCGGCCTGTTTCGCAAGCCGGCTCAACGCATGAACAAGGCCGGTGCGTTGCTGTCCGTGCATGGTGTCAGCACCGTCCTCGTTGCAACAAAGGCTGGCTGAAGCTCCCAAATATCGGGTGCGTAGAGCGAAGTACCCATCAGTTTGTTGGCGACATGATGGGTTTCGCGAACAGCTAAACCGGCCTGCGATGATACGGTCTTCATTTGAGCGGACCGCGTTTCAGTTGGCTAAGCTCATTCTGCACCGTGGCATAACACTCGCAAGCTATCGCCTTCAGCCTTGTGGCATCCGTGATCAGGATACGACCGCGGTTGAACCGTATCGTGCCTCTGTTCTGAAGTTCGGTGGCCACGTAAGAAACGGCGTTTCGTCTCACGCCAAGCATTTGTCCGAGAAACTCCTGGGTAAAATCCAGCTCGTCGATACCGCTGGTGTCTCTGGCGCGAAGCAGCCACCGCGCGAGCCGGGCCATGGCGGGATGGGACGCAATGCATCCGGCAGACTGTTGCGCCTGCACGAATATTGCCTGCTCATGTCTCATGAGGATCTCACGCAACGAGGTGCTTTGGTCCGCGGCCTCCTTCAACCGTCGTACCGGCAATGCGGAGCAGGCGCCGGGTAACTGTACGACGGCTGTGGTCAGCGCCCTTGGGCCGACAAGCGCGGCTGACGCCCCAAATACGCTATCCCTGCCGACCATCGCGACCTCGGTGGCCTCGCCCCCGGTCAGTCGAACGATCAGCGAAAGGATTCCGCCGTGGGGAAAATAGGCGTCGACCAGGTCGTCCCCGGCGGCCACAAGCTCTGCTGATTGAACGAGTTGGGTGGTTCTGAGATGGCCGCCGACCAGATCAAAATTCGCCTGGCTCAAACGGGCCAGCAATCGATTGGGCGAACGTTGCTGCGAATCCATCGCGACCTCCGGCCTTAAGGCGGGAGCGCAACTCGTCTCTCTGTTGTCGATGCCCTGTATTTTCGGTCAACAATACACACAACATGGGTACCGGTCCTCGCGGTCGCAAGCCCCGATGTTCGCAAGGCTTGCTTTCGATACAGCGTCCTATGCACCCTTACGTGCAGAGAGGCCATATTCCTGGCCCTGATCGGGACGGTTGGTTGTGCGGGCAGTTCCATGCACGGTCTAGTGCAGACGCAAAATTGCCTTTGTCTCAGTCTCGTCGAAGCGATTCGGTTGCAGAAGGCCTCAGTAATGCCCGCCGGACATTGAGGACAGGGAAATGTCGATGTCACGCATTCTCGTGGTGGACGACGACTGGCTGGTGTGTTCGGCGCTCAAGGCCGTGCTTGAAACAGCAGGCCATAAGGTCGTGATCGCCGATGGCGCCGCGGCGGGACTGAAGGCGCTCGAGGACGTCAGTTTCAGCCTGATGATTGTCGATATTTTCATGCCGCACATGCGCGGTCTTGAGTCCATAAGCCTGTTTCACAAGAGCGCCCCGCGCCTCCCGCTCGTCGCGATATCCGGCTATAAATTTGCCGAGCCGCGAACGCAGGCGCCGGATTTCCTGAATATGGCCCTCAAGCTCGGCGCATCTCACTGCCTGAAGAAGCCTTTTACCACCAGCGCGCTGCTGTACATTGTCGGCGAGTGCCTGAAGACGAACATCGTGCCTGAACTCTTGGCTCCGGCAATCTGAGATGCGCAAAGCCCGTCATGCGCGCCAGAACGGATATGTCGGGAGCATCATTGCTCTGATCGCCGGAGCCGGCTGTTGCCCCGCTCGCATCGTCAGGAACGAAAGGACTCAAATGCAGTCCGAAGGAATTCATGCGCATTCTCGTTATTGACGACGAGTTGGCTGTTCGTGCCACCATTTCGATGGCTCTGCGCTTCAAGGGATTTGAGGCGGTTGCAGTTGAAAGTCTGGCTGCGGGTCTTCGCGAACTTAACAGTTCGAACTTCGATCTGGCGATTGTCGACATGTTCTTTCATGGCGTCATGACCGGCATCACTGCAATACGCGCGTTGCGCGAATGCGCGCCGATCATTTCAATCATCGCGATATCGGGAGTGACGGCGCTGGAGTGCGACATGCATCCCGAACTGAACGATGTAAAATTTCTGGCGAAACCGTTCCGTCCGAACGAATTGACGCATGCGATTGATGAAGTTGTTCGCACCCGCCCGAGTTTTGCCTCGGAGCGTGGTCCATCGGAAGAAAGTCGCGATCAGCTTTTCGTCGCAGCGGTCGAGTCTTCAGATGATGCGATCATCACCAAGAGTCTTGATGGGATCATCACCGGATGGAATCATGCTGCACAGATCTTGTTCGGGTTTGCTCCGCTGGAAGCCATTGGCCAGAGCATCGACATCATCGTGCCGGAAGAGTTGCGCCCCGAAGTTCGAGCCATACTGGCAAAGATCAGGAACGGCGATAAAGTCAGTCATCACGATACGGTCCGGCTAACAAAGGACGGGCGACGGATCGGCGTCTCTCTCAGCGTTTCGGCCGTGAAATCCCGTTCAGGCGCCATCATCGGAGCCGCCAAGGTCGCCCGCGACAACACGGCGAAATTGCGCGAGCACAAGGCCCTGCTTGAGAGTGAGCAGTTGGCGCAAGCCATCATCGAATCATCACTCGATGCGTTCGTCCAGTTCGACCAGACCGGTACGATCCTGCGCTGGAGTCCGAACGCCGAGGCCATGTTGGGCTGGTCTCGGGACGAAGCGGTCGGTCGCACTCTGCGCGATCTGATCATCCCGGAGCAACGGCGAGCTGCGAGCCTGCAAGGATTGACGACGTTTCTTCAGGATTTCGAAAAGGGGCTGCCTGGCTGGCGCTACGAGGCTCAATCGTTGCGGCGTGACGGCACCGAAATCCTGACGGAGTTTTCGTTGACCGCGCTTCGTCGTGATCAGGACTACATCATCAATGGGTTCTTGAGAGATATCACCGAAAGCCGCGCCGCGCAGGCGCAACTCACACAGGCCCAGAAGATGGATTCGGTCGGCCAGTTGACCGGCGGTATCGCCCACGACTTCAACAATATGCTGACGATCATCACCGGGACCATCGAAATATTGGCCACGGGGGTCGCAGATCGTCCCGAGCTTGCGGGGATCGCGCAACTGATTAGCGATGCCGCGGACCGCGGGTCAGAGCTGACCTCGCGGCTGCTGGCTTTTTCCCGTCGGCAGCCCTTGCAACCGCGTGCGGTGGACGTCAACGAGCTGGTGGCGGAAGTTGCGAGGCTTTTGCACCCGACTTTGGGCGAGGATATCGACATCAGCGTGACATCGACGGTGGAGGCGTGCGCGGCGCTGGTCGATCCAAGCCAGCTCAGTGCAGCCATCGTGAATCTTGCCATCAATGGCCGCGATGCCATGCCGCAAGGGGGCAAGCTTGAGATCCAGACCAGCTGCATCGAATTTGACCCTGGCGACGTCAAATCGGACGACGACGTGCCGCCGGGCAGTTACGTGCTGATCGCCGTGAGCGACACGGGCAACGGTATTCCGGCGGCGCTCCTGAACAGGGTGTTCGAGCCGTTTTTCACGACGAAGGAAGCCGGAGCGGGAACGGGCTTGGGATTGAGCATGGTTTACGGCTTCGTGAAGCAATCCGGTGGTCAAATCCGGATCTATAGCGAAGAAGGCTCCGGCACTACATTCAAGATTTTTCTGCCGAAGGCAAACCGGGCGGCGGATCGAACGTCGGAGCGGATGCATGAGTCATTCGAGGGCGGCACCGAAACGATTCTCGTCGTGGAGGACAATGTCGCCGTCCGCACGTCGGTGATCTCCCAACTTCAACTGCTCGGTTACGACACCCTGGTCGCTGCCAATGCGGCGGAGGCCCTGGCGATCGTGGACGGGGGCGCGGCCTTCGAGCTCTTGTTCACGGACGTGATCATGCCCGGACCAATGAACGGAACCCAATTGGCTCTGGAGGTCGCCGGGCGCCGGCCGAAGGTCAAGGTGCTGTTCACATCGGGCTATCCGCAAAACGCGTTGAGCCATCAGGGCCGGATTGATCCGGGCGTGTTGCTGCTCTCCAAGCCCTATCGGCGGGCAGACCTGGCCCGAATGCTTCGTTTGGCGTTGGAGAGCAAAACCGGATTGGGCGCCGTTGGATGAATTGGTCGGATCGGTCTTGCTACCGTCCCTTCAATGCGGGGCTCCGTACGGACACCGGTGCCGTTCGGAGGCCACGATGATCGATCGGTGTGGGAAAGCGCAGTGGCCGTTCCTGATGGAGGGTTCAGTGGATGATTACGCTCACCAGGAAAACATTGCACTTTTCCGGAAGAAGCTTGCGGAGCCGCACAACGATCAGGAGCGGGGGGTAATTTTGAAACTGCTGGCGGAGGAGGCGAAATTGTTGCGATCGCGACCCAAGCGATGAACCGCCGGGGCGTCGAATTCACGCTCGTGCAGATCGAGCCGCGCGTTTGGCAATGGCGATTCCAGATCGGTGCGACGGTCTCGACCGGCAAAACTCAAACGAGTCTCATGGGCCTGGCTGCCCGCAGGGTTGAAGACCGGATTGATCGCGAGCTCAGAAAGCCCCACAACTCGACGCATTCATAGGCGGTGCCTGGCTGACGCGGTGTCATCGGCGGTACGGCTTGGTCGCAGGAACCCATCGTCGTCAGGGAGCGTTGTTCTGTCCTGATTCAGGCGCAACTGATGCGTTCAGTCCGCAGGCGTAGGATGGATTTCGCTTCGCTCTACCCATCCTGTGAACTCGGTGTCGTATAAGTCAAAAAGATCAATACGCCGACGGCGAGCGCCGCCGCCATGAACAGCAGCACCGCCGGCAGCCCCGCAAAAGCCGCCACCGCGCCCGTGACGGATTGCATCAGCGCGGTGCCGAGGAAGAACGCGAGGTTCACCGCCGCGAGCGCCTTGCCCGCGACCTGCGCGTCGACCAGCTGCCTGGACATGCCGAACAGCAGCGGCTGCGCCGAGGTTAAGAGCCCGATCAGCACGAACAATGCCAGATCATAGTTCGGCGGCATGATCGTCACGCCGAACAGCCATGCGACGGGCAGGTGCGGCGCGCCGAGCGCCATCAGCGTGATCAGCAGCGCCGCGAAGGCGTGCGTGCTCGCCACCAGCGCGCGGCGGCGGCCGAGCCTGCGATCGATCATGCCGACCAGCAGGGGACCTGCGATCATCGCCAGCGTGAACGCGCCGAGCTGGTTGCCGGCCTCGACCCGCGTCAGACCCTTGACCTGCATCAGCCACGGCCCGCCCCACAGGCCGCGCAGCACCAGCGAGCTTGCCAGCGACACCAGCGCCAGCGCGATGAGGCCGCGCAGGGGGCGCGACAGGCCGAGCCTGAGCACCTCGATCATCTGCGACACGGGAGAGGATTCGTCCTTGTGTTCGGCCGGCTGGCTCGGCACCAGCGCGAACACCGCGAGCGCCACCGCGATGCCGCCGAGCGCGGCGATCCAGAACCCGGCGCGCCAGCCGTAAGTGTCGACCACGAAGGCGAGCGGGCTCGACGACAGCAGCATGCCGATATTGCCGATCGAGAGGATCGCGCCCGACCACAGCCCGAAGCGCGCCGCCGACAATTGCTTGGCCGCCAGCGTCATCGGGCACATCAGCATGCCCGAGGTGGCGACGCCGAGCATGAACTGCCCGAACGCAAAACTCTCGGGTCCCGTCGCAAAGCCGGACGCCAGCGCGCCGACCACGGTTCCCACGAGCAGGCTCAGGGACACCGGCCGCACGCCAAACCGGTCCATCGCCGCGCCCACCGGAATCTGCGAGGCGGCAAAAGAGAAATGATAGACCGAGGTGAGGCTCGCCAGCGCCTGCGGCTCGATGCGGAAATCCGCCGCCATCAGGTCGAGGCTGATCGCCGGGATCGTGCGCAGCAAGGTCGAGAGCATGTGCCCGCAGGCCAATGCGACCAGCGCGAGGATCAGTGCGGGGGTGGCATCGCCCGCGTCGTCCGCGGCGGCAGTGGTCATCAGCGTTTCGTCCCGGCAAGGGTTTTGGCCGGGTTACACGATTGGGGGGAGGATGCCAATGGCGGGAGGGCGGATCCGGTGCGCGATGGCCGCGCTGTCAGGAGCTTCGTGCCGGCCCCGCATCGGTGTCGCCGCAATCGCGATGCGTCATCGCGACGCCGGTCGATAACGCGCGCTACCTAATTCCTGCACTCCGAATTTTGCAGGCACAGGTTCGATTGCTCGAGCTTGGAAAAGTCCTCGGTTGCGACGAAGACGAGCAGCCCGAGCAGAACCATCGCCGCGATGTTCGCGCGCATGCTGGCGCCGGTGCCGGCGACGCGGCGATGCTGTTCGAACTTCGAGAGGTCAAGCAGGCGCAGGATGTCGCCGGAGCGCACGTCGTCAACCGGATCTCTGTCGTCTCCTGATCGCGTTCGAAACGGTACGACGTTTCGCCGGGGGCTCGGTTGATCGGCCTTCATCTCGCGCCTCGTCCCATCAAGCAGCGCTGCTGAAGTCCGATGATAAGACCCGGCTCGTGATGAGCGTTCGTCAAATTCCTGATCGCCGGCGCAATTCGGCGTGATGCCGCGGTGATCCTTAACGCCTGTCCATGTCGTTTCTGTTCGCGTTGATCGCCTTCGATCTGTCTGCGCGATTGCGTTTCGCGGCGCGCGAACATGACGAATTGTACAGAAAGTTGCACGCAATCGTTATTTTGACGTCGCGAACCTGTCCGCGATACTTCAACTCCGACCGGTGCGGTGACATGCAAGCAGCAGAGTCACCTGACGGCAGGCGCAAGCAACCAGATGGCGATGGACATGACAAGGCGACCGAAGCTCAGCGTTGCGCTGTTTGGAATCCTCGCAACGGCCGCGATCGCCGGCGGCCTGTGGTATGAGTTCGTCGGCGGCCTCAAGCCGGTCGCCGCGGCCGCGCAAAGCGCTACCGGTCAGGTCGCGGCAAAAATTCCCGTCACCTCGTTCACCGTGAAGAAGACCGACTTTCCCGTGCACACCTACGGCCTCGGCGTCGTCTCGCCGTTCAAGACGGTCACGGTCAGGAGCCGTGTCGACGGTCAGATCACCAAGGTGTTCTTCAGGCAGGGGCAGATGGTGAAGGAGGGCGATCCGCTGCTGGAGATCGATCAACGCCCCTTTACCGCGGCTCTGGAGCAGGCGGTGGCGAAGAAGGCGCAGGACGAGGCCAGCCTGAAGAACGACCAGTTGAACCTGGAGCGGTTTCAGAAGCTTGCGAAACAGCAATTCGAGACCCAGCAGAATCTCGATACCCAGCAGGCGCTGGTCGATCAGATGACCGCGCAGGTGAAGGGCGACCAGGCCGCCATCGACAATGCGCAGACCAATCTCGGTTACACCTCGATCAAGGCGCCGATCAGCGGACGAACGGGTTTCCGGCTGGTCGACCCCGGCAACATCGTGCATGCCGCCGACACGACCGGGATCGTCACCATCGCCCAGCTGCAGCCGATCGCGGTGCAGTTCACCGAGCCCGAAGAGCAGTTGCAGGCCATCGACAGGGCCCATGATTCCGGCGAGGTGCCGGTGGAAGCACTGACCTCGGACGGAACGCGGACGCTGTCGCAAGGCAGGCTCGTGATCATCGACAATTCGGTGAACCAGGCCACCGGGACCATCAGCCTGAAAGCGCGGTTCGACAACAAGGACAACGCGCTGTGGCCGGGGCTTTCAGTCACCACGCGGATGCTGGTCGACACGCGCAGGGACGTCGTCGTCGTGCCGCAGGATGGCGTGCAGCACGGGCCGGCGGGTCTGTTCGCCTATGTGATCGGCGACAATGGCAAGGTCAGCGCCCGGCCGATCAAGGTCGGTCAGAGCGGCGACGCCAATGCCGTGGTCTCCGAAGGCCTGAACGTCGGCGACAGGATCGTGGTGGCCGGGCAGTCGCGCCTGTTCGATGGCGCACTGGTCGACGACAAGCCGCAGGGCACGCCGACGGCGGATGCGAGCGAAGGCGCTGCTCAAGGCAAAGCCGAACTCAAGACCGGATCGGCTGACTGACATGGCTGGCGGTATCTCGGCTCCCTTCATTCGCCTCCCCATCGCGACGTCGCTGCTGATGGTCGGCATCGTCTTCGTCGGGATCATCGCCTATCCGCAATTGCCGGTGGCGCCGCTGCCGGAGGTGGACTTCCCCACCATCCAGGTCTCCGCCAATCTGCCGGGTGCGGACCCTGAAACGATGGCGTCCTCGGTGGCGCAGCCGCTCGAATCGCAATTCGCGCTGATTCCCGGCGTCTCCGAGATGACGTCGCAGAGCCAGACCTCTTCGACCCAGATCGTTCTCCAGTTCGATCTGTCGCGCAACATCGACGGCGCCGGGTCCGACGTGCTCGCCGCCATCAACGCCGCGAGCGGGCAACTGCCCAAGAACATGCCGACCCCGCCGACCTACAGAAAGGTCAATCCGGCCGACTCGCCCATTCTCACGCTCGGCGCGACGTCGACCACGCTGCCGTTGACGCAGGTGTCCGACGAGACCTACACCAAGCTCGCGCAGGCGATCAGCCATATCAGCGGCGTCGGCCAGGTCAGCGTCGGCGGGCAGCAGGCGCCGTCGATCCGCGTCCAGATCGATCCCGCCAAGCTTGTCGCCAAGGGCCTGTCGCTGGAGGACGTGCGCACCCCGCTGTCGGTGATCACGGTCAACAATCCCAAAGGAACGCTCAACGGCGACACCCGCACCTACACGGTCTATGCCAACGACCAGTTCACCAGGGCCGAGGCCTGGAACGACATCGTCATCGCCTATCGCAACGGCAGTCCCGTCAAGGTCGGCGACATCGGCCATGCCGTCAGCGGGCCGCTGGACAATACCCAGTACGGCTGGGTCGACGGCAAGCCCGGCGTCTTCCTGGTCATCTTCAAGCAGCCCGGCGCCAACGTCATCGACACCGTCGACAGCGTCATGAAGCAGCTGCCGCATCTGCAGGCGGGCATCTCGCCCGCGATCAAGGTCTCGGTGCTGTCGGACCGCACGCAGACGATCCGCGCGGCGGTGAAGGACGTGCAGTTCACGCTTGCGCTGACGATCGGCCTCGTCGTGATGGTGATCTTCGTGTTCCTGCGCAGCGTCTGGGCCACCATCATCCCGTCGATCACGGTGCCGCTGGCCCTGCTGGGCGCCTGCGCGCTGATGTGGATGGCCGGCTACAGCCTGGACAATCTGTCGCTGATGGCCCTCACCATCGCTGTCGGCTTCGTGGTCGACGACGCCATCGTGATGCTGGAGAACATCACCCGCTATATCGAGGAGGGCGAGAGCCCGATGTCCGCCGCGATCAAGGGCGCCGGCGAGATCGGCTTCACGATCCTCTCGATCTCGGTTTCGCTGATCGCCGTGCTGATCCCGCTGCTGCTGATGGGCGGCATCATCGGCCGCCTGTTCCGCGAATTCTCGGTGACGCTGGCGATGACGATCGCCGTCTCCGCCTTCGTGTCGCTGACGCTGACGCCGATGATGGCCTCGCGCTTCCTCAAATCCCACGACGAAGAGCACCATGGCCGGCTCTATATGCTCAGCGAGCGGATGTTCCAGGGCCTCGTGGACGGCTACGCGCGCGGCCTCGACCTCGTGCTACGCTTCCGCTTCGCCACTTTGATGGTGTTCTTCGCGACCATCGCGCTGACGGTCTATCTGTTCGTGATCATCCCGAAAGGGTTCTTCCCGCAGCAGGACACCGGCCTGATCACCGGCATCGTCGAGACCTCGCAGGACGTGTCGATCGCCGACATGGCCAGGCACATGCAGGCGATCGGCGCCATCGTGCTGAAGGATCCGGCGATCGATCACATGGCGATGCGGATGGGCGGCAGCGGCAATACGCTCAACGACGGCACCATGTACATCACGCTCAAGCCGCGCGACGAGCGCACCGCCTCGGCCGACCAGGTGATCCGCCGCCTCCAGGTCCAGACGGCGAAGGTGCAGGGCGCGCGTCTCTACCTCCAGTCGGCGCAGGACGTGCGGGTGGGCGGCCGGGCGTCGCGGACGCAGTTTCAGTTCACCCTGCAGTCGACCGACATGGACCAGCTCAACACCTGGGCGCCAAAACTGCTCGCCAGGATGAAGGACATGCCCGAGCTGCGCGACGTCGCCTCCGACCAGCAGACGTCGGGCACCACGCTGACGCTGTCGATCGACCGCAATCAGGCCGCGCGCTTCGGGATCACCCCCGACGTGATCGACGCGACCTTGTATGACGCATTCGGGCAGCGCGAGATCGCGACCTATTTCACCCAATTGTCCACCTACTATGTCGTGCTCGAGGTGCTGCCTTCGCTCCAGAAAAATCCGTCCACGTTGGAGCAGATCTATCTGCATTCCCCGACGACCGGCGGCGAGGTGCCGCTCTCTGCGTTCACGAAGTGGACCACGGCCCCGGTTCGGCCGCTGGCCATCAATCACCAGGGCCAGTTCCCGGCGGTGACGATCTCCTTCAACCTCGCGCCCAACGTCGCGCTCGGACAGGCGACGCAGGCGATCGACGCGATGGAACGGCAGATGAACGTGCCGGCCGCCATCACCTCCACGTTCCAGGGAACGGCGAAAGCGTTCCAGGAGTCGCTCTCCTCCGTGCCCTTGCTGATCGTGGCGGCGCTGATCGTGGTCTATCTCATTCTCGGCGTGCTCTATGAGAGCTACATTCACCCGCTGACGATCCTGTCGACCCTGCCGTCGGCCGGCGTCGGCGCGCTGGCGACGCTTCTCCTGTTCCATTTCGACTTCAGCCTGATCGGGCTGATCGGCCTCGTCCTGCTGATCGGTATCGTCAAGAAAAACGGCATCATGCTGGTCGACTTCGCGATCGTGGCGGAGCGGGACCATGGCCTGTCGCCGGTCGAGGCTATCAGGCGGGCCTGCCTGCTGCGCTTCCGCCCGATCCTGATGACGACGATGGCAGCCGTGCTGGGCGGCGTGCCGCTGATGCTGGGCCACGGCACCGGCTCGGAGCTCCGTCAGCCGCTCGGCTACGCCATGGTCGGCGGCTTGCTGGTCAGTCAGGTCCTGACGCTGTTCACGACGCCCGTGGTGTATCTTTATCTCGATCGCGTCTCGCAATGGTTCAGTCCGACGCAACACGCAGGACAGGATCACCAGGACGACGACGTTGCCGGCGACGACGATCCGGGCGTGGTCGAGAAGATCGCCCCGAAGAAGTCCAGGGTTCTTGCAGCGCAGTGACTGATTGACGTCGGCGCTGGCGGCGCATCGCTCGCCGCGAACACAGGCCGTCTTTCGAAAAAGCATGGAAATGTGTTCCGGCGGCGCCGCTGCCCGCCGTGAACAGGCGCGAAAGCCGGCGGCGCATCCGTCGTCCAAAAATGTTTCCGATTGCATTTGCCGGCGCAAATTCTCAGACTATGGGTACGGAAAAGCCGCGGACGCGCCAGCGTCTGAAGACGGCTTCCGCTTCTGGGAGAAACACCATGCCGGCTATTTCATTCGCGTCGCGCCGCCTGCTGCTGGCCGGCGCTGTCTTCGGTGCGTTCACACTGTCTGCCGTGGCGCAGCAGCCGGCCAGTCCGCCGGCCGCACCCGCCGCCCAACCGCTTCCGCCGGGTTCCCCCATGATCGGGCGCCCGGACAACGAGGCCGCCGCAAAACTCGCACCCGTCGCGCCGCCGCCGATTCCGGCAGCCGCAGACAAGCTGCCGCTCGCCAAACTGAAGGTGCCCGCCGGCTTCAACATCGAGGTCTATGCCTCCGGCATGGCGAACGCGCGCTCGCTCGCGCAGAGCGACAAGGGCACCGTGTTCGTCGGCAGCCGGCTCGTCGACAAGGTCTATGCCATCGCCGACAAGGACGGCAAGAAGTCGGTCAAGGTGATCGCGTCCGGCCTTTATCGTCCGAACGGCGTCGCCTTCAAGGACGGCACGCTCTACATCGCCGAGCTGTCGAAGATCTCCAAGATCGAGAAGATCGACGACGTCCTCGACAACCCGCCGAAGCCGACGCTGATCTACGACAAGCTGCCCAAGGACGAGGCGCATGGCTGGAAGTTCATCGCCATCGGCCCCGACAACAAGCTTTATGTCCCGGTCGGCCAGCCCGGCAACAATGTGCTGCACGATGCCGATCACGGCCAGATCCGCCGCATCAATCTCGACGGCTCCGGCGCCGAGGTCTACGCGGTCGGCGTGCGCAACACGGTCGGCTTCGACTGGAATCCGGAGACCAAGCAGCTCTATTTCACCGACAACGGCCGCGACTGGCTGTCGGAAACGGTGCCGGAAGACGAGCTCAACCGCGTCACCAAGGCGGGCGAGGATTTCGGCGCGCCGTTCTGCTACCAGGGCAACATCATCGACCAGGAGCTCGGCTGGGGCAAGGACTGCAAGAACTACACCGCCCCGGTCGGCCTGATGGGCCCGCACACCGCCGCGCTCGGCATGCGCTTCTACACCGGCAGCATGTTCCCGAAGCCATACAAGAACGCGATCTTCGTCGCGCGCCACGGCTCCTGGAACAAGTCGCAGAAACAGGGCGGCGACGTCGTCCTCGTCAAGCTGAACAAGGACGGCACCGTGAAGTCGATGGAGCCGTTCCTCACCGGCTTCCTCGAGGACAACAAATATGTCGGCCGCCCCGTCGACGTGATGCAGCTGAAGGACGGCTCGCTGCTGGTCTCCGACGACTGGAACGGCGCGGTCTACCGCATCACCTACGGCAAGCAGAAGGTCGCGGCGAAGTAAGCTGGTAACCACGATCGTCATTGCGAGGAGCGAAGCGACGAAGCAATCCAGACTGCCTCCGCGGATGCATTTCTGGATTGCTTCGCTTCGCTCGCAATGACGGAGTATGCGGGAAGCGGTAATGAACAAAACACTCATCGCCGCTCTGGCGTTCGTCTCACTTGTCTTCCCCGCATCCGCTGAATCCATCTCGGACCGCGTCGCTCCGTGCCTGGCCTGCCACGGCGAGCGCGGCACCTCCGCGACCGAGAACACGCCCTCGCTCGGCGGCCAGCAGGCGCCCTACGCGCTGATCCAGCTCTTCATGTTCCGCGAGAAGCTGCGCGTGTTCGAGCCGATGAACGAGATGGCGAAATCGCTGACAGACGACGATCTGCGCACCTTCTCCGACTTCATCGCCGCGCTGCCGAAGCCGGCACCGCCCGCCGACGCCGCAGACAGCGCACGCATGGCCCGCGGCGAAACACTGGCAAAGCAGAACCGCTGCAACACCTGCCACAACACCGACTACTCCGGAAAGGAGAACGTCCCGCGCATCGCCAACCAGCGCGAGGACTATCTCGCCAAGACGCTCGCCGAATACAAGGACAACAGTCGCCACGGCTATGATGCCACCATGGCGGACGTCATGCAGACCGTCGGCAAGGATCAGATCGGGGAGCTTGCGTACTACCTCGCGCACTATCGCTGAGAGATATCGCCGCAAAGCGTGCCCTCATCCTGAGGGCCCGCCGCAGGCGGGCGTCTCGAAGGATGAACCGCGGGCTCCGTCACGTCCTTGGCTACCGCGCCGCCTCCGCAAGGAGCATCGACGGGTAAACCGGCTTGGTGAAGAACTTCGCGCCTGCGGGCAGAGGCCGCGGAAGAGGGTTGCCTGAGATCACGATGATCCGGACATCGGAATCATGCTGCTGCGCATAATGAGCGAGATCAACACCGTCCATCTTCCCGACCAGGTTGATGTCGGTGATGATCAGGGACGGGTGTTTCATTTTCAGCGCCAGGGTCGCGGTCTCCGCGTCCTCGCATTGCAGCACGTCGAAATTTCGTTGTTCGAGCAGCAGCGCGAGCATTTCGCGCTGGATGTCGTCGTCCTCGACGACGATCGCCGTCGGGCGGAGGGGCTTCGACTGGCCCATGGGGCACCTCGCTGTTGCTGTCATTTGTCAAGCGCGAGGGGTTGAATCCGTTCCCGGCATGGAGCGATGGGTTCCGCTCACATGAATGTGCGCTGGTGCCGAGAGGTCACCGCTGTTGCGGCAGATCGAGCTCGTTCTCCGGCGCATGTCGAAACAGCGCAGAGAGAGCGACGATCGCAGCCGCGAAGCCCGCAGCCGCGCCGATGCCGAGTGCCCACCGTGGGCCGTAATGATCGGCAACCCATCCGACGATCGGGGCGCCGATGGGCGTGCCGCCCAGCGCGACGCCGAGCCGAAGCGCCATCACCCGCCCGCGCATCGCCGGCTCGGTCGACAACTGCATCAATGCGTTCGACGTATTCGTGACAGTCAGCGCCGCGACGCCGATGACGACCAGCGCGGCGGCGAACAGCCAGTAGCCCGGCGCCAGGGCAGCGAGCGTGCAGCCGAGGCCGAAGATCGCGGCACCGGGCAGCAGCGCGTTGAAGCGCGGCCGCTCGCGGCTCGCGGCCAATAGCGCGCCCGACATCGTTCCGATTGCCATCATCGAGGACAACAGGCCGAAGCCGCGTGCATCGGTGTGGAAGACACCGACGGCCATCGTCGAGATGAAGATCGGAAAGTTGAGCCCGAACGTGCCGATCAGGAACAGCATGATCAGGGTCGTCCGGAGGTCGGGGCGGGACCAGACATAGTGAAATCCCTGCAGGACACTGCCCTTGGCGGGGTGAGCGCGGGCATTGGGCCGAAGCTCCGATGTCCGCAGCAGCGACAGCGAGGCCAGCACGGCCATGAACGAGGCGCCGTTGCAGAGGAAGGCCCAGCCGGTGCCGACGGACGCGATGACGAGGCCAGCGACCGCGGGCCCGATCATGCGCGCAGCGTTGAACGTGGTTGAGTTCAGCGCGATCGCGTTCGACAGATCGGCATCGCCCACCAGTTCGGCCACGAAGGTCTGCCGCACCGGCGCATCGAGCGCCGCGCTGCAGCCGAACAGGAAGGCGAACAGATAGACGTGCCAGAGCTGCACGAGGCCGGTGACGGTGAGAAGTCCGAGGATCAGCGCCAGCGCGCCCATCGCGGCCTGGGTTGCCATCAGCAGCCGACGCTGGTTCAAATGGTCGGCGGCAAATCCGGACCAGGGCATCAGCAGCAGCTGCGGTCCGAACTGCAGCGCCATCACGATGCCGACGGCGGAGGCGCTGTGATCGGTCAGCTCTGTGAGGACGAGCCAGTCCTGCGCGGCCCGCTGCATCCAGGTTCCGACATTGGACACCAGCGCGCCCGCGGCCCAGACCCGGTAGTTGAAGTTGCGCAACGATCGAAATGTACGCCTCATGATCGCGGCGGTTCATTCCCGCCGTGGAAGCGTCCGAAATGCCGCGCCAGAAACAGGCCGATCAGAAGCCCTCCGAGACCGGCTGCAGCGACATCGCCGGTGTTCCTGAGGCCGAAATCTCCGACGCGGCCGATCAGGAGATATCCAATGAGGAGATTGACGAAGCCCCAGAGGATATTGACGGTCGACGTCGACAGGCCCTCGCCCCTCGGCTTCGCGAAGGGGGACTGGAATGGCTCTCCCATCGCGCCGGCGACGACATGGGGGATGGCATTGGTGAGAAAAGCGCCGCCGAAAAAGTAGGCGGCAAGGTCAAGCCAGTTCATGGGCGTGGGTCCTTTCGAGCAGATCGATGATGGCGTGCGCCGATCCGGTTTCGCCGAGCCGCGGGAACACGTTGGCGATGCTGTAGTCATGCGCGTCTGGTCGCGCGTCCGTCATGGCGTCGATGGCGAGCGTGACGTGGAAGCCCGCCTCATAGGCCTGCCGCGCGGTCGACTCGACCCCGGTGCCGGTCGCAACGCCGGCGATGACGACCTGCGTGACGCCGCGGCTCCTGAGCTGGTGTTCGAGATCGGTGCTCGCGAACGCGCCCCATGTCCGCTTCGTCACCACGATGTCACCGGGCTGCCGGCCGAGCTCCGGAAGAAAACTGGTCCAGCCGTCAGGAAGCGGCCCGGTGTGGCGTGGCCGCTCGGTTCGCCCCGGTGCGACGCCGTCGACATTGACCAGCACGACCGGAAGTCCGTGTCGCCGAAACGCGGCGATGAGGCCGCAGGCGTGCGTCACGACATCATCGATCGGATGGATGAAGCTTGAGCCGACGAGCCCGCTTTGCAGATCGACGATGATGAGGGCCGTGACCGGATCGAGCATCGTAAGGGCCATGATCGTCCTTTCAGTGGTAATGGCCGTGACCTCTGCGGAGCGGCCGGCGTCAATCTTCGACGAGCCGCTTCAACAGCCTGACCGAAGCGGCAAGGTCCTGCTGCTCGCGCGCAGACAGCTTCGTTGCGATGGTGCGCGACAGCCAATCCTGCCGCGCGGCGCGCCCGGTGCGCAGCCGCTCGCGGCACATGTCGGTGAGGGACATGATGGTCTGCCGGCCGTCGTCGGGGTCTGGTGCGCCGCGGACGAGGCCCACAGCCTCCAGCGCCGCGACCGCCGCGCTCATCGACTGCGGACGCATCCCCTCTGATCGGGCGAGGCCCGATACGGTCGCAGGCCCGTCCTTTTCAAGACGAAGCAGAACGGCGACCTGCGAAGGGGGAAGATCCTCGCGCTGACCCTGCGCGCGCAGCCGCCGCTTCAGGGTTCCCATCAGCAGGCGAAGGTCTTCGGCAAGCGCGGATGCGCGCCCCGCCGCGGTACCGGATGAAGTGCTCATGCGGAGTGGATAGCAGATGTGAAGGTAAACTGTAAAGATCAACTTTGTAGTTTGGCTGTTGAAATCTCTGGGCCATCTTTGTCGGTGAGGTGGAAGCGGCGCAGGCGATGATTTCCGATCATGACGGACCAAGATCTTCGGGCGAGCATCTCAACTCTTGTAATGTTCTGTGCGCGTCATCCAGCAGGACCTGAACCTGATCTTGCTCGATCATCGCGTCCGCCGTGAACAGCCCATGTGTCCGCGCATTCCGGTTCCCTCTTGGCGCCCCCGATCGCCGTGCCCCACCGTGCATGCGGCAGCGGGTTTTGCCCCTCAACGCCGGCGCTCGACACGCGTCGCCATCGCGGGTTCTTGCGCCGCACCGCGGGCTCGCCGCCATCGGCGCCGTGTTGCGGGCGTGCCGGCCGCTCATAGGCCCGCCCCGTGCCTCGCGTCGCTCGGGCCCGCCTCCGCGACAAGCACGCCTGCATGCTGCGTCACATTCCCCACGATCGCCCGTCCTCCGTCCTGCACGGACAAATTCTGCACCGTGATCGCGCGCTCGTCGCTGTTGCGGTGGCGGCTCAGGGCCTCGACCTGGGCGGCGAAGGTGCGGGTGAGCCGGGTCAATGCGCGCGTGACGCCCTCCTGCTGCGGAAGGTTGTCGGTGCAGGCGAGGCGGCAGGCGCAGCGCATGGCCGCGACGTGAACGGAGGCCATCTGCGACAGCAGCATGGCCTCGATGGAATCCCTCGGCGCGATGCTCCTGATCATCGAGATCATGAAGGCGAGATTTTCTTCGTCGGGCCTCTGTCCGATCGCGCTCGCCTTGGCCAATTGTCGCAGCAAGCCGTGTAGCGCATCGCGGTCGACGGCGCCGAGCGCTTCGGCCAGCAACTGCTCGCCGGCTTGCGGGTCGGGATAGTTGATCGCAATGCGGCGCTTGTAGAGCCTGACCCGCGGGGGCGCGGCGGGAGCGCTGCGATCGTTTGTCGCAAGGTTTGATGTGACGCGGAGGCTCGGGGCTGTCGTCATGTGCTGTGTCCTTTGACTGGCGCAGGCGCGCGCGACCGTTCGCCGTTGCGCGCGGATGCGAATTTCGGAATGTCGATGAAGGGTTTACACGCAACAACGTCGGTCGGCCCCGGTCAGGACGGCGGTCACGCTTGCGATTGTTGCGATGATGCCATCATGCTCCTGTTTTGCCCGACGGGTCAAGCAGATTTCGTAAAATCCGTAAGTGCTTGATTTCGTTCCAGCGCCCTACTGTGCATGGGGTTGTTTTCGCATTTTCTTGTTGGGAAGCAGTGTTCACTTGCCGCGCGGCGGAATGCCGGGCGCAGCAAGCGCGCAAACGCGATTGCGAAATCCAGCGCGGCCGCACATCATGCGGCCCGCATGCGCCGCACCAAGAAACAGTCACAAGCGGCGCGTCGAGGTCTGGGGAGAGAACGAATGCAACGAACGGCTCGCCTGCTGGCAGTCATCGCCGGATTGTGCGCCTGCGCGCTGTCGAGGGAAGCCGCCGCGCAAAAATATCCGACGCGGCCGGTCAAGATCATGGTGGGCTTCAGCGCGGGCGGACCGGTCGATGTCGTCGCGCGCATCATCGGCGATCGCTTGAGCAACAAGCTCGGGCAGCCCTTCGTGGTCGAGAACCGCGCCGGCGCCAACGGCATGATCGCCGCCGAAGGCGTGGCGCGTGCGGACGCCGACGGCTACACGGTCCTGGCCTGCAACTCGTCCACGATCACGCTCAACAAGACCCTGTTCAAGGACATCCGCTACGACCCGCAAGCCGACTTCGCGCCGCTGACCACCGTGGTCTCCGCGCCGCTGGTGCTGGTGGTCAATCCCGAGAATCCCAAGACGGCGAACATCAACACGGTGGCCGATCTGGTGGCGGCCGCGAAAGCGAAGCCGGGCGAGCTTGCTTACGGCTCCGGCGGCAACGGCAACCTTGCCCATCTCGCCATGGAGCTGCTCAGCCAGAAGGCCGGCATCAAGCTGATCCACGTGCCCTATCGCGGCGGCGCGGCCTCCGAGGTCGGCATCCTCGCGCAGGAGGTGCTGGCGGTGTTCGATCCCTTGTCCGCGGTGCCGCTGGTGAAGGCCGGCAAGCTGCGCGCGCTCGCGGTGTCATCGGCCGAGCGGCTGCCGTCGCTGCCCGACGTGCCGACCGTCGCGGAGGCAGGTTACCCCGGCTTCGATCTTTCGTTCTGGGTCGGCTTCTTCATGCCGAAGGCAACCCCCGCGCCGATCCTGGAGACGCTGCACCGGGAGATCGTCGCGGCCGCGAAGGATCCGGCGGTCGAGGAGAAGCTCGGCTCGCAGGGCGTGGTCAGCGTGCTCGGCCCGGCCGACTACGCCGCCAAGATCGCAAAGGAGACGAAGGAGCTTGCCGAGGTCGTGGCGGCCGCGAACATCAAGGCGGAGTAGGGTGCGCTAAAGCCACAAAATCTGCTTGCGATAACCGAGGTCGTTCAGCAGCGGCGCCGCCGGGCCCTGATGGAACACGGCGCCGCGCTCCAGCGCGAAGACGCGGTCGGCCAGCGCCAGCACGAGGTCGAGATTATGTTCGACGATGACGATCGACATGTGTCGCCGGAGCTGGTCGAACACCGTGAACAGCTCCAGCGTCACGGCCGGCGCCAGCCCCTCGAAGGGTTCGTCGAGCAGCAGCAGGCGGACATTGCCCGACATGGCGCGGGCGACAGCCACCATCTGCTGCTCGCCGCCGGAGAGATAGTCGGCGGCGACGTTCATGCGCTCCTTCAGCCGCGGGAAGGTGTGCAGGATCCGCTCCTCGTCCCAGACCACGCCGTCGCTGCCGTCGGTCTTGCGGGCGAGGCGTCCGAGCGCGAGGTTCTCGCGCACGGTCATGCCGGCGAACAGGCCGCGGCCCTGCGGCACATAGCCGACGCCGCGGCGCGCGATGTCGGGCGCGGGAAGGCGCGCGATGTCGCTACCGTGATAATCGATGCGGCCCGATGCCGCCGGCACGAGGCCCGCGATGGATTTGAGCAGCGTCGACTTTCCGGCGCCATTGCGACCGAGCAGCGCGACGATCTCGCCGTCGCGGACGTCGAGCGCGGCGTCGTTGAGAATGTGGCTCTTGCCGTAGAAGGTATTGACGCCATCGAGGCGCAACACGGTCGCGCGCTCAGCGGTCTCTTCGGGAGGTCGCCGTTGCGCGACGGCGGGAATGCCCTTGCCGGTATAGATCTCCTGCACCCGCAGATCGGCCCGCACCGCTTTGGGGCAGTCGGACATCAGCACCTCGCCCTGGTTCATCACGGTGACGACTTGCGAGAATCCGAGCACGCGGTCGATGTCGTGCTCGACGATCAGCACGGGAATGTTGGCGGCGATGTTCCTGACGAGGTTGGAGACGCGCTCGCGCTCGGCCGCAGCCAGGCCCGCAAGCGGCTCGTCGAGCAGCAGCACCTGCGGCCTGGAGCCGAGCGCGATGCCGAGGTCGACCAGCCGCTGCCCGCCATAGGAGAGCTCGCCGCCCTCGATCTCCTCGATGCCCTCGAGCCCGAGGAACTTCGTCAGGGCTGCGGTCTCGGCGTGAATGTCCTTGTATGCGTCGATGTCGTTCCAGATGTTGAAGCGCATGCCGCGCCGCGCCTGCAGCGACAGGCGCAGGTTCTCGTAGATGGGGAGTCCGCGAAACAGATTGGTGATCTGGAACGAGCGCGCCAGGCCCTGGTGGCAGATCAGGCTTGCCGGCACGCCGGCGATGTCGCGGCCGTTGAGGCGGATCGTGCCCTGGTCGGGTGCATAGAGGCCGGAGACCAGGTTGAACAGCGTGGTCTTGCCGGCACCGTTCGGTCCGATCAGCGCATGGATCTGGCCGGCGGCGACCTTGATGCTCGCGTTCTCGACCGCGCGGATGCCGCCGAATTTTCGCGACACGCCGCTGACCTCCAGCACGGTGCCCTCAAGTGATTCCGGCCGCAGGAAGTCGGGCAGCGGCAGGCCGTCATAGATCTTGCGCCGGCTCATCGCGGCGGATTCTTCAGCGGGCGGACGGAGGTGCCGCATGACCAGCGCGCCGATGCCGACGAGGCCACCGGGCGAATACATCACGAAGGCCACGAAGGTAAGGCCGAACCAGCACAGCCAGTCCGACGTCCAGATCGAGAACAGCTCCCGGAACAGGATGAAGAACAGCGCACCGAGCGCGGGGCCCAAGAGGCTGCGCATGCCGCCGATCACGACCATCGCCAAGAGTTCACCGGCGAACGGCACCGAGACGGCTTCGGCCGAGACCAGATAGTTCAGGAACGCGATCAGCGCACCGGCAAGGCCCGTGACGACGGCGGAGATCACGAACACCGCCAGCTTGTAGCGCTCGACCGGATAGCCCTGAAAACTCGCGCGCAGCTGGTTCTCGCGGATCGCGACGAGCACATGCCCGAATGGCGAGCGCACCAGGCGCATCAGCACATAGAGCACGAAGAGCCCGATCGCCGCGACCACGATGTAGTAGTTGAGCGCGCCGTCGAAGCTGACGGGGCCGATGCCGCCGCGCTTCAAGCCGCCAAGCCCGTCCTCGCCGCCGGTGACGCTCGTCCAGCGAAACGCGGTGGTGTAGACCAGCGCGGCCAGCGCCAGCGTCAGCAGCGAGAAATAGACGCCGCGCCGGCGCAGGATCAGCATGCCGATCACGCTTGAGGCGATCGCGACGACGACCATCGACCCCAGCAGCGGCAGCCAGATCTCGCCGGGGAAGACGCGAAGCTGGATCAGGCCGGCGGCATAGGCGCCGATGCCGAACCAGGCGCTGTGGCCGAACGAGACGAGGCCGGTATAGCCGATGCAGAGATTCAGCCCCATCGTGGCGATGGCGAGCCCGACGATCCAGGTACCGGTGTTGAGCGACAGGCCGAATGCCCGGAGCAGGAAGGGCAGCGCGATGACCGCGAGAGCCGCGATCAGCAGCGGCTTCAGCTTGTCGATGGTCGATGCGCGCCTCATTCGAACTTCTCGATGCGCTCGCCGAGCAGGCCGCGCGGGCGCACCAGCAGCACCAGGAACATCAGGATGTAGATCGAGGCTTCGCCGGCCGCGGGCTCGAAGTGAATCGCAATGCCGCGCACCACGCCGACCAGCAGGGCGGCGATGACGACACCCCAGAAGCTCCCGAGGCCGCCTATCACGACGACGACGAAGGCGACCGTCATGATCTCGGCGCCCATCGCCGGGTGCACCGTCGTGATCGGCGCGAAGAAGGCGCCGCCAAGCGCGGCGAGGCCGACGCCGAGCATCACGATCGCAGTCATATAGGGCTGCAGGCGGATACCGAGCGCTGCGACCATGTCCGGCCGCTGGATGCCGGCGCGCACCACGCGTCCGAACGAGGTCTTTTGCAGCAGCAGCCAGATCCCGAGCAGGATCGCCGCGACCACGGCCAGGATCAGCAGGCGGTAGCGCGAGAACAGGAAATCGCCGACGATGACTGAACCGCGGAAGCTTTGCGGGATCTCGGTCGACACCGGCGCGGCGCCCCACATCATGCGGATCGCCTGCTCTGCGACCATCGCAAGGCCGAAGGTCACGAGCAGGCTGAGGATCGGGTCGGCGCTGTAGAAGCGGCGCAGGATGAAGCGCTCGAACAGGATGCCGAGCAGGGCCACCACGAACGGCGAGATCACCACGGACGGGCCGAAGCCGAGGCGCTTCGTGAGCTCGACGCAGACATAAGCTCCGAGCGCATAGAAGGCGCCATGGGCGAGATTGACGATGCCGCCGACCGAGAAGATCAGCGACAGCCCGAGCGCGATGAGCAGATAATAGCCTCCGAGCACGAGGCCATTCACCACCTGTTCCAGCAAGAACTCGAACTGCATGTTGCGTCCGCCTTGCTGCGGCGTCAGGCCTTCATCTCGCAGGGATTCTGCTCTTTGGTCGGATAGATCGTCTCGAGCGGATCGTTCGCCGCCGGGACCGCCTCGCCGAGCACCAGCATGTCCCACTGGTCCTTCATCTGGTCCTTTGGCTTCACCGTGAACGGATAGGCCTCCTGCACCAGCTGATGATCCCAGGCACGGAAATACGCCTTGCGCGCCTTGCCGATGTCGAACTGCACCTGCTTCTCGAAATAGGCGATCAGCTCGCCGCTGTCGGTCGACTTCGTGGTGTTGATCGCTTCTGCCAGCAGCTTCAGCGTGACATAGTCGATCCAGGCGTGGTTCTCCGGCGGCTTGCCGTACTTTTTGGTGAAGGCCGCGACGAAGGCCTGCGACGTCGGATTGTTCAGCGTGTGATACCAGACCGTCGGCCAGGTGCCGCTGAGATTGCCGGCGCCTGCGGCCCAGGCATCGCCGGTGTTGAGGTTGAAGCCGACCAGCGGATAGGGAAAGCCGAACTCGGCATATTGCTTGACGAGATTGGTCACCTGATTGCCGGCGAGGTTGCAGCAGACCACGTCGGGTTTTGCCTGCCGCACTTTCAGCAGATACGGGCTGAAGTCGGTGACGTCGGTGGCGATCAGCTCGTCGCCGATCAGATTCGCCTCATGCGCACCGAAGAAGGTCTTGGCTGCCTTCAGGAGGTCATGACCGAAAATGTAGTCGGCCGTGAGCGTGAAGAACTTCTTGCCCTTCACCATGCCCTTTTGGGAGAGCGCGGTGCCGACCGCGTTGACCATCACGGTGTTCGGGATGTCGCAGTGGAACGAGTACTTGTTGCAATTCTTGCCGCGCAGCGCGTCCGAGCGCGCGCCGGTGGAAAAGAACACCTTCTTGTTGCGCTCGGCCACCTGCATGATGGTGAGCGAGGAGGCCGACGAGATTTCGCCGAGCAGCACCACCGCGCCGTCCTGCTCCAGCATGCGCTGCGCCTTGGTCGCGGCGGTCGCCGGGTTGATCGAGTCCTCCGAGAGCAGGTCGATCGGCCTGCCCAGGATGCCGCCGGATGCGTTGATCTCTTCGGCGGCGAGCTTCACGCCCAATTGCGCATAGCTGCCGATCACGCCGAGAAAACCGGTCAGCGGTGTGAGATGTCCGATCCGGATCTTCTCGGCTTGCGCCCTCACGATGGCGGGAAACCCAAGTGCGGATGCGCCGACGAAGGCGGCGCCCGCCCGTAATAACGTCCGTCGCGGGTAGCGGATCATGTCTGTCTCCTCCCGGGTGCATCGCGTGCCTCCCTTCAAACCGGATATCCGGTATTGTGAGAGACGTTCTTTTAATGCTGGAGGATAATCCCGAACGCCATTGCCGGTGTCAACCGGCAAAATGGTCGCCTGCGAGCTGGTGTCAGGCTTTCTGCGTGAACGCCTTGTGCGCCCGGTCCTTGGCGCCGAATTCGACCGACAGCTGGTCGGCGGCGGCCTGCACGATTTGGGCGCCGGCGTGCAGCGCCTGGTTGGAGAGGCGCCAGATCGGCCCGGAAATGCCGAGCGCGCCGATCACCCGCCCGGTGAAATCGGTGACCGGCACGGCCACGCAGCGCACTTCCGGATTGAACTCGCCGTCGTCGAAGGCAACGCCGGTGCGCTGCACCTCCGCGATCTCGCGCATCAGCACGGCGGCATCCGTGATGGACTTTGGCGTCGATGGTTTCAGCTCGGCACGATCGAGGAAGCGCTTGAACTGCTCGGGGCGGAGCGAGGCCAGAATGATCTTGCCGAGCGCGGTGCAGTGGGCCGGGCGCACCACGCCGACGCGGTCGGTGAGCTGGAACGCGCCGGGGCCGCTGGTGCGCGCGATGACGATCACGGCATCGCCCATCCGCACGGCAAAATGGCTGCTTTCGCCCGTTTGCCGCGACAGCTCCTCCAGCACGGGCGTTGCGACATTGACCATCTCGATCTCGTCGAGCGCGCTTGCCGCGAGTGCGAACAAGGGGCGGCCGATGCGATAGCGCTTGTTGTCCTTTTCCTGGCGGAGGTAGCCGAGCGAGACCATCGTCTTTGCCAGATGAAAGGTGGTCGAGTTGTGCAAGGCCACGAGCTTGCTCAGTTCCGCAAGCCCGATTCCCTCGCGATGGCGCGCGACCTGCTCGAGGATCGAGAAGGCGCGGCCGAGCGACTGGACGCCGCCACCGCGCTGCTTGTCATCGGCCTCGTCGTCGCCATTGGCGTTGGGAGCGGGGACCAGCTTGGCGATCTCGGCCTTGCGCGGGCTTGCAGGCTTCTCGCCGGTCGTGGGCTTGGTACGCGATTTCAAGGACAAGGCCCCCTCCGGCAAATCCGTCGTGACTCGATGCATCGACAGTAGCACGCAACCCGGCGGCCGTCGGAGCTCAGCCCGCGTTTCCTCGGAAAAGCAGACTATCACAATATAAATTGACGTACAGCATTATGAGAAATAGGGTGCCGGCGGCCCAGCGACGACCGCGCCGTGTTCTCTGCATCGGTCCATAAGAAGTCGAGGGCCGGCAGGAGACGGGTTGATGTCGAAGAACATGCTCAATGGCGCCCAGGTCATTGTCGATTATCTGATCCAGGAGAAGGTGCCGCAGGTGTTCGGCCTCTGCGGACACGGCAACATCCAGTTCATCGACGCGCTGTACGAGCGCTCCTCCGAGATCAAGACCATCTCCGTGCACCACGAGAGCGTCGCCGGCTTCATGGCCGACGTCTATTACCGCGTCTCGGGCAGGCCGACCGCGACCTTCACCTCCTGCGGGCCGGGTTCGGCAAACCTGCCGATCTCGCTTGCTAATGCCTTCCTCGATTCCGTGCCGTTCATGGCGATCACCGGCAACGTGCCGACCAGCCAGTTCAACCGCGGCGCCTTCCAGGAGATGTACCGGCACTATCAGGCCGACTTCCCCTCGACCGTGCGCACCATGTGCAAGAAAGTGTTCCAGCCGACACGCGGCGAGATGGTGCCGCTCGCGGTGCGGCAGGCCTGGAAGACCATGGTCACGGGACGGCCCGGCCCCGTGGTGGTCGACGTACCCTTTGACGTCTTCATGGAGGCGGCGGCCGAAGAGGCGCCGAAGGCGGCCGACTGGAGCGCCAACATCTCCAGCCGCTGCGGTGCCGATCCTGACGGCGTCGAGAAGGCGGTCGACATGCTGCTCTCGGCGGAGCGGCCGGTCATGCTGGTCGGGCAGGGCGTGCGCTATGGCGGTGCCGCCGATGAGCTGCGCAAGCTGGCTGAGCGGCTTCAGATCCCGGTGGCGGCGTCCGCCAGCGGTCTCGGCGCGCTCGACGTCAATCATCCGCTGGCGCTCGGCCTTGTCGCACGTGCCGGCCATTATCAGGCCAATCACGCCGCACGTCAGGCTGACGTGCTGCTCGCGCTCGGCGTCCGCTTCGACGATCGCACGTCGAGCTCGTGGCTTCCCGGCTATTCCTTCACGATCCCGCCGACGCGACTGATCCACGTCGATATCGACCCTGAAGAAATCGGCCGCAATTATCCCGTCGCGCTCGGGCTGATGGCCGACGTTCGCACCTTCCTGCGGCAGGTGCATGCCGAGCTCGATCGCCGTGACAATCTCTTCAAGAAGTCCGATGCCCGCAAGAAATGGCTGGCGCAGATCGACGGCTATCGCAAGGAATGGGACAAGTTCGTCGCGCCCGGCTTTTCCGACGACACCACGCCGATCAATCCGCAGCGCGCGGCCGCCGAGATCGACAAGGCGCTGCCGGAGGACGCGATCCTCGTCTCCGACATCGGCGTGCACCACAATTGGCTGCTCGGCTTCTGCAAGCCGAAGCGGCCGGATTCGCTGATCGGCTCGATGGGCTTTGGCCCGATGGGTTTTGGCGTCGCCGGCGTGATGGGCGCAAAATTCGCCGCGCCCGATCGGCCCTGCGTGTCCGTCTGCGGCGATGGCGCCTTCTTCATGCATGCGAACGTGCTGGGGACGGCGGTCGAATACAATCTGCCCGTGGTCTGGGTGGTCTGGAACAATTACGCCTACGCTTCGATCCGCGGCCTTCAGCGCGGCTATCTCGGCGGCCGTGAGCTTGCGACCGATTTCAAGCATCCGGAGACCGGCGAGCGCTACAATCCGGATTTCGCTGCGATGGCCCGCTCCTGCGGCGTCGAGGGCGTGCGGGTTGATCGCGCCGGAGACCTCGGCGAGGCGATCCGCAAGGGCATCGCCGCCAACAGGCCCTATCTGATCGACGTCGACATCGCTGCCGACGTCAATCCGTCCGGCGCGGGCGTGTGGGAATTGCCGGGTCTTGGCCAGAGCAAGGCCGGCATCGGCACGCGCTTCCAGCCGGGGTGATCGCGGTCGGCAAATCAATCAAGAAAGTAGCGGGGAGATGGGAATGACGCTCGCAGGCAAGAAGGTCGTCGTGATCGGCGGCTCCTCAGGCATAGGGCTTGCCACGGCGGAGCTTGCCAAGGGGCAGGGCGCTGACGTCGTCATCGCCTCCCGTAGCGCCGCGAAGCTCGATCCCGTGGCCGAGCGACTGAAGGTGACGGCCATTTCCGCCGATGTCACCAGCGACCAGAGCGTTGCCGAGCTGTTCCGACGCACCGGCCCCGTCGATCACGTCGTGCTGACCGCGGCGCAGCTTCGCACCGGGCCGTTCAAGACGGTTCCGATGGAGGATGTGCGTGCCACGATGGAAGGCAAGTTCTGGGGCGCCTGGCGGGTCGCGCGCGCGGCCGAGATCAGGCCGGGCGGCTCGCTGACGCTGGTTACCGGCTTTCTCAGCGTCCGGCCACGACCGAATTCGGCGATCATCAGTGCGGCCAATGGCGCGCTGGAATCGCTCGCCCGTGCGCTCGCGCTCGAGCTTGCGCCGGTGCGTGTCAATGCGGTGTCGCCGGGCGTAATCGACACGCCGATCCGGGCCGCGATGCCGGAAGCCGCGCGCAAGGAGATGCTGGCGAAGACGGCGGCTTCGCTGCCGGTCGGCCGCGTCGGCATGGCCGACGATATCGCGCAGCAAATCGCGAGCTTCATGACCAATGGTTTTGCCACGGGATCGATCGTCTATATCGACGGCGGCGCATTGGTGAACTAGGGAGCACGGATATGGCCGAGGAAACTGGCGGCGCCTTCATCCGCAACATCGCCGAGGTGCCCTGGCGCGAATTCCCCAACCATTTTGGCGGCGCGCTGTCAAAACCGCTGGTGATGCCGGAGACAGCGGGCTCGCACCGGATCGACTATCGCATCTCGATGTACCAGCCGATGGCCTATGTCGCGCGGCATCATCACAAGGTGCAGGAGCAGGTCTATCACGTGCTCGAGGGCGAAGGGCTGATGGAGATCGCGGGCAAGAACCATGTCGTGCGCAAGCACGATGTGATCTTCCTGCCGCCCGGCGTCGAGCATGCGATCTCGAATTCGGGCCTGACCGATCTCGTGTTCCTGGTGGTGACCTCGCCGGTGACGGACGACGATAAGCCGGTGTGAGCTAGCCTGAGGAACGTTCGCGCGCGGCAAAGCGGATGGCACGCACCTTCGCGCCCTTTGCTGCACGGGCCGCGATCATGCCGCGCGCCTTGCCCTGGGCCGAGACGTTCTTGCGCAGCAAGGATACGAACCGCTTGCGGGCGCGGTTTGTCGAGAGCCGCGCCGCCAACTGCTCGGCCTTGCGGATGATGGTGGCCACTGACGGCGTCAGATTCACCGGAACCCAGGCGACGTCCCTGGTCTTGGACAGGCTGCCGATGCCTTCGCAGGGCGCTTCGCGCGGCAGGTCGATACGGATCGCGAGGGCTTCCGCGCGCTCGGTCCAGTCCTCGGCCTTGGTGCCGGTGATGATGCGGACATAGTCGCGCGTCTCGCGCGGCAGCTCGCTCTCGCGGGCGAGCCACTTCTGGATACGGCCGGGGCCAGCGTTGTAGGCGGCTGCGGCAAGGCCGAGATTGCCGAAGTCGTCGCGGAGCTTGCGCAGGAATTTTGCCGATGCGGGCAACGCCTTCATGGCATCGAAGGGATCATCGAGCCCGACCTCGGCCGCCGTCTCCGGCATGAATTGCGCGACGCCTTGCGCGCCGGCCGGGCTGACTTCGTCGGAGCGGAAGCGGCTCTCCTGCCAGAGCAGGCGGGCGAAGAACGGCACGGGAATGCCGCTGGCCTCAGCCGCCTCCCTGAGCGCATGGCAGAATTTCTCGGTCGGCGAAACCGGGACCGGCGTGGTGGTTTCGACCGCGCGCGTCGGCTCGATGGTCTCTTCATATGACGCACGCGCATTGGCAAGCTCGATGGCCTGCACGCTTGCGAGGAAGAGTTCGACGACAGGAACCAGTGAGGGCACGCGATCGGCCTTGGGCGTGGCGCGGTCGAGATGTGAGACTTGCCAGGACGGCGGCGTGCCGACGTCGCACATCAGAATCAGGAACGCAGCGCAAGCCGCGACGAGAAATCGCATCTCGGTCAAAGTCCTCGAACTGTGGGGGAACGACCAGCGTGTGCGCCGGTGACGAGGACTTCATTAACCGTAATTGCGGCGAAGCTGCGATTCCGCGGCAGGGCCGGTGTTAGTACGGTGTTCCCGCAAGCCGAAGATGCGAGTCAGCCCCGCGGCACTACGGGAACCGCTGCGAGATGGAAGGTTGGTGATGCTGCAAGCGACGACGCAGCAGGCGCGTCACGCCTTGGGAAAATCCTTGCGCATCGCGATCTCGGCGGCGTCGCCGGGCGACAGCACCGTCTGCTCGAAAGCCGGCTGCGGCTTCGTCATGATGTCGTAAAGCGAGATGCCCTTGATCGGCTTGTCCATGAGCACGCGGACGCAATCTGCGAGCGTGCCGTTGTAGACGAGATAGGGCGGGCCCCGGTGCTTCTGTCGCTCGCCCTTCAGTGACGGCCACTTCTTCAGTTCGGCCGGCGCGTCATAGGCGATCGGCGATCCCTCTTTGAACATGCGCTTGACCCCGGACGGCTTGGATTGCCGGGAATCCTAGAGCCGCCGGGTAAACACACGTTAAAGAATTAGTTAAAATCAGCCCGCAACGAAGGCGAGCAGGGTGCCGTTGGCCTTGGCCGGCGGCACGACGATCGCAGGGCCGCTGCGGACGGCGGCCGAACCCAGTGCCTTCTCGGTTGCCGCGAGATCGCCGCTGACGAGCACCAGGGCGGCGCCGCCGCGCGCGGAGAGACCCGCGAGCGGAACGCCGGGATAGCGTTTGCCGAGTTGGTCCAGCGTCAGATAGACGAAGTCGGCGCGATCGCCGCCGGAGGGCACAGCGACCGCACCGTCGGCCTCAGCCTTCGGTTCGCGGTCGATCAGGCGGCCGAGATGCGCGGCTTCCGTCGCGGGCTCCGGCGTCGCGATCAGCGTCTGCTTGATCCGCTTGGCTGCATTGGCGTGCTTCATGAGCTCGGGAATCCACACCGTCTCGCGGGTCTTGTGCTGGCAGGCGAAGATGCGCACGCCGCCGGGCGCTTCCGCGGTCGGCCACATGAAGGTGCGGAACTTCGCCGCCGAAACGGTTCCGTCTGGCAACGTCACCGGCCGTTCGAAATCGGTCGGACCGATCGGCTCCAGGCCCCGCGCGCGGATCTCCTCTGCGCCTGCGGCGCTGTCGATCGCCGTGAAGGCGATGCGCTCGATGCCCTCACCGTGCCTCTCGACGAAGGTGCGAGCCGGCGCGTTGTGCTCGGTCGCCACGAGCACGCCGAGCAGCTCCATGTAGTCGGGGTCGAACATGATGGTGTAGTTGCCGGTGCCCATATGCGCGCTATGGGTGCCGCGCGGCGAGATGGTGAAGCCGAGTTGCCGGTAGTTCTCGGCGGCCTTGTCGAGGTCCTGAACCATGACCACGGCGTGGTCGATACCGATGACGTTCTTGAGGGCCACTGTTCTTATCCCCGAATGCAAACTGGACTTGCGCTGAACCTGGACCGCACCGGCGGCCGCTCATCCTGTCTACGCCGGATGGGCGGTCAAGTCATTTTCAAATCGGGGGAGAAGCCGGAATTTCATTCCGCGAAATGCAGCATCGGCGCGCGATGGCGTCAGCGAGCCTGCTCGATATAGGCGGCGAGGACGGCGCGCTCCTCACTGGTCATCTCGGTGATGTTGCCCGGCGGCATTGCGGTGGACCAGGCGGCGACGCGGCCGATCAGGCGGATGTTGCGCTGGATGTGTTCGGGCGCATCGAGAAGAATGCCTTTCGGCGCGGTGACGATCCCGGCCCACACCGGCTCGGCCGCGTGGCACATGCTGCAGCGGGACATCACGATCTCCTCGACATTGGCGACCGTAACGGGCGCCGACAGCGCACCCGTCTTGACCTCGCGCGGTCCGGCCGCGGAGAGGAAGAGAATTGCGATCACGCCAGCTGCTGCGACGCCCCACACCCACCACGGCGATTTGCGCCCGGCATGGCCCTCGTTGAAGAAGTGGCGGATCACCGGGCCGAGCGCCAGGATGATCGCGACGATGATCCAGTTGAAGCGGGTGGCGTAGAGCAGGGGGTAGTGGTTGCTGATCATCAGCACGACCACGGGCAGCGTCAAATAGTTGTTGTGGACCGAGCGCTCCTTGCTGGTCTTGCCGAGCTTTGGGTCGGGCGCCTGTCCCGCGATCAGCGCAGCCACGATCTTCTTCTGGTTCGGGATGATCACCGCGAAGACGTTGGCGACCATGATGGTGCCGATGAGCGCGCCGATCTGGTTGAAGGCGCCGCGGCCGCTCAGCACATGGGTGAAGGCATAGGTCAGCGCGACCAGAAAGACATAGCCGCCGATGGCGAAGGGCAGCTCGCGCTGGGCAAGGCCAGTGCGGCAGGCGGCTTCATAGAGCAACCACGCCAGTGCGAGGCTAAAGAAGCTGAACAAGCCGGCCTGGAAGGGCGTGAGGTCGAGGATCGACTTGTCGACCAGGAACAGGTCGGCCTCGAGATAGTAGACCACCACCATCAGCGCGAAGCCGGACAGCCAGGTGGTGTAGGCCTCCCACTTGAACCAGGTGAGCTCGTCCGGCATCTGCGCGGGCGCGACCAGATATTTCATGATCCTGTAGAAGCCGCCGCCATGGACCTGCCAGGCCTCGCCCTGCACGCCATCAGGCAAATCACCCTTGGGCTTGAGGCTGAGGTCGAGGGCGATGAAATAGAAGGAACTGCCGATCCAGGCGATCGCCGCCACCACGTGCAGCCAGCGCAGCAGCAGGCTCGCCCATTCCGATATGATGGATCCCCACATGATCACCCCATCAATTGCGATGCCGCAGCTTTGATGACCGCAACCGGCGGCCTCGCCCTTACAATGTGTCGCATCGATTGGCGGCATTTTCCAGTATGATGGATCGCGGCTGATGCACATCGTGCGGGCATGAGCTGATGTGGGATGCGGCAGCCGCTTTGCCTGTCGCAGACCGTTTACGGCTCGATTGGCGTCGACGCGCGAAACGTGCAGGCCGGGGAGGACAACGACGTGAAAAGCCGGATATGGTCCGTGGCAATGGCTGCGGGATTGCTGGTTGCGGCCGCGACATCTGCGCAGGCCGAGCCGGTGTTGCAAGGCAGGGACGCTTACGGGGATTGGCAGGCCGACAAGCCCGGCATGGTCAGGCTGATCCGGCCGCAGGATCTGGTCAGGCCCGGCGCCACGCGGTCGGTCGCGAGCTCCTCGCGGGTGGTGCCGCGTCCGCCGGAGGCCGCGCTTCAGGTGCCCCAGGGCTTCAAGATCGAGTTGTTCGCCGAAGGGCTGCGCGCGCCGCGCATCATACGCGTGGCGCCGAACGGCGATGTCTTTGTTGCGGAGACGCGGGCCGGTATCGTCCGCGTGCTGCGTACTGGCGAGGCCGGCAAGGTCGCGACCAATGAGGTGTTTGCCAGCGGCCTGCGGCAGCCATTCGGCATCGCCTTCTTTCCGACCGGCGACAATCCGCAATGGGTCTATGTCGCCAACACCGACAGCGTGGTCCGCTTTCCCTATCAGGCGGGTGATCTCAAGGCGCGCGGCAAGGCGGAGACGATCGTGGCGAGCCTGCCGCATGACGGCGGCCATTCCACCCGCGACATCGTCGTCACGACTGACGACAAGCGCATGCTGGTCTCGGTCGGGTCGCTCAGCAATGTCGCCGAGGGCATGGGCACGCCGCCGGGTGGACTGGAGGCGTGGGCGAAAACGCAGCCGCTTGGCGCCGCGTGGGCGAGCGAGACCGAGCGCGCCGCTGTGCTGGCTTTCGGTCCCGATGGCAAGGACCGGAAGATCTACGCCACCGGCATCCGCAATTGCGTTGGCCTCGCGATCCAGCCGCAGACAGGTTTGCCCTGGTGCTCGACCAATGAGCGCGACGGTCTCGGCGACGATCTCGTGCCCGATTATGTGACCTCCGTGAAAGAGGGCGGTTTCTACGGCTGGCCGTGGTTCTACATCGGCGGCAACGAGGACCCGCGCCATGCCGGTGCGCGGCCGGATATCAAGGACAAGGTGACGGTGCCCGACGTGCTGATCCAGCCGCACTCGGCCTCGCTCGGCATGACGTTCTACCAGGGCGCGCAGTTTCCACCGGAGTATCAGGGCGATGCCTTTGCCGCCGAGCACGGCTCCTGGAACCGCTCGAAGCGCACCGGCTACAAGGTGATCCGCATCAAGATGAAGGACGGCAAGCCGACCGGAGAGTACGAGGATTTCGTCACGGGGTTCGTGGTGAACGACACGGATGTGTGGGGAAGGCCGGTGGGCGTTGCGGTCGCGATTGATGGATCGCTGCTGCTGTCGGAAGATGGCAATGGCACGATCTGGCGGGTGACCAGCGCGCCGCGGTGAAGGTGCACACTCGCCAGAGGCGAGGGTGCGGCACAACGCTCGCTTCTATCCCCGCCTCACACTGGCCCCGCCATCCACCGGCAGCGTCACGCCGGTGATGAAGTTCGCCTCGTCCGACGCCAGGAACAGCGCGGCATTCGCGACGTCCCATCCCGTTCCCATCTTCTTGCGCAGCGGCACCTTGCTGTCGCGCTCGGCTTCGACTTCGGCGCGGGTCTTGGACCATTCGCGGGCACGCGTGTCGACGGCCATCGGCGTATTCATCAGGCCCGGCAAAATCACGTTGGCGCGGATGCCGTATTGGGCATTCTGGTAGGCGAGTTGCTCGGTGAAGGCGATCATCGCCGACTTCGTCGCCTTGTAAGCAACATAAGGATAAGTCGTGATCGCGGCCATCGAGGAGATGTTGATGATGGCGCCGCTCTTCTGCGCGCGCATGATCGGGATGACTTCCTTGGCTGCCAGGATGCAGCTCTTCAGATTGATGGCGACGACGCGGTCGAACGCCTCCTCGGTGATCTCCAGCAGCTCGGCATCGCCGCCGGACAGGCTGACGCCGACATTGTTATGCAACACGTCGATCCGGCCCCAGCGCGTCTGCGCGTCCCGCACCATAGCCCTGATATCGGCAGCGTTGGTGACGTCGGCCTTGAAAGCCGCGGCGGTGCCATGTTTCGCTGCGATCAGATCGACGGTTTCCTGCGCCGATTCCAGATGATGGTCGACGCATAAGACCTTTGCTCCTTCGCGCGCAAAGGTGAGCGCGGTGGCGCGGCCATTGCCCATGCCTTCGCCGGGACTCTGGCCGGCGCCGACCACGATGGCGATCTTGTCGTTCAGTCGCATGACGTTTTCTCCCGGCTTTTTTACCAGGATAGCACGGGCGGGCGGCGACTGAAGGCCGATCATGCCGGCTTGCGGCCCGACAAAAAAGAAGAGCCGCTTGTTGTGACAAGCGGCCCAAGTCTAGGGAGGAAACGCCCGAGCAAGGCAATCCGAAACCGGATTGCTGCCAAGGAAACGCTCGCGCAAGGCGCTTGCGTAGGCTCATAAATGAAGCAACTTCCGGCGAAGTTCAATTCCGGATCAATACTGTCTCCGGCCACCACTCACGGCTGCGTGAACCACCTGTTCACTTTGGCCGGCGGCAATTGTAGGCCTTGCGGAAGCCCGCGGCCTGGGCGTCGTCCTCCGAGCAGAACCAGCGGTCCGGCTTGGTGGTCGCGGGGTAGCTCGGGCAGCCCCGCAGATGATAGATGCCGATATTGCCGGTGACGCGCGCGCGCACCGCGAGCTTGCCCTTGATGGCACAGCTCGGCGGCATGGTCAGATCCTCGGGGAACAGCACGGCGCGGATTTCCTTGTCGCGATCCGAGCGGCAGGCGGCGCCGAGCAGGGTGCCATCCTTCTTGCCGGTGCGGAATTCTTGCGGTGCAACAAAGCAGCCCTTCCAGATGCCGACCGAGGCCGTCTTGGCTTCAGCCGCCGCCGGCTTGACGTTCGCCTTGATCGGCTCGCGGGCGATGGCATAGCCGAGCTTGACCAGCTGCTCGTTCAGGCTGGCCTTGTCGCCTTCGGCCGTGCAGATCGCGCGGTGCCGCTTGCCAAAGCTCTTTTCCGGCCCGACATCGTCACAGCGCACGGAGCGTTTGTTGATCAGCTTGGCCAACTGGTCGCGGGCGTCGATGCCGCAGGTCCAGGGATCGGCGTGATCGTCGATGCAGACCTGGTCCAGCTCCGGTGCGTCGACGCCATCGAGGCGATAGGTGACGTCGCCAAGCTGGATGGAATTGGCATCCCGGACGGTCGCAGCGGCCGTCAGCGCGGTGGCCGGGCCGGAGGTCCCCAGAAAGCCGGACAGAGCGAGACACAAAACAAGCGCGAAAGCGCGGGCGGCAGCAAATGAATTCCTGAAGGACATGCGATCTCGCTATCGATGGCTCTGACGCTTCGTTCCTAGCATCCGGAGAGGACGATACCAATGGTCTGCGCCCTGCGAGGTGCGACATTCGCCCGCGAGCCTTTACTCGCCGGGCACTCTGCCCATATCGTCCGGCGCTGTAGACAAAGATTGCGTGGCCGGATCGCCCGGGAAGCGGCGAGGGCGGGAGGACGATGCTTTGAAAGACCCTGTGGACGTCCTGATCATCGGCGCCGGCGCTTCAGGCGCCGCGGTGGCGTGGTCGCTGGCCGAGACCAAGATGCACATCCTCTGCCTGGAGCAGGGCGGCTGGATGAATCCGGCGGAATATCCGAGCACAGGCCGGGACTGGGAGGCGAAGTTCTACGGCGAGTGGTCGTCGAGCCCCAACGTCCGCGGCCGCCCTGAGGACTACCCGATCAACGACGACAATTCGCCGATCAAGGTCGTCAACTACAACGCGGTCGGCGGCTCCACGGTGATGTACACCGCGCACTGGCCGCGGCTGCATCCCTCCGATTTCAAGGTGAAGACGCTCGACGGCGTCGCAGACGATTGGCCGATCGACTACGACGCGCTGACGCCGTTCTTCGAGGAGAACGACCGGATCATGGGCACGTCGGGGCTCTCGGGCGATCCGCTGTCGCCGCTGACGCATCCGCCGATGCCGCAGCAGCCGATGGGATTGTCCGGCGCCATCATCGGCAAGGCTATGAACAAGCTCGGCTGGCACTGGTGGCCATCGGACACGACGGTCGCGACCACCGACTATGAGGGCCGCGCACGTTGCATCAATCTTGGCCATTGCACGCCGGCCTGCGCGCAGGGCGCAAAATCCTCGACCGACATCACCTATTGGCCGCAGGCGGTCCGCGCCGGCGTCGAGCTGCGCACCCATTGCCGGGTGCGCGAGATCACCACCGACGAGAACGGCATGGCCTCGGGCGTGGTCTATTACGACAAGGACGGCGTCGAGCAGTTCCAGCCGGCCCATGTGGTCATCATCGCCTGCAACGGTGTGGGCACGCCGCGGCTGCTGCTCAACTCGAAATCCGAGCGCTTTCCGAACGGTCTGGCCAATTCGTCCGGCCTCGTCGGCAAGAATTTGATGTTCCATCCCTATGCGCAGATCTACGGCTATGTGAAGGAGCCGACCGACAGCAACCGTGCGCCGCCGACCTGCCTGTGGAGCAAGGAGTGGTACGACACCGATCTGTCGCGTGGCTTCGTGCGCGGCTATGGCGTGCAGTTCGTGCGCGGGGCCGGGCCGGTGTTCGAGGCCGTCGTCAGTGAGCAGAAGGGCATACTGCCCTGGGGCGAGGATCATCACCGTGTGTTCCGCAAGCTCAACGGCCACCGGCTGGGATTCTCCGCGATCTGCGAAGACCTGCCGGAGGAGCACAATCGCGTCACGCTCGATCCCGTCCTGAAGGACAGCAACGGCATTCCGGCGCCGAGGATCGATTACACGATCAGCGAGAACAGCCGGAAGATGATGGAGCACGCGCTCGCCCGTGGCCGCGAGGTTCTGGAAACGGCCGGTGCGACCGACATCTGCGTGAACTCGCCGATCCCGTGGGGTGGCTGGCATCTGCTCGGCACCGCGCGGATGGGCACCGATCCCTCGCGCTCCGTCGTCAACGAATGGGGCCGTACACACGACGTGAAAAACCTCTTCATCGTCGATGGCAGCATCTTCGTCACCTCGGGCGGCGTGAACCCGACCTCCACCATCCAGGCCCTCGCGCTGTACATCGCCGACCAGATGAAGCAGCGCCTCGCCAATTTGTTCGACTGAGGCCGCCATGTCCGCAGACAATCAATTGACACGCACGCAGCGCGACGACCTCCGCACTGTCGCCGCGATGATCGTGCCCGCCAGCGACGCGTACAAGGTGCCGGGTGCCGACGATCCTGCGATTCAGGCCGACATGCTGGCGACGCTCGGTCGCGACACCAAGTTAATGGCGGCGGCGCTCGATCATCTGGCAAAGCTGGCGGGAAAGCCGCTCGCCGAGCTCGATGCCGCCCAGCGCGATGCGGTGGCGCAGGAGTTTCGAAAGAACGGCGGCGCGGCGGGGGCGACGCTCGTTCGGGTCGTGCTGCAATGCTACTACCGCGACGACCGCGTGCTTCGCTCGCTCGGGCTCGATCTGCGTGCGCCGTTCCCCAAGGGCTATGTGCTGCCGGATGGCGACTGGTCGCTGCTCGATCCGGTCAAGGCGAGAGCCGGCACGCTACGGCGGGCGCCCTAGCCATCTGGGCAGTCAAGATCCGGCAGTCCAGCTCTGCCCTTCAGGCAGGCTACTTGCGCCGCAGGGCCCAGGCCACCATCTGTGTGAGCCTCAAGGACTCTTGCCATGCTGGATTTTACCTCAGACATCGTCGATGACGCCGCGTCATCGCGAGCGACAGCGGCTGGTCC
>NZ_AKIY01000176.1 GCF_000282615.1 Bradyrhizobium sp. YR681 | reverse complement strand
CGGGCGCTGCCGCCATGAACGCCGCCAAGGGAGAGTGACCATGAACAATGTGATCGGGATCGGCGCGTCACCGAAGCGGAAGGAAGACCAGCGCTTCCTGACCGGCCGCGGCAATTACGTCTCCGACATCAAGCGCCCCGGCATGGCGGCGGGCGTGTTCGTCCGCTCGCCCCATGGCCACGCGGTGCTGCGTGGCATCGACAAGAGCGCGGCGCTGGCTTCGCCCGGCGTCGTCGCGGTACTCACCGGCGAGGATGTCGCCGCCGACAAGCTGGGGTCGCTGCCCTGCGGCTGGGGCATCTCGGACGCCAAGGGCGTGCCGATGAAGGAGCCGCCGTTCCCGATGCTGGCACAGGGCAAGGTGCGTTTCGTCGGCGACATGGTGGCTTTCGTCGTTGCGGAGACGCCGGAGCAGGCGAATGCCGCGGCCGAGCTGTTGAGCATCGATTACGAGGTGCTGCCCTCGGTGGTCGGTGTGCTCGAAGCTGTCAGGCCGGGTGCGCCGCAATTGTTCGACGATGTGCCGAACAACATCTGCTGCGACTGGGAGCTTGGCGACAAGGCCGCGGTCGAGACCGCGTTCCGTAAAGCCGCGCATGTCGCAAAGCTCAGCCTCGTCAACAACCGCCTGATCGGCAATCCGATGGAGCCGCGCGCGGCGATCGCGGAATACGAGCCCGGCACCGACCGCTTCACGCTGTGGACCACCAGCCAGTTCCCGCATGTGGTGCGCTTCCTGATGGGCGCGCTGGTGCTGAACATCCCGCAGCACAAGCTGCGCGTGGTCGCGCCCGATGTCGGCGGCGGCTTTGGCGTCAAGCAGTTCCACTATGGCGAGGAGGCCGTGATCACCTGGGCGGCCAAGCGGGTGAAGCGGCCGATCAAATGGGTCGCGAGCCGCTCCGAGGGCTACGTCTCCGATCGCCACGGCCGCGATCACGTCACCGAGGCCGAGCTGGCGCTCGACGAGACCGGAAAATTCCTCGCCTTCCGCGTCAACACGCTGGCCAATATGGGCGGTTACCTCTCGACCTTCGGGCCGAACATCCCGACAAATCTCTATGGCCCCTTGCTCGGCGGCGTCTACACCACGCCTGCGATCTATTGCAATGTGAAGGTGGTCTTCACCAACACCGTGCCTGTCGACGCCTATCGCGGCGCGGGTAGGCCCGAGGCGACGTTCGTGCTGGAGCGCATCGTCGATGTCGCCGCCAGCGAGATGGGCATCGACCGCGTCGAGATCCGCCGCCGCAACATGATCCCGAAGGAGGCCTATCCGTATCAGACGCCGGTGCTGGTGCAGTACGATTCCGGCGATCCGATGGGATGCCTCGACGGTGCGCTGGTCGCCGCCGATGTCAAGAATTTCGGCGTGCGCAAGGCGGCCTCGGCCAGCAAGGGCAAATTCCGCGGGCTCGGCTACTCCACCTATGTTGAGGCCTGCGGCCTTGCGCCGTCGCGCTTTGCAGGAAGGCTGGGTGCGCGCGGCGGCCTCTACGAAAGCGCCACGGTGCGGGTGCATCCGACCGGTCAGGTCACGGTCATGATCGGCACGCACAATCACGGCCAGGGCCACGAGACGACCTTCGCGCAGATCGTCTCCGAGAAGCTCGGCGTGTCCTTCGAGAATGTCGATATCGTGTTCGGCGACACCGACCGCGTGCAGTTCGGGATGGGCACCTATGGCTCGCGCTCGCTGGTGGTCGGCGGTGCGGCGCTGTCGAAGGCGACCGACAAGGTCATCGCCAAGGGCAAGAAGATCGCTTCGCACCTGCTCGAGGCGGCCGAGGTCGATATCCAGTTCGAGAGCGGAAAATTCTCGGTCGCCGGCACGGATCGCGCCAAGACCTTCGAGGAGATCGCGGGCGCGGCCTATGTGCCGCACAATTATCCACTCGAAGTGCTGGAGCCGGGGCTGGAGGAGCAGGCCTATTACGACCCCGTCAACTTCACCTATCCCGGCGGCTGCCACATCGCCGAGGTCGAGGTCGATCCGGAGACCGGCACGGTGACACTGGTCAACTACACGGCCGTGGACGATGTCGGCACGGTGATCAATCCGATGATCGTCGAGGGCCAGTTGCACGGCGGCATCGTGCAGGGCGTCGGCCAGGCGCTGTACGAAAGCGCGGTCTATGACGAGGGCTCCGGCCAGCTGCTGTCGGGCTCGCTGATGGATTACTGCATGCCGCGGGCCGATCACATGCCGATGATGAAGGTCGCGACTCACTCAACGCTTTGCACGCATACCCCGATGGGCGTGAAGGGGTGCGGCGAGGTCGGCACCATCGGCTCCCCCGCTGCCGTCATCAACGCGGTGGTCGATGCGCTGTCGCATCTCGGCGTCACCCATGTCGACATGCCGGCGACGCCGAACCGGATCTGGCGCCTGCTTCAGAATGCGTCGCTGCCGGTCGCCGCGGAATAGGGAGGACAACAATGAAACCGTTTGCCTATCACCAGCCGAGCGAAATTCCCGACGCGGCCAAGCTGCTCACCTCGATCGAGGACAGCAAGCTCGTCGCCGGTGGCATGACGCTGATCCCGACGTTGAAGCAGCGGCTGGCCAATCCAATCGCACTGGTTGATCTTTCCAAGCTGCCAAACCTCAAGGGCATCACCGATGACGGCGCGACCATCACCATCGGCGCGATGACACCGCATGCGGTGGTAGCGGCCTCGAAGCTGGTGCAGACGAAAGTCCCCGGGCTCGCGGCGCTGGCCTCGATGATCGGCGATCCCGCCGTGCGTAGCCGCGGCACCATCGGGGGCTCGGTCGCCAACAACGATCCCGCGGCGGATTACCCGGCGGGGGTGCTCGGTCTCGGCGCCACCATCATCACCAGCACGCGCGAGATCGCGGCGGACGAGTTCTTCCTCGGCCTCTTCGAGACGGCGCTGGCGCCCGGTGAGATCATCACCGCCATCCGCTTTCCGGTGCCGCTCAAGGCGGGTTACGCAAAGTTCAAGGCGCCGGCGTCACGTTATGCGCTGGTCGGCGTGTTCGTCGCGAAATTCGCCGAGGGTGTTCGGGTCGCCGTCACTGGTGCGGGCCCCGGCGTGTTCCGCGTGCCGCCGATGGAGGCGGCGCTGTCGGAGAATTTCGATCCGTCCGCGATCGCGGCGATCAAGATCGACAATGACGGTCTCACCTCCGATATCCACGCAGAAGCCGATTACCGTGCGCATCTGGTCACGGTCATGGCCAAGCGCGCCGTCGACGCGGCGCTCAGCTAGCTCTTTAGGGTTGATGATGACTGATGGTTCCGGCCGAACGGCCTTCCCGCCGGCGCCGACTGGCCTTGGCGCGCTCTCTGCAACGGAGATCATGGCCGGCTACCGGCGCAAGGCATTTACGCCACGCGATGTCGTCGACGACACCATCGCTGCGCTCAAGGCGACGAGCGAGGCCTGCAACGCGGTGGTGACGCCGATGTACGAGCAGGCGAGGGCGGATGCCGACCGTCTCACCAGGGAGATGCGTGCGGGCGAAGCCAGGGGGCCGCTCGCCGGCGTGCCCGTCACGATCAAGGATCTCGTCTTCGTCGCAGGCGTGCCGGCCTATGCCGGCTCGCCGATGAACGAGAGCTTTGTGCCCGAGGCGGATGCCGCCGTGGTGTCGGCGCTGAAGGCATCAGGGGCGATCATCACCTGCAAGACCACGACCTGCGAGTCCGGCTACAAGCTCACGGCCGACAGTCCGGTCACCGGGATTACGCGCAATCCCTGGAATCCCGGCCGCACCAGCGGCGGATCGAGCGGTGGGGCTGCGGCGGGCGTGGCCGCTGGCTGCGGCCCGATCGCGATCGGCACCGACGGTGTCGGCTCGATCCGCGTGCCCTCGTCGTTTTGCGGCGTGTTCGGCTTGAAGCCGACATTCGGCCTGGTGCCGCGCTCGCCCGGTTTCTCGCCGCCGTCCTGGGCCTCGCTCGCGCATACCGGGCCGATCACGCGGACCGTCGCGGATGCCGCGCTGACACTGGAGATCATCGCGGGTTACGACCTGCGCGATGCTGCAAGCCTTCCCGTGTCGGCGCGTCGCTTCAATACGGATGCAGGGCGCCTGGATGGTATTCGTATCGGTGCCAGCGCCGATCTCGGCTATGCCGCTGTCAGCCCTGACGTGTGCGCGGCCTTTGGCAAAGCACTCGCCGTTCTCGATTCCTGCGGCGCGCAGGTCACCATGGACGGCCCGGGTCTCGATCCCGGCATTTTGGAGCACACGCTGAAGCCGATCGCGTTCACCGAACAGGCGGCCGCGGTCGCGACCAAGACCACGGCCGATCTTGCCAGCTCCGAAGCCGACTATCGCGATGTGGTCAGCGCCGGCCGTCGCTACAGCGGTACGGATTATATCGAGGCGAGTTACCGCCGCGGCCAGGCACGCAGTGCCTTCGTCAAACTGTTCGAGCGCGTGGATGTGCTGGTCACGCCAACCGTCGCGGTGACCGCATTCGCGGCCGGCAAGATTGGCGTCGACACGATCGACGGAAGCAACGTCGATCCGCATCTCGGCTGGTCGCCGTTTACCTGGCCGATCAATCTCGCCGGCCTTCCGGCCGCGACGTTGCCCTGCGGCTTCGATCGCGACGGCATGCCGATCGGGCTCCAGATCATCGCGCCCTGGCTCGACGAGCCCACCATCTTCCGCGTTGCGGCGGCGTTCGAGCAGGCGCAGCCCTGGGCAAAGTTCTGGCCGCAACTGGCGTTGCGCTAGGGCGCTCAGCTAGCCCAGTTCGATCGGTGCGCCGCGGACGCTGAGCTCCTCGTCGAGGCGCAGATAATGCGCGAGATAGTCGTGCAGTGCGGTCGCGGCCTTCGAGGTCGCGCCGCTCGACTTGTAGAGCAGCAGCTCGATCTTCGGCAGCGGCGGCAGGCCCTCGTTCGGTCCGATCTCGCGCATCGCCGGCACCAGCGCACTGCGGCCGAGCACGGTCACCGCCATGCCGGCGAAGGCCGCGGCTTGCAGGCCGCCGACGCTCTCGCTGACGCAGGCGATGCGCCAGCGCAGATTCGCGCGCTCCAGCGTATCGATGGCGTAGTCGCGATAGATGTTGCCGGGCGGCAAGAGCGCGAGCGGGATCGGACGTTCCTGATGCGCGGCGGATTGCTCGCCGGTCATCCAGACCAGTTGCTCGCGGCGCACCACCTGGCCGCCGGTGAAATCGTTCATGCGGGTGACCAGCGCGATGTCGACGTCGCCGCGCTTGACGAGCCCGACCAGCGGCGTCGACAGCGCGCAGTTGAGCTCGACCTGCACGCGCGGAAACGATTTTCGAAACACGCTGAGGATCTGCGGCAGCATGAACGCCGCATAAAGGTCGGGGGTGCCGAGCACGACCTGGCCCTCGATCTCCTGCGACGCCAGCTGCGAAATCAGCTCGTCATGCAACCTCAGGATGGATTTGGCGTAGATAAGCACGGTGGTGCCGTCGTCGGTCAGCGTCAGGCGGCGGCTGGTATGCTCGAACAATTGCTTGCCGGTCAGCTCCTCCAGCCGCTGCAATTGCAGCGTGATCGCCGGCTGGGTGCGGCCCAGCCGTCGCGCGGTCTCGGTGATGCTGCCGGTCTCGACCACCGAGATCAGCGACCGGAGCATGCGGATGTCGAGACTGATGAGGTTCATGCGGCGTCCATGTCGCCCAGAATTTATGCAAGTTCCATGCTAGGGAGCGGCAGGTCTCCGAGCGTTCCCTACTTCGTCCGAGATGCTGAAGCGGTGGATTTTCCGGCCGGGCGGCTCTTGCGGACCGCATTCCAGAAATTTTCGGCCGCCCGGGTCATGCGGGCGCGCGTTCGGAACAGCGAGACGCTGATCGGAATGTCCCAGTCCGGGCCGCCGGCGCGGAGCAGGCGGCCGCTGTCGAGATCGGCGCGGACGAGGCTCATCGGCGCCCATGTCACGCCGCGCCCTTCGCGCGCCATGTCGATCAGCAGCATCACCGGTGCCGCGAAGCCCGGGGCGAGCCAGGCCGACGGATCCTTCGCCGCCAGGAACGAGGTGACAAGTCGCCCGACGCCGGAGCCGGGGTGGTAGGCGAGATAGGGCAGCGGCGCCCCGGATGCGCCGGGCAGGGCGTAGCGAGGCTGTGCTTTCTTGCCGCTGCTGCGTCCGCCGCGGCCAGGCCTTGTGGCCGGCGCGCTGATCGGGATCAGGATGTCGGTCGCAAGCTCGATGCGCTGGAAGCGGTCCATGTCGAGCCGGCTCACCAGTGACGGATGATAATGGGCCAGCATGAAATGGGCCTGCGCGTCCAGCAGCAGCTTCTCGCAGCCGGCGAAATTCGAGGCGACGAGCTGAACGGCCGCACCGTCCCGCGCGCTTTCGGTGCTGCGAATCCATTCCGGGAAGAACGTCTGCGACAGCGCATGCGTTGCCGCGAAGGTGATGGTCTCGGCCTTGAGCCGGGCCACTTCCAGCGCCTCGTCCCGTCCGACCTGGACCCGGCGCAGCACGTCCTCGGCCACCGGGCGAAAGCTTTCGCCCGCGGCGGTGAGCGTGACCGTGTGTGTGGAACGTTCGAACAGCGGTGTCCCCAGCCACTCCTCGAGCGACCTGATGCGGCGGCTGAGCGCGGGCTGGGTCACGTGCCGGCGCGCGGCGGCGCGGGAGAACCCGTGCTCCTCGGCGATGGCAAGAAAGTCCTCCAGCCAGATCAGGTCCATAATGACGTTTTGTCCTCAAATGATACCGATACGGCATTAGCGCCTCGGACGCTGCTGGTCCAATGTAAACGGCATCACAAGACAAGAGCAAAGCGCCGCCTTCGCATGGCGCAACGATGCCGTTGGAGGAAGACAAATTGCAGATCGCCGCAACGCCGCTGTCTGAGCCCATGGCGTCCGGGCCGACGTCGAGGCCGGCTTCCGGAGGCCGCCGCAAGCCGCTCTGGCGCGAGCAATATGTTCTGGTGGTTGCCGGCGCCGCGCTCGGCGTGCTGTTTGGCGCTCTGCTTCCGACCGTTGCCGTTGAATTCAAGCCGCTGGCCGACAGTTTCATCTCGCTGATCAAGATGACGATCGCGCCGCTGATCTTCCTGGTCGTGGTCACCGGCATCGCGCAGGTCGGCGACATGAGGGCGGTGGGCCGCATCGGGCTCAAGGCCTTCGTCTATTTCGAGGCCGTGACGACCTTGTGCCTGCTGATCAGTTTTGTGGTGGTGCGCTGGGTGCAGCCCGGTGCTGGCGTCGCCCATGCCACCGCGCAGCAGGCTGAAACTGTTGCCCGCTATCAGCAGGCTCATGTCGGATCGCTATCCGCCTACATCCAGCACATGATCCCCGAGAGCTTCGTCGGCGCGTTCGCGGCCGGCGACGTACTTCAGGTGCTCGTGCTCGCGCTTCTCTGTGGCATCGGCCTGCTGCTGCTCGGCGACAAGGCCGCGCCACTGCGGACGGGTCTGGAGCGAGTGACCGAGCTCGTGTTCAGTGTCGTCCATGTCGTGGTGGCGCTGGCGCCGATCGGCGCGTTCGGGGCCATGGCCTTCACGGTCGCGAAATTCGGCGCGGCCACGCTCTATGCGCTGGCGCTGCTGGTCGGCACCGCCTGGGCGATGATGGCATTCTTCATCTTCGTCATTCTCAACATCATTTGCCGGCTGGCCGGCATCCGCCTGATGGACCTGCTGCGCCTGTTGCGCACCGAGCTGCTGGTCGTGCTCGGCACCTCCTCGTCGGAAACCGCGATCCCCGGCATGATGGAGAAGCTGCCGAAGGCGGGTGTGGGACGTGCGGTCGCCGGTCTCGTCATTCCCTCCGGCTATTCCTTCAATCTCGATGGCGTCGCCCTGACGCTGCCGCTCTCGACCATCTTCGTCGCGCAGGTCTACGGCATCGAGCTGAGCGCGGCGCAGCAGCTCAGCCTGTTCGTGGTGATGCTGTTCACCAGCAAGGGCGCGGCCGGCGTCACCGGCGGCGCATTTGCCGCGCTTGCGGCGACCGTGGTCGCGGCGGGGCTGCCGGCGGAAGGCCTCGCGCTGCTGCTCGGCATCGACCGTTTCATGTCGCTGGCGCGCGCCATCACCAACACCATCGGCAATGCGGTCGCCGCGATCGTGGTTGCGAAATGGGATGGCGAATTCAACCGCGATGACTGGACTCAGTCCACCGCTCAAATCCAACACGCGAAGTAAGGATCCAAGGCTTCCAGCATGGCTACCAAAAGCAATGAACTGCCCGTCATCGCACTGACCCCGGGCGACTGCACCGGCATCGGCCCCGAGCAGGTTGCGCGCATCCTCTCGGACGACCGGCTCGCCGATGCGGCGCGCCTCGTCGTGGTCGGCGATGCCCGCGTGCTCGAGATGGGCATGGCGCACGCCGGCGTGAAGCTGAAGGTGGAGCGGATCGCCTCGCCCAAGGCGGCCAATTGGGGCAGCCGCGCGGTGCAGCTGGTCGATCTCGGCAATACCGATCCGTCGAAATTCCCGGTCGGCAAGGCCAGCGCCGAATCCGGCCGGCTGACCGGCGAGACGCTGTCGCGCGCGATCGACTTCTCCAAGGCCGGCGAAGTCGATGCCATCACTTTCGCGCCGCTCAACAAGCGCGCGATGTTCGACGGCGGCTGGAAATTCCCTGACGAGCACAAGATGTTCGCGAGCCTGCTCGGCCACAAGACCTATTTCTCGGAGATGAACGTGCTCGACGGACAGTGGATGTCGCGCGTCACCGGACATCAGTCACTGCGCGAGGCACTCGACGGCATCAACCCCGCCAGCATCACCGAATCCATCGAGCTGGTCGACCGCATGATGCGCAAGGCCGGCGTTGCCAAGCCGCGCATCGCGGTCGCCGCCCTCAATCCGCATGCCGGCGAGAACGGCCTGTTCGGCCGCGACGAGATCGAGATGATCCGCCCCACCGTCGAAGCCGCCGCAAAGACGGGCATTGCCTGTACCGGGCCCTATCCGGCCGACACCGTCTACATCCGCGCCTTCGCCGGCGAGTTCGACAGCGTGGTCGCGATGTATCACGACCAGGGCCAGATCGCGACAAAGCTGCGTGGCTTCAACCGCGGCGTCACCGTCACCGCGGGGCTCGAGACTGTCTTCACCACGCCGTCGCACGGCACGGCGTTCGATATCGTGGGGACGGGCGTCGCCAAGACCGGCGCGCTTGAGAGCGCGGTCCGCCTTGCCGCGCAACTGGTCTCGATCAAGGTCAAGGAGGCCGCCTATGCACACTGACCGCAGGACCCTGCTCCAGGCGGCGGCCGCGCTGCCGCTCGCCACCGTCGGCGCCAATGCTGCTTTCGCGCAAACCCCGGCCACGGCCCCCGCGGCCGCACCGCCCAAGGAGGTCACGCGTGCGCTCGCGCATTATCTCGTCACCGCGAGCTATGACGATTTGCCAGCCAACGTCCGGAAAGAGGGCGTCCGCACGCTGCTGAACTGGGTCGGCGTCGCCATCGGCGGCTCGCATCACGAGACGGTCGATATCGCGGTGTCGGCGCTCGGTCCGTTCTCCGGTCCGCAGCAAGCCTCGCTGTTCGGACGGCGCGAGCGGTTCGACATCATGAATGCCGCCTTCATCAACGGCGTGTCGAGCCACATCTTCGACTATGACGATACCCATCTGAAGACGATCATCCACCCCGCCGGGCCCGTTGCCTCCGCGATCCTCGCGCTGTCCGAGCTCCAGCCGGTCTCCGGCAAGGATTTTCTGAACGCGCTGGTGCTCGGTGTCGAGACCGAATGCCGGATCGGCAACGCGGTGTATCCGAACCATTACGATGTCGGCTGGCACATCACCGGCACGGCCGGCGTGTTCGGCTCTGCTGCCGCCGTCGGCAAGCTGTTGAAGCTGAACGAGCAGCAGATGACCTGGGCGCTTGGGCTTGCCGCATCCCAGCCGGTGGGCCTGCGCGAATCCTTCGGCTCGATGAACAAGAGCTTCAATCCGGGCCGCGCCGCCTCCAGCGGCATCTTCGCGGCGATCCTGGCCTCGAAGAACTTTACCTCGTCCGACGCCATGATCGAGGCCAAGCGCGGCTGGGCCAACACGATCAGCACCAAGCAGGACTACAACGAGATCCTGGGCGATCTCGGCAAGCGCTATGAGGCGGCGCTGAACACCTACAAACCGTTCGCCTGCGGCATCGTCATCCATCCGGCGATCGATGCGGCGATCCAGCTCCGCAACGAGAACAAGCTGACCGCGGACCAGATCGAGCGGGTCGACCTCAAGATCCATCCGCTGGTGCTGGAACTGACCGGCAAGAAGACGCCTAAGCTGGGTCTCGAAGGCAAGTTCAGCATCTACCATTCGGTTGCGGTCGCGATCGTCGAAGGCGCCGGCGGCGAAAAGCAGTTCAGCGACCGTGCGGTGACCGATCCCACCATTGTCGCTCTGCGCGAGAAGGTGGTCCCGGTCATCACGCCGGGGATCAAGCCGGAGCAGGTCGATCTCACCATCGTGCTCAAGGACGGCCGCAAGCTCAATCGTTACATCGAGCATGCCATCGGCAGCGTCGAGGTGCCGATGACCGACAAGCAGCTCGAGACCAAGTTCTCCGACCTCGCGGACGGCATCATTCCCGCAGCGACGATCCACCGTGTCATGGATGCATGCTGGAACGTCGAAGCTCTGGCCAGCGCGGCGGAAATCGCCAAGATGTCGGCCTCGTCCTGATTCTGGAGTCAATTGGAATGCCCTCACGCCGCCGTTTCCTTCAATCCGCCGGCTCCGTTGCCGTACTCGCAGCAACCAACGGCCGCACGGCCTTCGCGGCCGGCCCAGGCGTCACCGAGCGGCTCGCCCGCTACATGGTCGCCGCGCGCGACCAGGAGCTGCCGGAGAAGGTGCTGCTCGAATGCAAGCACCGCATCCTCGACACGCTCGGCGCGATGGTGTCGGGCGCGCGGATGAAGCCGGGGGAGATGGCGCTGAAATATGTCCGCACGCTCGGCGGCGACGCGCAGGCCTCCGTGGTCGGCTCCGACTTCCGCACCACCGCCGTCAACGCAGCGCTCGCGAACGCGATGTGTGCGCATGCAGACGAAACCGACGATTTCGAGCCCGTGACCAAGGCGCATCCGGGATGCTCGGTGGTGCCGGCGGCGCTCGCGTTCGGCGAGCGCGAGCATCGCAACGGACAGGACGTCATCCGGGCCGTTGCGCTCGGCTACGACCTGACATGCCGCCTGCTGATGGCGCTGGGCCCCGATCTCGTGCGCGGCTCGCATCGCAGCGCCGAGGGAACGTCCTCGACCTTCGGTGCGCTTGGCGCCGCGGCGTCATTGGCCCGGCTCGACGAGAAGGGGATGCGTTACGCGATCTCCTATTCGTCGCAGCAGGTCTCCGGCCTGTGGAGCTGGGTGAAGGATCACGACCACATCGAGAAGGCGTTCGATTTCGCCGGCATGGGCGCCCGCAACGGCGTGATGGCCGTCGACATGGTCAAGAACGGTCTGACCGGCGTCGACGATGTGCTCGACGGCACGCACAATCTCTTCATCGCGCTCTCGACCGACCCGAAGCCGGAGGAGATGGTGAAGGATCTCGGCAGCCGCTTCTACGTCACCGAAACGGCAATCAAGACGTTCTCGGTCGGCTATCCCATCCAGTCGCCGCTGGATGCGACGCTGACGCTGCGCAAGCAGCACAGCCTCACGCCAGATAACGTCCGTAGCATCCTGGTGAAGCTGCCGACAGACGCGATGGGGATCGTGGGTGAGAGCGCGATGCCCGACGTCAATTGCCAGCATCTCGTCGCCGTCGCGCTGGTCAAGGGCGCCGTCTCCTTCAACGACAGCCACGACGTCGCGCTGATGCACGATCCAAAAATCCTGGAGCAGCGCGCCAAGGTGACGCTGGCCGGCGACAAGGCGCTGATGGACCCGGCGGCGCCGCGCGGCGCTGTCGTCGAAGTGACATTGACCGACGGCAGGAAGGTGGAGCACTTCACCAAATATCCGCCGGGTACCAAGGAAAACCCGCTGAACACGGATGCGGTTGCGGCGAAGACCCGCGACTTGATCGTGCCGGTGCTGGGCGCCGAGAAATCGGAGAAACTGATCGAGCAGATCCGCAATCTCGAAAAGCTCGACGACATCGGCAAGCTGAGGCCGCTGATGACGACCTGAAGCTCCGGCGACCAACGATAAATAAAAAGAGAGGAAACGCCTGATGTACCGACATTGCCGCCGCTGGGTTCTCGCCGCCTGCGGCGCCCTTCTTCTTTCGGGTCCCGTCTTCGCGCAGGATTATCCCTCTCGTCCGGTCAAGATCATCGTGCCGTTCCCGGCCGGCGGCTCCAACGACATCATCGCCCGCATCGTCGCGCAGAAGCTGGCCGAGCGCAGCGGTCAGACCTTCATCGTCGAAAATCGCGGCGGCGCCGGCGGCAATATCGGTGCCGAGACGGTCGCGAGCGCCGAGGCCGACGGCTACACCCTGCTGCTGACCGCGCCGCCGCCGCTGACCATCAACGGCTCGCTCTACAAGAAGCTGCCGTTCGACCCGGCCAAGGCCTTTGCACCGGTGGCGCTGATCGCCTCGGTGCCGATTGTCCTGGTCGTCAATCCGTCAGTCCCCGCGAAGAATGTCGGCGAGCTGATCGCGCTCGCGAAGGCGAAGCCGGGAACGATGAATTTCGGCTCGTCCGGCATGGGCTCGACCAATCATCTTGCCGGCGAGCTGCTCAAGGGCATGGCGGGTATCGATATCGTGCATGTGCCCTATCGCGGCGCGGCGCCGGCGATGAACGATCTGCTCGCGGGCCAGATCCCGTTCATGTTCGACAACATGCCCGCGGTCCTGCCGCAGGTGCAGGGCAAGGCCATCAATGCCATTGCGGTCGCGGGCGCCAAGCGCGCGGACGCTCTACCCGACGTACCGACGGTGGCCGAGACCATTCCGGGCTTCGAGGCCTCGTCCTGGTTCGGGCTGGTCGCGCCGGCCAAGACACCCGCGCCGGTGCTCGCCAAGCTGAGCGGCGAGCTCGATGCCATCTTGAAGATGCCCGATGTCAAGAAGCGGCTCGCCGAGCTCGGGGCTGAGCCCGGTACGGTCTTCGGCCACGCATTCGGGCAGTTCATGGCGGACGAAACCGCAAAATGGAGCAAGCTCGTCAAGGCTTCGGGCGCCACGGTGGATTAAGGCAGCGTCATGGATCTCAATCTGGGCGGCAAGGTTGCCGTTGTCACCGGCGGCAGTATCGGCATTGGCCGTGCCATTGCCGCCGAGCTTGCGCGCGAGCAGGCCCATGTCGTCATCGTCGCCCGAGATGCCGAGCGGCTTGCCGCGGCCGCTGCGGAGATGTCGCGGGACACCGGCCGGCGGGTGATCGCCTGCGCGGGCGACATGACGAGGCCGGACGACATCGCCCGTGCAATGGCGAGTGCGCGCGAGGCCTTCGGCCGCATCGACATTCTCGTCAACAACGCCGGTGCTTCGCCGATGGGCCGGATCGCCGAGACGCCGGATGCGATCTGGGCCAAGTCGATCGAGCTGAAATTGCTCGGCTACATGCGCTGCGCCCGCGACGTGCTTCCGGAGATGCGCGACCGTCGCTGGGGCCGCGTCATCAACATCATCGGCCGCAGCGGGCATCAACCGCGCGCGGCCTATATGGCGGGCGGTGCGGTCAACGCGGCGCTGCTGAATTTCACGCTGGCGCTCGCCGAGGAATGCGCGCCGGACAATGTGCTGGTCACCGGCGTCAATCCTGGTCCGGTGCAGACCGACCGCTGGGACAGCCTGATCTCGCAAGGGGCCGCGATCTCGGGACAGAATCAAAGCGCGACCAATGCCGCGGCCATTGCCTCGGTGCCGCTCGGCCGGGTCGGGCAGCCGCACGAGGTGTCCGGCCTCGTCGCGTTCCTCTGTTCAGACCGCGCGTCCTTCATTACTGGTACCTGCATCAATGTCGATGGCGGTGGAACGAGGTGTATCTGATGGCTAGCGAACTGCGGAAGATCGGTGTCAGCGACGATTGCGAGCTTGCGGTTCGCATCGACGATTATCTGCTGCCGTGGGACGTCAAGCCGCCGGTCGTGATGCTGCATGGGCTCGCCGAAAGCGGCGAGGCGTTCCGGCGATGGGTGCCGTATTTCGCCACGCATCATCTGGTGGTGCGGCCTGATCTGCGCGGCTACGGCGATTCGACGCCGATGCAGGGCGACTATGTCTATCGTTTCGCCGGCCTCGGCGACGACATCATCCGCATGCTGGACGCGCTAAAGCTCGACCGCGTCTTCCTGGTCGGCGGCAAGATCGGCGGCACGCTGGCGATGCACCTGACGGCCAAGCACCCGGATCGCGTGATCGCGGTTGCCGCGGTCGGCGCGCCGGCATCGCTGACCTCGTTCAACGAGCGGGCGCCGACCTGGCGCAAGCAGATCCGCGAGCACGGCGTCGAGCCCTGGGTGCGAGAGACCACGGCCGGCCGGCTCGGCTCCTCGCTGCCGCCGGCGGCGCTGGACTGGTGGATCGCTCTGATGTCGAAGACCAAGGCCTCGACGCTCGAGGCTTTCCTTCAGATGGTGCCGACGGTCGACGTCACCGGCGAACTTCCGTCCATCAAGCGCCCGGCGCTGGTGATCACCACCACCGGCTCGGGGCTCGGCGACGTCGCCTCCGTCAAGGCCTGGCAGGAGACGATCCCGGGCTCGAAGCTCGAGGTGCTGCCGGGCGATTCCTATCACGTTGCCGCCACGGACCCGGATGTCTGCGCGCGAAAAGTTCGGGAGTTCTTCGATCGACTGAAGACATGAGAAATAAGTCCGAATAGGCCCACCAAGAGGCTCGGACGAAACACAACCGAACGGGGAGGAACGATGAGCTTAGGGCGAATGCTGGCTGGCTGTCTCGGCGCGACCGCGCTGTGGCACGCCGGCGCCGCGATGGCGGCGACTGTCGAGATATCCGCCAACGATATCGGCGGACAAGTGATCAGCGACAAGGGCGCGGAGGCCGGGGTCTGGGTGATTGCCGAGACGAAGGACCTGCCGACCAAATACGCCAAGGTGGTGGTGACCGACGATCAGGGCCGGTTCGTCATCCCCGATCTTCCCGCAGCCAGTTACAAGGTCTGGGTGCGCGGCTATGGCTTGCAGGACACCCCGCAGCAGGACGTTCGTCCCGGCAAGGTGGTGGATTTCACGGCCGCTGCCGCCTCACCGAAGGAAGATGCTCAGAACTATCCGGGCATGTATTGGTATTCGATGCTAGACATCCCCAGGCCCGAGGAATTTCCGGGCACCGGCGACAAGGGCAACAAGATGCCCGAGACCATGAAGTCGCAGGCCCAATGGGTCGATACGGTCAAGAACATGTGCCAGTCCTGCCATGCGCTCGGGACACGAGGCATTCGCGAAGTTCCGAAGGTGTTCACCGACGGCTATGATTCCCACACCGCCTGGGCGGTCCGCACCCAGGCCGGGCAAGCCCAGGAATACATGGCGACGGTGCTCGCCAGCATGGGGCCGGAGAAGGTCTATGACCTCTTCTCGAAATGGACCGACCGCATCGCGTCCGGCGAACTGCCGTTCGACAAGCCGGAACGGCCCAAGGGCATCGAGCGCAACGTGGTCTTCACGATGTGGGACTGGGCGGCGCCAACGCGCTATCAGCACGACGCCATCTCGACCGACAAGCGCAACCCGCGCCTCAACGCCAACGGCCTGATCTACGGATCGTCGGAGGAGAGCTCGGACCTCGTGCCGACGCTCGACCCCGTGAAGAACGTCGCCGGCACCATCAAGCATCCCTATCTCGATCCGAACACGCCGTCGTCGACCGATGCGCCGCGGGGACCATCGGCCTATTGGGGCGATGAGCCGATCTGGGATGGCCACACCAGCATCCACAACGTCATGATGGATGAGCAGGGCAAGGTCTGGTTCACGGCGCGCCTGCGCCCGCCGGCCAACCCCGACTATTGCAAGCAGGGCTCGGATCTCGCCCCGGCGAAGGTGGCGCCGCAGGCGACGTCACTGCGTCAATTGTCGCGCTTCGATCCCGCCACCGGCAAATGGGATCTGATCAACACCTGCTTCACGACCCATCACCTCTATTTCGACGACGACGCCAACCAGACGCTGTGGACCAGCTCCGGCGGTCCCGGGCTCGGCGGCGGCCTGGTCGGCTGGCTCAACACCAAGCAGTATCGCGAAACCCTGGACGACGTGAAATCGCAGGGCTGGACGCCGTTGATCATCGACACCAACGGCAATGGCAAGCGGGATGCCTATGTCGAGCACAAGGATCCGGTCGATCCGGCCAAGGACAAGCGCATTGCGGCGTCGTTCTACGGCATCATGCCGAGCCCGGTCGACGATACGATCTGGGGCCAGGCGATGGATCGCGGCTTCTCCCGCATCGACCAACCCGGCTACATCGTCCGCGTGATGCCGGGGCCCGATCCCGCCAGCACCGCGCTGTCCGAAGTGTATCAACCGCCGGAAGGCACGTTCGGTCCGCGCGGGCTCGACATCGGGCTGGACGGCGTGGTGTGGACGGTGCTTTCCAGCGGACACCTCGCGAGCTTCGATCGCAAGCTTTGCAAGGGGCCGCTGAACGGACCGACGACAGCCGATGGCAAGCAGTGTCCGGAAGGCTGGAAAACCTGGCGCATGCCGGGACCACAGTTCAGGGGACTGAACGCCAGCGGCAGTGCCAATCACGCTTATTACGTCTGGGTCGACCGCTACAACACGTTCGGTCTCGGCGCTAACGTGCCGATCGCCAGTGCCAATGGCAGCGAGTCGCTGCTCGCGCTGGTCAATGGCGAGCTGGTGAACCTGCGCAATCCGTATCCGCTCGGCTTCTTCACCAAGAATGTCGACGGCCGGATCGACGACCCCAACACCGATTGGAAAGGCCGCGGCCTGTGGAGCACCACGGGAACACGCGCGAGCTTCCACGGCGAGGGCGGCAAAGAGGCTTCGCCTAAAGTCTACAAGGTGCAGATGCGGCCCGATCCATTGGCCCATTGAGTGTTTAGCCCTAAGAATAGCCACACAGGAAACGAGTGTCCAAGCCAGGGAATAAGATCATGAGAAAAACCTCTCGACGCGACGTGCTGACTGCCGCAGCCGCGATGACTGCGGCGGGCCTTGCCGATACGGCACCGGCCGCGGCCCAGGCCGCACCCAAACCGATCTTTCCGGTGCCGATGATTGCAATCCCGATCGTCGGCGAGAGCCAGGTGTTCCAGGTCCGCCGCATCTATTGTATCGGGCGCAACTACGCCGCGCACGCGATCGAGCGCGGCTCGGATCCGAACCGTGAGCCGCCGTTCTTCTTCCAGAAGCCGACCGACGCGATCCAGAACGTCGCGGTCGGCGAGGTCGCCGATCATCCCTATCCGTCGCTGACCAAGAATTATCATCACGAGGTCGAGCTGGTCGCCGCGCTGAAATCCGGCGGCACCAACATCCCGGCCGAGAAGGCGCTCGACCATGTCTACGGCTATGCGCTCGGTCTCGATATGACCCGGCGCGATCTGCAGAACGGCATGGCCGCGGAGAAGAAACCGTGGGAGATCGGCAAGAGCTTTGACCACGCCGCGGTGATCGGCCCGATCCACCCCGCCAGCAAGACCGGCCATTTCGAGATGGGCGCGATCTCGCTCGCGATCAACGGCACCGTGAAGCAGAGCTCGGATCTCAGCAAGATGATCTGGAGCGTCGCCGAGCAGATCGCGAAGCTCTCCGAAGCGTTCGAGCTGAAAGCCGGCGACATCATCTATTCCGGCACGCCCGAGAATGTCGGCCCGGTGGTGAAGGGCGATGTGCTGCTGTGCAAGCTCGATGGCCTGCCGGACATGTCTATCAAGATCGTGTAACAGCGGTTTTCCTCGCCTCTCCCCGCGTGCGGGGGAGAGGCCGGAATCTGCAAAGCAAATTCCGGGTGAGGGGGACTCTCCGCGAGTCTAACTCTCACCGTCCCCGCGGAGGCTCCTCACCCCAACCCTCTCCCCGCAAGCGGGGCGAGGGAGTGCACCGTTAGCTTGTCGGCGGACTCGTCCAACCTTGGAGACGCAAGATGTTGCGGCTTGGTTTGATGGCTACATTGGGCTTTGCGTTCGTACTCGGTATTGCGGGCGCAAAGGCCGAAGGCCCCAGCGATATCGCGCCTTCGGGCACCTTGCGCGTGGCGGTGGCCGTCGGCCCCGCCGCCTCGGCGTTCTGGACCACGCGCGACCCGTCGACCGGAGAGCCGCGCGGCGTCACCGTCGAGCTCGCCAAGGCCGCCGCGGACAAACTGCACGTTCCGCTTCAGCTCGTCGAATACCGGAGCTCGGACGAGATCGCGGCCGCCAGCGGCAAGGACGTCTGGGATCTCTCCTTCATGCCGGCGGACGTCAAGCGCGAAGCATTCGTCGACCAAGGGCCGGCTTATGTCGCCTATATGAGCGGCTATCTCATCCGCGCCGGGTCGGACATCCGCTCCGTTGCGGACGTCGATCGCGCCGGCATGCGGGTCGGCTGCATCGAGGGGACATCGACGTCGCGCACGGTCGAGAAGTCGTTGAAGCAAGCCAGGTTGACGAAGTTCGTGAAGCCGGAGGAGGCGGCCGGGCTGATCGGCAAGGGCGAGCTCGATGCGCTCGCGATGGGCATGGGCGCGCTGGAAGACCTTTCGCGAAAACTGCCGGGGACGAAGGTGCTCGACGAGGTGATCCAGTCGACCGGCGTGGTCGTGGTTGTGCCGAAGGGCAAGGTGGCGGCAAAGGTTTGGGCCGCGCACTTCCTGGATGCCGCCAAGGCGGACGGCACCGTGCGCCGCGCGCTGGACGGCAATGGATTCACCGGCGACAAAGTCGCGCCGTAGTTTCGCGTCAGGCGGCGGTCTTCGGCCTCAACCGGTCCACCGTCCGCGCGATCAGCGCGGCCACCTCGGCGACCTTCGGCCCAATCCGAAACTCGGGCCCTGCAACGACGACCGAGAGCCTGCGATCCCCGACCGGCAGCGGGATCGCAGCACCCGCGAGATCGCGGCTGTAGTCCGCAAAGCTCTGGCAATAGCCGCGCGCGATCGAGTTGCGCAGCTCGGTCTCGACGGCGTCGATGCTGATCGGCGTCGAGGGGCCGTATTGCTTGAACTCGATCTTGCGATAGACCGAGTCGCGCTCTTCCTGCGAATATTGCAGCAGCAGCGCCCGGCCGCTCGCGGTGGCGTGGATCGGCACGCGGTGGCCGATGGTGGCGAAATAGCGGATCGCGGCCTGGGACTCGACGACGTCGATGAAGACAGCCATCACCCCGGCCGGCGCGACGATCGAGGCCGTCTCGCCGGTCTCCGCGGAGAGGTCGGCGATCAGCTGATGCGTCCAGGGCGGCAGCGGCTCGACCTCGGAGATCAGCCGCGCCATCGCCAGCCAGCGCGGCGTCGGATAGAAGCCGGCGCGCGGTCGCGGTTCATAGAGATAGCCCTTCTCCGACAGCGTCGCGAGCAGGTTGAAGGTCGACGAGCGCGGCCAGCCGAAATGATCGGCAATCTCGGCAAGCGTCGCCGGCTTCCTCGTTTGTGCGAAGAATTCCATGATCTCCAGGACGTTGGCGGCTTGGCGAACGATCATGGTGGGGCTTGGTTCCTGGTCTAGGGTTGGCCGAGGATCTTCTTCGCGGCGCGAAGATGCGGCTTGTCGATCATCTGGCCGTCGAGGCGCAGCGTGCCGGAGTTTGGATTGCTCGCGAACGCCGCGATCACCTTCTCCGCCCATGCGCGCTCGGCGTCGGTCGGCTCGAACGCCGCGTTGACGACGTCGACATGTTTGGGATGGATCAGCGCCTTCGCCGAAAAGCCGTCGCGCCGCGCCGCACGCGTTTCCTGCTCGAGGCCGGTGAGGTTGTCGATGTCGGTATAGACGGTGTCGATCGGCGCCACCTCGGCCGCCGCCGCCGCCATCAGGCAGAGATCGCGGGCGAGGCGATAGGGGCTGTGGAACACGCCGCCGGATGCCTTCTCGGTCGCGCCGAGCGACGCCGAGAGATCTTCCGCGCCCCACATCAATCCGGCGAGCCGAGGGGAACAGCCCTTGTAGCTGCCGAGTCCGAAGATCGAGCCGGCGGTTTCCGTCGCGACGCAGACGATGCGTGTCGTGCCGACCGCGATGCCGGCTGCGGCTTCCAAAGCCTCCAGCCAGGTCGCGACCTGCCGCACGTCGTCGCCGCCTTGCGATTTCGGCAGCACGATGCCGTCGGGCTTGCCCGGCATCACCGCGGCGAGGTCGGCGAGCGTCATGCCGGTGTCGAGTGCGTTGACGCGGACATAGAGCTGATGCGGTTTGCTGCGGCTCTTCAGCATGGCCAGCGTGAGCCCGCGCGCCTCCACCTTCTTCTCGGTGACGACGGAGTCCTCGAGATCGATGATCAGTGCGTCGGCTTTGCCTTCGCTCGCCTTCTCGAATTTGCGCGGGGAATCGCCCGGCACGAACAGCATCGAACGCATCAGACCGGCCTCTTGTGCATCATCGCCATGCGGCGGCATTTGCCGACGATCTCGTCGTTCTGGTTGAGAGCGTGGTGCTCGAATTCGACGATGCCCGCTCTCGGGCGCGATTTGGATTCCCGCAACGAAAGCACCTTGGTCGTCGCCCGCAAGGTGTCGCCATGGAAGACCGGTTTCGGAAAAGTGACGTCGGTCATGCCGAGATTGGCGACGGTGGTGCCCATGGTCGTATCATAGACCGTCATGCCGATCATGATGCCGAGGGTGTAAAGGCTGTTGAAAATGCGCTGGCCGAACTCGGTCTTTTCGGCGAAATGCGCGTCGATATGCAGCGGCTGCGGGTTGAGCGTCAGCAGGCTGAACATGGTGTTGTCCATCTCCGTGACGGTCCGGGTCAGCGGATGCCTGAACTCCTGGCCTACGGAAAACTCCTCGAAATAAAGTCCGGCCATCGCGGTTTCCTCCCTGTATCGTTGCGATTTTGACCGACGCGGCCGTTAAGCCGGCGCCGCCAGATGAACTGCTTTCTGCTCTGCGAGCTGTTCGATCTCCTCGGCCGAGAACCCGGCTTCGGATAAAATGTCGCGGCCGTGCTGGCCGAGCGTCGGCGCGGGTCCCGCGGCTTCCGGCTGGGTCACGCTCCAGGTGGAGGGCACGCGCATCTGCCGGATGCGGCCTTCCACGGGGTGTTCCACCGTCCTGAAGAAGTCGATCGCATTGAGATGCGGATCGTCCAGAATCGTCTCCAGCGTGTGCATCGGCATCACCGGAATGTCTGCGCGTTCCAGCAGCTCGCGCCATTCAGCGGTGGTACGCGTGAGGAAGATGTGACCGATCTCCTCGTAGATCTCGTCGATATGTTTCGTCCGCGACGCATGGTTGGCGAAGCGGGGCTGCTGCAAGAACTCAATCTGCCCGATCGCCTCGAAGAAGCTGCGCCAATGCTTGTCGTTGTAGATGAGGACGCACAGATAGCCGTCGCTGGTCTTGTAGGGCTTTCGATAGCGCGAGAGCAGGCGGGCATAGCCGCCATGGTCGAGCGGCGGATCGTAGGTGAGGCCGCCCAAGTGATCGACCAGCACGAACTCGGTCATCGATTCGAACATGGGCACGTCGATACGCTGTCCCTGGCCGGTGCGCTGCTGGTGCATCAGCCCGCCCATGATGGCGTTGACCATCATCAGCCCGACGATGCGGTCCGCGATGGTGACGGGGACGTAGCGCGGCGTGCCGTCGCCGGCGGCCGCGAGCAGCGTCGGGATCGTGGCCGCACCCTGGATCAGATCGTCATAGGCAGGTTTTGCGGCATAGGGGCCGGACTGGCCGTAACCAAAGGCGCCGACATAGAGGATGGCGGGGTTGATCGCGGCCAGCGTCTCGTAGTCGAGGCCGAGCCGCGCCATCGCCTGCGGGCGCACATTATAGACGAGTGCGTTGGCGCGCTTGGCCAGCCGCAGCAGCGCGTCGCGGCCTTCCGTCTTCTTGAGGTCGAGCACGATGCTGCGCTTGCCGCGATTGGCGTTGAGAAACATCCCGCCCATGCCGGGCGTGCGGCCGGGACCGATCTGGCGAACGATGTCGCCCTCGGGGCTTTCGACCTTGATGATGTCAGCGCCCATGTCCGCAAGCACCTGGGTGCCGTAGGGGCCCATCAGCACCGAGGTCAGGTCGAGAATGGTGAAGCCGGCGAGCGGTCCCATGGGGCCTCGTGGGATGAATTCATATACGTGGAGTTAGAGTTCATAAAATGCGGATGTCAATCGGTGAACCGTTGCCCAAGCGCATGGCTCTATGCATAGTTCATATGCTTGACATATAAATTCACATATATGTACATTTTCCTCAAGCAAGAAATGGAGTGAGGGCCGGACGGTGTTGCAGCAATTGGCTGCCGCCTTCGGCTTGGGACGCGTCAGGGAGAATGAAATGAAGACAAATCTGGTCCGCGCTGCCGCCGTGCTCGCGCTTTTGCTGCCGGTCTCGTCCATGCCGGCGCAGGCGCTGGAACTGAAGGTCGCCGACAGCTTCCCCGGTGACCACTATCTCGTCCGCCTGATGCTCAAGCCCTGGATGGACGACGTCACCAAGCGGACCAACGGCGCGGTCACCTTCACGCACTATCCGAACCAGCAGATCGGCAAGGCCACCGACATGCTGCGGTTGACCCAGTCCGGCGTGGTCGACATCGGCTACATCGGGCCGTCCTACGTCTCGGACAAGATGCCCCTCTCCGAGGTGGCGCAATTGCCGGGTGCGTTCCAGACGAGTTGCCAGGGCACGCTCGCTTATTGGAAGTCCGCGCGGGAAGGCGTCCTGGCCAAGCAGGAATACGCGCCGAACAAGATCAAGTTGCTGATGGCCGTGGTGCTGCCGCCCTACCAGGTGTGGACCGCCAAGGCGAAGGTCGAGACGATCAAGGACATGCAGGGTCTGAAGCTGCGCACCACGGGCGGCGCGCAGGATCTGACCGTGCGTACGCTTGGCGCGGTGCCGGTGCGCATGGCCGCGCCGGATGCCTATGAATCGCTGTCGCGCGGCACCATGGACGGGCTCTTGTTCCCGATGGACAGCGTCGTCGCCTATGGTCTGGACAAGCTGGTGAAGTATGCGACCGAAGGCGTCAGCTTTGGCAGCTTCATCGTTGCCTACTCCATCAATCAATCGGTCTGGGACAAATTGCCTGACGATGTGAAGAAGGCGATGAACGAAGCCTCGGAAGCGATCACGCCGAGGGCCTGCGCCGATGTCGACAAGGAGCAGGACGTCACGCAGCAGAAGATGAAGGACCAGGGCATCGGCTTCACGCCCCTTCCGGATGCCACGCGCGCGGAAATGAAGGAAAAGCTCAAGGGCGTTGCGCAGGAATGGGCGGCGGGGCTCGACAGCCGCGGCAAGCAGGCCTCCGCCGCGCTCAAGGAGTTCGAGGGCCTGCTCGCGGCCGGCGGCGCAAAGTAATCTGCGCAACAGCAACGGGGGATGCAGACGTGATTAAGGCGCTGGAAAATGTACTCGGCGTGCTGGAGCGCGCGCTGACGGTGATCGCGGCAATCTCTCTCTTCGCCATCATGGCGCTGGTGGTGGCCGACGTGTTCATGCGCTACGTCTTGAACAGCCCGTTCTCATTCACCTATGACCTGATCGGGCTCTATCTCCTCGCCGCCGCGTTCTTTCTCACGTTGTCCGACACCTTGCGCGTGCACGCGCATGTCGGTGTCGACGTTCTCTTGACGCGCTTTCCTCCGGCGGGGCGGCGGCTTTCGGAGATCGTCACCGCGCTGACGGGATTGTTTGTCTTCGTCCTGATCAGCAAGGTCGGGTTCGAGCGTGCGCTGGAGAATTACGAGCAGCACGACGTGCTGGCTGGTGCGATTGCCTGGCCGACCTGGATTTCTGCCGCGCTGGTGCCGTTCGGTTGCGGCGTGCTCGTGTTGCGGCTGGCGCTGCAGCTCATTGGAAACGTCCTCAGCCTCCTCTCCGGCCGTGATCTCTTTCCCTTGCCGCCTCTCCATGAGGCCGGCGAAGCCCGCTCCTTCGAATAACGGCAGCATCAATGACGGTCATCCTCGTACTCGGCCTGCTTTTCCTCCTGCTGGCGATCGGCACGCCGGTCGGCTTCGCCATGGGCTTCGCCGGTTCGGTCGGCCTCCTGATGGTCGGCGGCACCGGCACGCTGTTCGGCATTCTCCAGACGGCGCCGCTTTCGACGGTCTCGTCCTATGAGTTGATTACGATCCCGATGTTCCTGCTGATGGCGGATCTCGTCCTGCTGTCCGGGGTTGCCGACGACATGTTCAAGACGGCCTCCGCATGGGTCGGCCGAATTCCCGGCGGGCTCGGCATGGCGACGGCGCTGGCGGGTGCGGGCTTCGGTGCGATCTGCGGCACGTCGACCGCTTCAGCCGCGACTCTGTCATCGACGAGCCTTCCCGCGATGATCCGGCAAGGCTACGAGCCCAAGATGGCTGCCGGTGTCGTCGCCATCTCGGGGACGCTGGCGATGCTGATCCCGCCCAGTGTCGCGCTGGTGATCTTTGGCCTGCTCGCAGAGGTCAATATCGGTCAGTTGCTGATCGGCGGCATCATCCCGGCGATCCTCGTGACCGCGACCATCATGGCGACGATCTACTTCCTGGTCTGGCAGGACCCGTCCCGGGCGCCGCGCATCGAGCCGGTATCCTGGCGAGAGAGGTTTTCGCTGCTGTGGCAGATCGGGCCGATGGTGCTGCTGTTCTCGCTGGTCACAGGCACGATCTATCTCGGCGTGGCGACACCGACGGAAGCCTCCGCTCTCGGCGCTGCCGGAGCGCTGGCACTTGCCGTTGCCAAGCGCAGGGTGACCCCGGCCACGCTGTATCGCGCGTTGCTCAGCGCCTCCCACGGCACATGCATGATCGTGACGATTCTCGTTGGCGCCTCGATCTTTGGCTACTTCTTCACGCTCACCCATGTGACCCAGGACCTCGTCGCCTGGATCGGTTCACTGCAGACCTCGCGCTGGGTCATCATCGCGCTGATCCTGTTCGGCTACATCGTGCTCGGCTCGTTCATGGACCAGATCGCGATCCTGGTGCTGACCGTGCCGATCGTTCTGCCGCTGATCAAGACGCTCGGCTTCGATCCGATCTGGTTCGGCGTCATCAAGATCGTCACCGCCGAAGTCGGCATGATCACGCCGCCGGTCGGGCTGAATTGCTTCATCGTCGCCCGCTACGCCAAGCGGCCGGTCGCGGAAGTCTTCCACGGTACCTTCCCGCACTTCATCGCCCACCTGATCGCGATTGCGATCCTGGTGGCGTTTCCCTCGATCATTCTCTGGCTGCCCTCGCAGATGGGGCGCTAGGATCGGAGCCCGGCTCCCAAGAAGGAGATCATGACCATGGATTTCGCGCTCACCGATCAGCAGGAAGCCATTCGCGACGCCGTCGCAAAAGTCTGCGAGGACTTTCCCGACGCCTATTGGCTGAAGAAGGACCATGACGGCGGCTTCCCGCACGACTTTCACAAGGCCATGGCCGATGCCGGCTGGCTCGGCATCTGCGTGCCGGAAGAATATGGCGGCTCCGGGCTCGGCATCACCGAGGCCGCGATCATGATGCGCGCCATCGCGGAATCCGGCGCTGGCATGTCCGGCGCCTCGGCGGTGCACATCAACGTGTTCGGGCTCAATCCCGTCGTCGTGTTCGGCACCGAGGAGCAGCGCAAGCGCATGCTGCCGCCGATGGTCGAGGGCCGCGAGAAGGCGTGCTTTGCCGTCACCGAGCCCAACACCGGCCTCAACACCACCCAGCTCAAGACCCGTGCGGTCGCCAAGAACGACCGCTACATCGTCAATGGCCAGAAGGTGTGGATCTCCACGGCACAGGTCGCGCACAAGATCCTGCTGCTGGCGCGCACCACGCCGCTGGAAGAGGTGCGCTCGCCGACCCACGGCCTCAGCCTGTTCTACACCGACTTCGACCGCAACAAGATCAAGGTCCATGAGATCGAGAAGATGGGCCGCAAGATCGTCGATTCCAACGAGCTGTTCTTCGAGGATTTCGAGATCCCGATGGAGGACCGCATCGGGGAAGAGGGCAAGGGCTTTCAGTACATCCTCGAAGGCATGAATCCCGAGCGCATCCTGATCGCGGCGGAAGCGGTCGGCCTCGGCAAGGTCGCGCTGGCGCGCGCCAGCGAATATGCCAAGACGCGGGTCGTGTTCAACCGCCCGATCGGCAAGAACCAGGGTATCCAGCATCCGCTCGCGGTGAACTGGGTGGAGCTCGAGGCGGCCTGGCTGATGGTGATGTCGGCGGCCTGGCAGTACGACAAGGGCATGCCGTGTGGCGCCGCCGCGAATGCGGCAAAATATCTCGCGGGCGAAGCCGGGTACCACGCCTGCGAGCAGTCGGTGATGACCCATGGTGGGTTCGGCTATGCCAAGGAGTTTCACGTCGAGCGTTACATGCGCGAGAGCCTGATCCCGCGCATCGCGCCGGTCAGCCCGCAGCTCGCGCTGAGCTTCATCGCGGAAAAGGTGCTCGGACTGGCGAAGTCGTACTAGGCTTGTCCTCGGCAGGATCGCCATGAACCTCGCTCATCATCTGCTGCGCGCCGCCAGGGCTGATGCGTCCGCCCCGGCCCTGCTCAAGGGGCTGACGCCGGTCGCCGACTACGGTCGGCTCGCCGCGACAGTGGCCTCGCTCGCCGCGTCGCTGCGGCAGCGCCTTGGTCTCGCCAAGGGCGACCGCGTCGCGCTGCTGATGAAGAACGTGCCGGACTACGTCGCCTGCCTCTATGCCTGCTGGCATGCCGGGCTGGTCGCCGTTCCCATCAACGCAAAGCTGCATCCGCGCGAGGTCGCGTTCATCCTCGACAATTCGGGCGCTGCGGTCGTGTTCGTGACGGAGGACATGGCGAGCGTCGCCTCGGAAGCGCTGGCGCTCGGCACGGCCAAGCCGCGCATCGTCGAGATCGGCTCCGCCGAACATCGCGCCCTCGAGAAGACCGACGGCATCGCCATCGCCGATGTCGCGATCGCCGATCCGGCCTGGATCTTCTACACCAGCGGCACCACGGGGCGGCCCAAGGGCGCGGTGCTGAGCCATCGCAATCTGCTGGCGATGTCGCTGAACTATCTCGCCGAGGTCAATCCAGTTGTCCCAGGCGAGGCGCTGCTGCACGCTGCGCCGATGTCGCACGGCTCCGGCCTCTACATGGTCCCGCACGTGCTCGCCATGGGCGCGCAGATCATTCCCGAGAGCGGCCGCTTCGAGCCGGACGAGATTCTGGAGCTGACGGCGAAGCGCGACAACATCTCCTTCTTCGCAGCGCCCACCATGGTGCGACGCCTGACTGTCGCCGCAGAGGCCGCGGGCGCGACCGCGCCGGGGCTGAAGACGATCATCTATGGCGGTGGCCCCATGTACGTAGCCGATTGCAAGGCCGCGCTCGCGGTGTTCGGGCCAAAGCTCGTGCAGATCTATGGTCAGGGCGAGACGCCGATGACCATCACCTATTTGCCGAAATCGATGCATCTCGACGCCGGGCATCCGCGCCATGAGGAACGCCTTGCCTCGGTCGGCATCGCGCAGAGCGTCGTGCAGGTGCGCACTGTGGACGAAGCGGGCCGGGACGTTGCGCCGGGTGATATCGGCGAGATCATCGTGCGCGGTGACACCGTGATGTCCGGCTACTGGCAGAATCCGGACGCCACTGCGAATACGCTGCGCGACGGCTGGCTCTACACCGGCGACATGGGCGCGTTCGACGCGGACGGTTTCCTCACCCTGAAGGACCGCTCCAAGGACGTCATCATCTCAGGCGGCACCAACATCTATCCGCGCGAGGTCGAGGAGGTGCTGCTCCGGCACGAGGCCGTCGCAGAAGTCTCGGTGATCGGCCGGCCGCATCCGGAATGGGGCGAAGAAGTGGTCGCTGTCGTCGTTCCCGTTGCGGGCAGGGCGGTCACGCGGGACGATCTCGACCGGATGTGCAACGCCTGGATTGCGCGCTTCAAGCGGCCAAAGCACTATTACCTCACCGGCGAGCTGCCCAAGAACAGCTACGGTAAGATCGTGAAGACGGAGCTGCGTACGCTGCTGGGCGAGTTTTCCGCGCGCCTCACACCGATGGGCTGACGCCACAATGTCCGGGGGCGCGCCGCCGATCGATTTCTCCGGCCTGATCCGGGAAGGCGATCTCGTCGTGTGCGGACAGGCGACGGCGGAGCCGGTCACCCTGACCGAGGCGCTGATGGCACAGGCCGGGGACCTGCCGTCGTTTCGCATGATGGTCGGGCCGATATTCTCGGACACGTTTTCCGCGTCGTGTGGCCCCGGTGTCTCGTTCCAGAGCTATGGCGTGATCGGCAATGCGCGGCGGCTTGCGAAAGCCGGACGGCTCGACGTCATTCCGAGTAATTACAGCGCCTTTTGCGCCGACTTCGCCGCCCGCCGACACAAGGCGGACGTCGTTCTGGTACAGCTCGCCCAGGCCGGCGACGGGCGGTTGAGCGCCAGTCTGTCCAACGACTATGTCATCGACGCCGCACGCAGCGCACGTCTGGTCATCGCCGAGATCAATCCGGATGCGCCCTTTACGTTTGGCGCCGAATGGCCCGAGGACGTGCAGATCCATGTGCGCGTGCCGGCCCGTCGTCCACCGGTGGAATTGGCCTCACCGACGCTCGACGACGTTTCCCGGCGCATCGCCGCTTATGCGGCGGGCCTGATCGCCGACGGCAGCACGCTTCAGTTCGGCGTCGGACGCATTCCGGACGCGATCCTCTCCTCGCTCTCCCACGCGCGTAATCTCGGCATCCATTCCGGCCTGATCAACGACGCCGTCGTCGACCTGATCGAACGCGGCGTGGTGACGAATGCGGCGAAGGGCATCGATGCCGGGATCACCGTCACCAACCAGGTGATCGGGACCAGCCGGCTCTACCGTTTCGCGCATGAGAACAGGGCGGTTTCGGTGCGGCCGACATCCTATACGCATGGCCAGGGCGTGCTGGCGCGGATCAGGCGGCTGGTTGCGATCAACTCCGCGCTTCAGGTCGGGCTCGACGGCAGCGTCAATTCCGAGACGCTGAATGGTGTGACGATCGGTGCGATCGGCGGCCAGCTCGATTTCGTGCGCGGCGCGAACGCCTCTCCCGGAGGCAGGGCGATCATCGCGCTGCCGGCGACGGCCTCCGACGGCACCAGCCGGATCGTCGCCAATGTCGAGACCGTGACGACCCCCCGCGCCGATGTCGACGCCATCGTCACCGAATGGGGAATTGCCGAGCTACGCGGCTGCGGCCTTGCCGAGCGGGCGCGTCGCGTGATCACGATCGCCGCTCCTGAACACCGCGATGCTCTGTCGGCGCAACTCCGCAGTCCCGGGCGTTAGCTCAATTCATCATTGCGGGAGTCGGCCGCTGGTTCTCGCTTGACCCGATGATAGCAGGCAGATCCGTGGCCTCGCCGGCGATCATGTGCGACATGCCCCAGAACAGGTGTGCAAGTCGGGAGAACACCAGCCGTTCGCGCTCGGCCGGGACGGTGCCGTCAGGGATCGTCACGGTCTCCAGGCCGACCACTTTCTTGAAGTCGGGCCAGATCGTCATCGACTGCGCGACCACGGAGTAGCAGCGCGGATCTTCCTCGCTCTCGTCGGGCGCTGCCGGCAGGCCCGGATATTGCGTCGGCGCGGCGTAGAATTTGTAGGCGCCGTAGCCGAGCCTGAGCAGGAATTTTTCGGGGACGGCGACGTCGGCGGCGAAAGATACCAGCCGTGCTTCGCTTAGCACGTCCGGCGCGATGGCGCTGAGGTCCTGGGCGCGCAGTGCGGAGCAGAAGGCGAGGTCGCGATTGTGCTCGCGGAGCAGATTGGCCAGTGGCTGCTGCTGCTGGACGGTATCGGTGAGCAGGATGATGGTCTTGAGCATGTTGTGATGTCCGTCAGGGAAAGAGATGGCGGGCGGTCATGACCGCATTGTCGGACGCGTGGGCGGCAAAGAAATCATTGGCGATGCGCTGCCCCGGCGCGATCTCCAGGATGCGGTAGCGCGCCTGCGCTGCCGCTTCGCGCGCGGCGCCGACGTCCTCCTGCCAGGCGCAGAGCGACAGCTCCAGCCGGCCATAGCCACCGCAGTCGGTCGCATAGGCGCCGGTCACGGCCTCAACGGTGGCGGCGACCGCGCCCGCGTCGCTGGCGGAGACGTCGCGCAGGATCACGGCGATGCCGTTGTCGGTCTCGGCTTTCGAGGTCATCACCATGAAGGCGTCACGGGCGCCGGTGCGTCCGGCGCGGCGGGCCGCGCGCACGATGCCTGCAAAGGCCGGATCCGGTCCGAGCTCCAGCGTCGTCGTCTGCTGGTCATGCAGAAGAGTGGCGCGCATCGCGCCGAGGTCGCCCTTCAGCGCGTGATAGGAACGCGGCAGCCAGACGGTGTCGAGCGGCACCTGCGACGACGTCAGGCTCCAGGCCTGGTCGAGCAGATAGCCTTCCCAGATCGCGGGATAGGACGCGGCGAGCTGCTGCCAGGTGCGCAACAGGCTTTCGGCGCGGCCGGAGCGGCCAAAATAGAGCGTGCGCGCCGACATCTCCCAGCGGTTCCACTTGTGGAGCGCAACGTCGCAGCCGAGGAAGGATGGCAGCAGCGGCGCCTCGCGCAGGGTTGCGCCGGCGTCGACGAACAGCAGAGGCTCGCGATATTTGTTCCACATCCGCAGCATGAACTCGGCTTTCTCGAAGCAGAGGATGCGGTCGTTGAACTGCGTATCGATCGGTTCGATATGGCAGGCGAGATCAAACCGTTCGAGCGAGTGGCGAAGCGCGAAGGCGGCGGTCGCGTCGCCGCCGCGCGGATGGCAGGAGACGATCCGCGGGCGAACGGTGGATGCGTCGGCTGCGGAGAGGAATTTCGACCAGCCGATGCCACCCCACCACATCTCATGCGGGCCCTCGGCGCCGCAGGGGCCGACGGTGCCGAATTCGGTCAGCTTGGACTTGAGGAAGTCGAAGCCGGGATTCTCGCTTCGGGGAATGACGACGGCGCTGCCGGGCGTGAGCGAGCGGTAGAACAGCTCGGCCGCCGCGCCGCTCAGTGGCTCCTTGAGGATGATGACGCCGTTCCGCCGGCCCGCGCCGAAATCGTCGAGCGTCGGCGTGCCATGCTGGCCAACCAGCCAGCCCAGGCGGTCGCGCTGGGCCCGGCCGAGCCTGACACCGCCGGATTGCAGCAGCCGATCAAGGTTTCCGTGCGTCTCGTCCGTCAATTCCGTGCCCCTCGCGTCGCGCCGACCGTTCTCTTGCCCTTGCACTTCAACGGCCCGGGCGGCGCGATCAGGCGCATTATTTGGGGTTGGAGCCGAGCGGCGTGATTGCGACGGAATAGATCGCGATGTTCTGCGTCATCGGGGCCACCGGGATCAGCAGGCAGCCGTCCTCGCTCTCGGCGCGATAGTGCGCACCGGTCCGCTGCACTCCGGCATGGACCAGGCTTTCGGCGGCGATGCCGGCGACGTCCTGGCTCTCGGCGGCGTCACGAACGTCGTCGCCCTGCTGCACGGTGACGCCGTGAAGAAGGCCTTCGGGCGCGAATTTCGCCAGCGGCAGCGCGATCATGGCGGTCGCCATGGCGCGCGACAGGGGAATGCGCAGGCGCAACTCGCCGAGGCCGGTGCGATGGACGGTCACCGTCGCCAACGTCGCATCGCCGCCGCCGGCATGAAACAATCCGATCTGGACGGGGCCGCAAGGCCTTTCCTCGAAGACGTCGGCAGGGAGGTGGTTGGCGCCAAACAGCACATAGAGATAACCGAAGGACGGTGACAGGCCGGCAAAGCTGCCGGCGAGCCACATCGGCGGGGGC
>NZ_AKIY01000175.1 GCF_000282615.1 Bradyrhizobium sp. YR681 | reverse complement strand
GGCGGCCGAGCCGATCGTCAATCTGCGCACCTTCTCCAATCGCAACTTTGCGATCGGCTGCCTCTTGCAGTTCTGCATCGGCATCGGCCTCTACGGCCTGACCTACATCTATCCGCGCTATCTTGCCGAGGTGCGCGGCTACAGCGCGCTGATGATCGGCGAGACCATGTTCGTCTCGGGCATCACCATGTTCCTGGTCGCACCGCTGGTCGGCCGGCTCATGGTCAAGCTCGACATGCGCTACATGATCGCGTTCGGCCTGATCGTGTTCGCGATCGGCTCCTACCAGATGACCTGGATCACCCGCGATTACGACTTCTACGAGCTGCTCGTGCCGCAGATCCTGCGCGGCGTCGGCATGATGTTCGCGATGGTGCCGACCAACAACATCGCGCTCGGCACGCTGGCGCCTGACCGGGTGAAGAACGCCTCGGGGCTGTTCAACCTGATGCGCAATCTCGGCGGCGCGGTTGGCCTCGCGGTCATCAACACCGTGCTCAACGACCGTACGGACCTCCACATCACGCGCCTGCAGGAGCGCGTGACCTGGGGCAATGCGACCGCTACCGAAACCCTGACCATGCTGATGCAGAAGTTCCAGGGGCTCGGCGATTCCACGCTGATGGCGATGAAGCAGCTCAGCCAGATCGTGCATCGCCAGGCCGTGGTGATGAGCTTTGGCGACGCCTTCTTCCTGCTGACCGTGTTCTATCTCGCTCTTAGCCTGCTGGTCACGCTCTTGAACAAGCCGGCCTCCATGACCGGCGGCGGCGACGCGCACTGAGGCGACACGATCGGTGTCGTCGCCCGGCTTGACCGGGCGACCCCACCACACACTCGGTGTCATCGCCCGCGAAAGCGGGCGATCCAGTATTCCAGAGGCGCTTGTTATTGATCGAGAAGCCGCGGCGTACTGGACCCGCCTTCGCGGGGAATGACAGTGGGGTGTGAGGCGGCGCACGCACCAAATTGCAACACTCGTCCGTGATCTCGCAGGACCCCCGTTGCAAACCGGAAACGGTACATCTATAAAGCGCACCTCATTCATTCGAACCGGGGAGAGATTTGCATGACTATTTCGCTTTCGCAGATCGCGCGCCCGTGCTCGATGATGTTCTGGCTCGGTGTGTGCTCGACCTCCTAGAGGTCCTTTCCGCCCGCTTCGATTGGGCTCCAAGTCCCGATCGCTCCGCTTCCCAAGTCAAAATCAGTCTCAAGTGACGCCGTCTCGGCCCTCGCGGCCGGCTTGCGTCCATCGATGGAGCCGGCACGCGCGAAAAGCGGCCGGATGATGTCATGACCGCTCTGTCAAAAAAGCCCGCGGCGATACGTGTGGTGCTGCCCTTCGTGTTCCGGCACTGGCTGAAGCAGCCGGGGCGGACGCTCGCCATCGTCTTTGGCCTGCTGGGTGCAACCGCCGCCGACCTGTTCATGCCGGTGTTTTCGGGACATCTGATCGATGCCCTGACGCGCGGGCCGTCCGATCCCGACGCGCGCCACGCCGCGCTGGTGGCATTCGGCGCCATCGTGGCGCTGGGTGCGGCGTCGATGGTGCTGCGGCTCGCGGGGCTCCAGGCGATCGTGCCGTTCACGCTGAAGATCATGGCGGAGGTCGCGCAGGACGCGTTCACGCGCGTGCAGCGCTTCTCGACCGACTGGCACGCCAACTCCTTTGCCGGCTCCACCGTGCGCAAGGTCACGCGCGGCATGTGGGCGCTCGACCTGCTCAACGACACCCTCCTGCTGGCGCTGCTGCCCTCGCTGGTGGTGCTGATCGGCTCGATGATCCTGCTCGGCGTGCACTGGGCTTCGCTCGGCGGGGTGATCGCGCTCGGCGCGCTGGTCTATGTCACGATGACGGTGCTGTTCTCGACCCGCTACATCGCGCCGGCCGCGCGCATCTCCAATGCCTGGGACACCAAGGTCGGCGGCACGCTGGCGGACGCGCTGACCTGCAACGCCGTGGTGAAATCCTTCGGCGCCGAAGCGCGGGAAGATGCGCGGCTCGCCCGCGTCATCAACCGCTGGCGCACGCGGGTGCGTCGCACCTGGTTCCGCTACAACTACACCGCCATGGCGCAGCTCTCGCTGCTGCTGTGCCTGCGCGCGTCGGTGATCGGCGGCTCGGTGCTGTTGTGGATGTCGGGGCACGCTTCGCCCGGCGACGTCACCTATGTGCTGACGAGCTACTACGTGATTCACGCTTACCTGCGTGACGTCGGCATGCACATCAACAACCTCCAGCGCTCGGTCAACGACATGGAGGAACTGGTGGCGATCCATGACGAGCCGATCGGCATCGCCGATGCGGTCGACGCGCGGCCGATCGCGATCGAAGGCGGCAAGATCGTGTTCGACGACGTCACGTTCCACTATGGCGGCCATCGCGCGCCGCTGTATGACGGACTGTCGCTGACGATCCGCGCCGGCGAACGTGTCGGTCTGGTCGGCCGTTCCGGCTCCGGCAAGACGACCTTCGTCAAGCTGGTGCAGCGGCTCTACGACGTCTCCGGTGGTCGCGTGCTGATCGACGGCCAGGACATCGCGCTGGCGACGCAGCAATCGCTGCGCAGCCAGATTGCGATCGTGCAGCAGGAGCCGATCCTGTTCCACCGCACGCTCGCGGAGAACATCGCCTATGGCCGGCCTGGTGCCAGCCTAGAGGCCATCGAACAGGCGGCGCGGCTGGCGAATGCGCACGACTTCATCCTCCGCCTGCCGAAGGGCTTCGGCACCCTGGTCGGCGAGCGCGGCGTGAAGCTGTCGGGCGGCGAGCGGCAGCGCGTGGCGCTGGCGCGCGCCTTCCTGGCGGACGCGCCGGTGCTGATCCTGGACGAGGCGACGTCGAGCCTCGATTCGGAATCGGAGGCGCTGATCCAGCAGGCGATGGAGCGGCTGATGAAGGGCCGCACCTCGATCGTGATCGCGCACCGGCTGTCGACGGTAAAGAGCCTCGACCGGATCCTGGTGTTCGACCGCGGCGAGATCGTCGAGCAGGGCACGCATGCGCTGCTCGCGGGCAAGCCGGGGGGCATCTATCGCGGCCTGTTCGAGCGCCAGGTGGTGGAGCTCGGACACGTCGCAGCAGCGGAGTGACAGGCGTGCGGCAGCGGGGCGAACCTCCCGCTGTCACGCCGCCCAAGGATGGAATGAGATGAAGGACCTGACACGCGGCTCCATCGTGGGCCACATCCTGAGCATGGCGCCACCGATCGTGGTCGGCATGATCACGATCATGATCTGCCAGCTCGTCGACCTGTACTTCGTCTCGAGCCTGGGCGAGGCGGCGATCGCGGGCGTCGCCGCGGCCGGCAATGCCGGCTTTCTCGTCAACGCGCTGATGCAGGTGCTCGGCGTCGGCACGGTGGCGCTGATGGCGCACGCCGTGGGACGCAAGGACCGCGGCGACGCCAACCTCGTTTTCAACCAGTCGGTGGTCCTGTCGGTGCTGTTCGGGGTGCTGACCCTGGTCGCGGGCTTCGCCTTGTCGCGTCCCTACATGCGCGCGGTTGCGGCCGATGAGGCCACGGTCGAAGCCGGCACGGTCTATCTGCTCTGGTTCATGCCGGCATTGGCGCTGCAATTCGCGACGCAGGTGATGGCGTCCGCGTTGCGGGCGACCGGCATCGTGCGGCCGAGCATGCTGGTTCAGGCGCTGGCCGTAATCATCAACATCGCGCTGGCGCCGGTCCTGATCCTGGGCTGGGGCACCGGGCACGCGCTCGGTGTCGCCGGAGCGGGCCTTGCCAGCTCGATCGCCGTCTTCATCGGCGCGCTGATGCTGCTCGGATATTTCCTCAGGCTGGAGCGTTACGTCGCCTTTCATCCTGCGCAATGGCGGCCGCAGCTTCGGCAGTGGAAGCGGATCCTCAATGTCGGCCTGCCCGCGGGCGGCGAGTTCGCGATGGTCTTCATCATCATGGCCGTGGGCTATTACGTGCTGAGCGTCTTCGGCTCGGCGGCGCAGGCCGGGTTTGGCATCGGCACGCGTCTCCTCGGCCTGATCCAGATGCCGGCGCTCGCCATCGCTCTTGCCGCGGGCCCGATCGCCGGCCAGAACTTCGGCGCCGGCAACGGCGCGCGCGTGCGGGAGACCTTCGTCAAGGCGGCGCTTGTCGCGACCGCCGTGATGATTGTCTTCATGATCCTCGCGCAGCTCGCGCCCGGTGTTTTGCTTGCCGGCTTCTCCAGGGATCAGGAGACGATGACGGTCGCGTCGCTCTTTCTGCGGATCGTCTCGTTCAACATGGTGGCGCAGGGGCTGATCTTCACCTGCTCCAGCATGTTCCAGGGGCTCGGCAACACCAAGCCGGTGTTGTGGACCTCGGCAACGCGGGTCCTGACCTATTCCCTGCCGTCGATCTGGCTCTCGACGTGGCCCGGCTTCCGGATGGAGCACGTCTGGTATTTGTCGATCGCGACGACAACGTTGCAAGCCGCCCTGAGCGTCTGGTTGTTGCGCCGCGAGTTCGACAAGCGCCTTGCGCTGCCGCCGCAGGAGAAGGTTGCGGAGGCGGCAGCCCCCGCGCCGGTCGCGCCTCCCGTCAGCGAGCCCGCGTAGCGACGGATTGAAGGGACACGCGCTTGTCCCCCACCCACGGCTCCGGCTAGTTTGCCGCGCCGTGGGCTGGCCTGCGAATCTGCCGGGGATATGAATGACCGAGGTGTCGAACGAGCAGGGCCGAGCGTCCTGGCTCTCCGCGATCTGGGCGGCGCGCTACCGCACGCCGGCCCGTTTCGTCGCGCTGATCGCGCTGCTGCTGCCATGGTCGACGACCGGGCTGACCTTTGCGCTGGTGCCGTGGCTGATCGCCTTCGCGTTCGTCGACCTCCGTGAATTCCCGCGATCGCTGCTGCGTCCGATCTGCCTGCTGCCGATCGCGCTGGTCGCCCTCGCGCTGGTCGGCACGCTGTGGTCGGATGCGCCCTGGCCTGAAAGGCTGCATGCGCTCGGGCCGCCGGCAAAACTGCTGGTGATTCCGCTGCTGATCTACCAGTTCGAGCGCTGGCCCTACGGCAAATGGGTGTTCGCGGCGTTCCTGGTCTCCTGCGCGCTGCTCATGCTGTACTCCTTCACTGTTGCGATCGACCCGAGGCTCTCGCTGAAACTCTATTTCTCGCGCGGGCCTTACCAGGTCGAGAGCGGGATTGCTGTGCGCAACTACATCGACCAGAGCCAGGAGTTCGCCCTCTGTGCGCTCGCGCTGGTCTATCCGGTCGTGGCGCTGGTGCGCCAGGGCCGCATCCGGATCGCGGCGCTGCTCGCGCTCCTGGCGGTCGGCTTTCTCGCCAATATGATGTTCGTCGTGGTCTCGCGCACGGCGCTGGTCACGCTTCCGGTCCTGGTCTTGGTGTTTGCGCTGCTGCATTTGCATTGGCGTGGCGCGCTCATCGCCGCCGGCGCGATCGTGCTGCTCGCAGTGTCGTTCTGGTCCGTCTCGCCGCATCTGCGTGCGACCGTCGCAAAGTTCCAGACCGACTATGAAAGAAGCCTGGAGAGTAACAGCACCTCGATCAGCGGCATGGGCTCACGTCTGGTGTATTGGCGGAAATCGCTGGGTTTCATCGCTGAGGCGCCGCTGATCGGCCACGGCACCGGGTCGATCCGCGGCCTGTTCGCACGCGTGGCCGGTGATGCCGACGTCGATCCCTTGCGCGGCGAGGTCGTCAGCAACCCGCACAACCAGACCCTCGCTGTTGCCGTGCAGTGGGGCGTCGTCGGGATCCTGGTGCTCTATGCGCTGTGGTTTTCGCACCTCTTGATGTTTCGCGGCGAGGGGCTGGCCTGCTGGATCGGACTGCTGGTCGTGGTGCAGAATATGCTGTCCTCGCAACTCAACACGCATTTGTTCGACTTCACCTCGGGTTGGATCTACGTGCTCGGTGTCGGCGTCGCCGGCGGCATGGCGCTCGCCGCGAAGAAAACGCAAGGCTAGAACGTGCCGATGCTGTTCCAGACGAGGGTGGCGCCGGACAGGAACAACAGGCCGAGCACGACATCGCCAAAATGCTTGTCGCTCAGCGCGTGATAGACGCGCGCGCCGGCCCATGCACCGATCAGCGTGCCGGGAAAGGCGACAGCTGCCAGCCAGACCACCTTGAACGCGACGAGGCCCGACGCCGTCTGCAACACCAGCGCGGTGGCGAGCACCGTGAAATTGAAGAGCTGGAAGATGCCGCGCCGCTCGTGCTTGTTCCAGCCGCGTATATTGGCCCACAGGATCGGCAGCGGTCCGGAGAGGCCCGCAAGTCCGCCCAAAATGCCGCCGGCAAAACCGATCGCACCGTCGGCGATCCGGCCGCCGAACGTGACGGCGAGCGGCTTCTTGTTGAGATAGAGAGCGGACGAAAAAATCAGCAGCAGCACGCCGACGCTCAGCTTGAACACTTTTGGATCGGCCGAGGCCACCATCATGGTCCCCAGCGGCACGCCGATCAGCCCTCCGATCAGGAACGGCCAGACCAGCGAGAGATCAAAACTCTTCCACATCGACGGCAGCGTCGAGGTCTGCGCGATCACCGAGCAGATCAGCACCAGCGGCACCGCGAGCGAGGGTGGCAGCACATAGAGCCAGATCCCGAGCGCCATCAGCGCGGTGCCGAACCCGGCCAGCCCCGAGACGAAGCCGCCGGCCAATGCACCAAACAGCAGCAGCGCGTAGGTGAGCGTTTCCACCAATCATTTCCTGTCGTTAACGGTGATGCCGCGCGGTTGATCGCGACCGGCATCCGCTTCTGGCGCATAGCACAGATGCGGCCGGGACGGTCAATTTCAAAACCGCACGCAAGCGTGATCCCAGGGGGCGGGCGTTCGCGGAAGACGCGCCTACATGACGCCAGTACTTCAATTTCGGGCCTGCCGGAAATCGCCGCGCCCTCCCTGATGAGATGATGGAGCATGATCATGACCCGCATGAATATTGCCGTTGCAGCCGCGCTATTGTCGGCCGCCGCCATGATGCCGACATTGGCGCAGGCGCAGTTTTCCGAGCCCGCGGCCTATCAGGCCGCCCATCCCGACCGTGATGTGCTCAATGGCGGCCAGCTCACGCCTGCAGGACGCGCGGCCCGTGGCGAGACGGCGGCGCCGAGCGAGGCCTATGCGGCTTATCCGTCAGCCGTTGCGCCGGTGGTTCGCCCGCGCCACCGCCGTCACCATCAGTAAGAAGGCTTATTGTTTGAGCATGATCTAGTCGGAAAATCGCTGCACACTTTTGCCGATCATGCTCTAGACGATCTGCCTGGTGTCGGCGGGCCTGTGCAGCGCGCCGACCAGGATGCGCAGCGCTTCCGTCAACTCCACCCTGTTGCGCGCTGCGCCCAGCGAGACGCGGGCCGCGTGTGGCGGGGTGCCGTCCACGGTGAAGGCATCGCCGGCGACGATTGCAAGACCATTCCGCAACAGATGTGCCGCGACGTCGGGGCGGCCCTCGGGCAGCCGCAGCCAGAGATGATGGGCGGCGGGCTTGGCCAGGAACTGAAAACCTTTCAGCGTGCGTTGTGCCAATTGTTGGCGGCCGACCGCCTCGTTGCGAATCGCGGTGATGATGCGATCGGCGATGCCGGTCTCGATCCAATGCGTTACCAGCGCGACCATCAGGGGGGCCGGCATCTGCACGGTGGCCTGTAGAGAGCCGCGCATCTCCTGCTGCGCGCCGATGTCTGGCGTCACCAGATAAGCTACGCGCAGCGCAGGCGCGATGCATTTTGACAGCGTGGTGGCCAGATATGTGCGCTCCGGAATGAGGTTGGCGATCGGCGATGCCGCGCGGTCGAGCAGCCCGTAGGCGTCATCCTCGATCAGAATCGTATCGGCATCGCCGATGATCTTTGCGATGGCGTCACGGCGCGCCGGCGAGAGCGTCGCGGTGGTCGGATTGTGCAGCGTCGGGATGAGATACACGGCCTTCGGCCTGTGCGCGCGGCAGGCCTTCGCCAGCGCATCGGGCAGGATGCCGCCGTCATCCATGGCGACGCCGACGAGCTTGATGCCGAGCCGCTTAGCGGCGGCCTTGATGCCGGGGAAGGTGAGGGCCTCGGTCAAGACGACATCGCCGGGCCGCGCGAGGTGGGCGAGCAGGTTGAACAGGATGGTCTGCGCGCCGGGAAAGATCACCAGCCTGTCGGCATGTGCGTGCGGTACGCGGGCGCGCAGCCAGCGCGCCGCGACCTCGCGCTCATGCGTGCTGCCTCCGGGCGGCTGGTAATTCAGGAATGCGGTCAGCCCCGATTGCGCGCGGAGGGTTTCCATCCCGGCAATGATGCGCTCGTCGAGCTGCGCCTCCAGCGGATGCGGCGGCACGTTCATCGAGAGGTCGATCGCGACCGGATGCGGCAGGTCGACCGCGCGGCGCGCGCTGGTCTCCGACACGAACGAGCCCTGTCCGACGCGGGCTTCCATGATGCCGCGGCGCCTCGCCTCGGTGTAGGCGCGCGTCACCGTGGTGAGGTCGATGCCGAGCGCTTTTGCCAGCGCGCGCTGGGTTGGCAATTGCTGGCCGCGCACCAGCCGGCCGGCGGCGATGTCGGCCTCCATGGCCTCGACGATGCGCTGGTAGCGCGGCCCAGACAGCTCCGAGATTGTAGGGGTCCAATCCATGCAATTTAGCCCCATTTCCTTTGAATGTATGGATGCAAGATAATATTGTATGGATCAGTGAAAAGGAAGAGGTGCTGTCATGGCAACCGGTTCAGTCTCCCTGTCAAAGGCGATGTGGCGCGGCTTTTCGGGCAAGTGTCCGAACTGCGGCGAAGGACATATGTTCGGCCGTTTCCTGAAAGTCGCGGACGCTTGCCATCATTGCGGCGAGGAGCTGTTTCACCAGCGCGCCGATGATTTCCCGGCCTATCTCGTCATGGTCGTGGTCGGCCACCTCGTGGTGCCGGCGATCCTCGCGGTCGAGACCGCCTATGCGCCGGCGGTGTGGCTGCAACTGGCGGTGTGGCTGCCGGTGACGCTGTTCGCGTCGCTCGCGCTGCTGCAACCGACCAAGGGCGCTATCGTCGGCCTGCAATGGCAGATCGGCATGCACGGCTTCGAGGCGGGCAAGCTGCGGCGCGAGGCCGGTGCTCTCGCGCCGGTGCTGGTGAAGGCGGACACGCGTACGGCCTGAGTAGCCGCGGCGTTTACATCGCGCGCCCGGCCGCTACACTCCATCGTACAAACAAGAACGATGGAAACGCCGATGGCCGCACGCGCAAAAACGTTCCTGCTCTGTCATGGCGCATGGTCAGGCGGATGGGCCTGGAAGAAGATGCATCCGCTGATGGCGCAGGCCGGTCACCGCCTGGTCGCGCCGACCTACACCGGACTTGGCGAGCGCGCGCATCTCGCCAGCCCCGCCGTCGATCTCGACACGCATATCCGGGACGTCCTCAACGTCATCAAGTTCGAGGACCTCAGCGACATCGTGCTGCTCGGCCACAGCTATGGCGGCATGGTCGCGACCGGTGTTGCCGATCGCGCGCGCGAGCGCGTGACGCAGTTGATCTATCTCGACGCCTTCGTGCCGCGCGACGGCCAGTCGCTGTTCGATCTCAACGAAGCCGGTCGCGAGCCGATGCGAAAGGCAGCCGCCGGGGCTGATGGCTACCGCATCCCGCCAAATCCGCCGCCGCCCGATACGCCGCAGGCAGATCTCGACTGGCTCAATGCGCGCCGCATCAACATGCCGATCAAATGCTTCGAGACGAGATTGAAGCTTCAACATGGCGAGCCGGCGATGCCGCGCAGCTACATCTATTGCAAGCGCATTCCGCCGGGCGACGTGTTCGGGCAGTTCGCGCAGCGCACGAAGAGCGAAGATGGCTGGCGCTATGTCGAGCTTGATGCGAGCCATGCGCCGAATGTGACCGCGCCGGAGGCGTTGATGGCGGTGTTGCGGGAGATCGTCGCTTAATTCCCCGCTGTCATTCCGGGGCGTGCGCAGCACGAGCCCGGAATCCATTTCTCCTCCGTCTCTGCCGCATGATGGATTCCGGGCTCTCGCTTCGCGAGCCCCGGAATGACACCATTTGAATGGTTGCGCTCGCGCCCCAAATTGGTGAGGGGCCCGATGCGTTAACACCGAGCCCCCCGTCGCAAGATATCAGCCGGCCTGTAAGCCGGGTTCTGTAAGGCACCGTCCGCTTGCGCGAACGATACGTGACGGCCATTCCTCTGGGACCATGTTTGCACATGGCCTCGAGCAACCTACCCGGACGGCGGGCCTGACATCGCCCCGCGGCGTTATCGCTTGCGCGAACAGCCCGCTACGCCGTCCCTATTCGGTTTTGCTCCCGGTGGGGTTTACCATGCCGGCTCCGTTGCCGGACCCGCGGTGCGCTCTTACCGCACCTTTTCACCCTTACTTCCTCCGAGGAGGAAGCGGTTCGTTCTCTGTGGCACTTTCCCTGGGGTTGCCCCCGCCGGACGTTATCCGGCACCGTATGTCAAGGGAGCCCGGACTTTCCTCCCCGGCGGCCTTTCGGCACTTGCCGGAGCGGCCGTCCGGCCGACTGACGGGGCAGGCATGGGCATTTATGACGGTTTCGTCAAGCTGATATCGCCGTGCCGGCTTCGCCCGAAATAATTTATCCTGAAGATGTCGTTTGGAGCGCGTTCCGTTCGACTGGATGTCGGCGATCCAGCCGTGCAACAGGAGTGAAGCGATGCAGTATTTGCTGATGATCTACCAGAACGAAGCCGAGTACGCGAAGGTTGACACCGGAACCACCCAGAAGATGTCGGCGGAGTATGAGGCCTTTACGCAATCCATCATCCGGAACGGCAATTTCAAGGCCGGCGACCGGCTTCGTCCGACGACCACTGCCACCACCGTCCGCGTGCGCGACGGAAAGACGCTGACCACCGACGGCCCGTTTGCCGAGACGCGGGAGCAACTCGGCGGCTATTACCTGATCGAGGCGAAGGACCTCGATGCGGCGATCGAGATCGCCGCGCGGATTCCCAGCGCGCGCATCGGCTCGATCGAGGTGCGTCCGATCTGGGTATACGACAAGTGATGGCGCAGCCGCGTTTCGACGCATGACCCCTTCCGAGATCGACAGGATCTTCCGGGACGAGGCGGGGCGGGCGCTGGCCACGCTGATCCGCCTCGTCGGCGATTTCGATCTCGCCGAGGACGCGCTGCAGGACGCCTTTGCCGTCGCGCTGGAGCGCTGGCCTTCATGCGAGCCGCCGGACAATCCGCGTGCCTGGCTCGTCAATGTTGCCAAGCACAAGGCAATCGACCGCATTCGCCGCCAAGCCGTCTTTCGCGGCAAGCAGCAGGCGCTGGTGCATGAACTCGAACTCAACGCGCAGGCGCCCGACGAGCCGCCGGCGATGCTCGACGACGACATGCTGCGGCTGATCTTCACCTGCTGCCACCCCGCCTTCGCGCCCGAGGTCCAGGTCGCACTGACGCTGCGCACCGTCTGCGGGCTCTCGACCGCGCAGGTCGCACGCGCCTTCCTCGTCGGCGAGGAGGCGATGGCGCAGCGGCTCGTCCGCGCCAAGCAGAAGATCAGGCTCGCCGGCATCCCCTATGAAGTGCCCGAGCGCGATGCGCTGGCGCCGCGGCTCGAGGGCGTGCTCGCCGTGATCTATCTCGTCTTCACCGAAGGCTATGTCGCAACTTCGGGCGCGGATTTGATGCGGCCGGATCTTGCGGTCGAGGCGATCAGGCTGGGGCGCCTGCTCGACCGGCTGATGCCCGATCGCAGCGGCATCAAGGGTCTGCTGTCCCTGATGCTGCTGCACGATGCGCGCCGCGCCGGGCGCGAGACGGCAGCCGGCGATGTCGTGCTGCTGGAAGAGCAGGACCGCACGCTCTGGGATCGCGCGCAGATCGAGGAGGGCCTGCGGCTGGTGGACGACGCGCTGCGCATGCCCGGACGGCCGCAAGCCTATGCGGTGCAGGCCGCGATCGCAGCGCTGCACGCACGTGCGCCAGGCTTTGAGGCAACCGACTGGCCGCAGATCGCCGGGCTCTACGAGGTGCTGTTGCGTATCAATCCGTCGCCGGTGATCGAGCTGAACCATGCGGCTGCGGTGTCAATGGTCGATGGACCCGCGCGTGCACTCGATCTTGTCGACGCGACTGCCGCGCGCGGCGGACTCGACGGCTACGAGCTGTTGCCCGCGGTACGCGCGGATCTGCTGCGGCGGTTGGGGCGGAAGGAGGAGGCGCGCGAGGCGTATCGCGTGGCGACGGAGGCAACGCAGCTGGAGCCGCTGCGGCGGCTCTATGCGCGGCGGGTGAGGGAGATGGAGTAGCTGCCACATACTCCGTCATTGCGAGGAGCGAAGCGACGAAGCAATCCAGACTGCGTCCGCGGAGACAGTCTGGATTGCTTCGCTGCGCTCGCAATGACGGCGTGG
>NZ_AKIY01000174.1 GCF_000282615.1 Bradyrhizobium sp. YR681 | reverse complement strand
GTGTGGCGGGCGATGGCCACTCTTGCACTCCTGCTCGCCTTCGCGTTCCCGGCTTCCGCCGACGTCGCCGTGCCGCAACTCACCGGCCGCGTCGTCGACCAGACCGGCACGCTCTCCAGCGGCGACATCGCCGCCTTGTCGCAAAAGCTGCGCGACTTCGAGACACGCAAGGGCAGCCAGATCGCCGTGCTGATCGTGCCGACCACGCAGCCGGAGACGATCGAGCAGTTCTCGATCCGCGTCGCGGACGCCTGGAAGATCGGCCGCAAGAAAGTCGACGACGGCGCGATCCTCGTCGTCGCCAAGAACGACCGGCATCTGCGCATCGAGGTCGGCTACGGCCTCGAAGGCGCGCTCACCGACGTCACGTCGCGGCGGATCATCGACGAGATCGTCACGCCGAAATTCAGGACCGGCGATTTTGCCGGCGGCATCTCCGACGGCGTCGATCGTATGATCCGCGTCATCGACGGCGAGCCGCTGCCGGTACCGTCGCCGACGGTGAATTTCGGCAATCTGGACGATATTGCGCCGCTGTTCATCGTGACACTGTTCGCCTCGATCGGGGTTGGCGGCTTCTTCCGGGCCATGCTGGGGCGGCTGGTCGGATCCTTGGCGACCGGCGGCATTATCGCGGCACTGAGCTGGTTCATTCTCGGCTCTTTCGCGCTTGCCATGGCCCTCGGCGTCGTCGGCTTCATCATCGGGTTCATCGCCGATCTGTTCTCGGCGATGGCGCCCAGCTCAGGGAGGTCACGCGGCGGCTCGTGGTCGAGCGGCTCCTCGGGCGGCTGGAGCAGCGGCTCGTCGTCCAGCGACAGCGGCAGCTTCAGCGGCGGTGGTGGCAGTTTTGGCGGCGGCGGCGCCTCGGGGAGCTGGTAGCGGTCATGAGCATCAAGCGCATAGCCAGGCATCTGGCGCAGCATCACTGGCGGGCAAGGCAGATCTTTCCGCAGGCCGTGCTGGCCCGTATCGAGCAGGCGATCAGGCAGGGCGAGGCCACCCATTCCGGTCAGATTCGCTTCGTCGTCGAAGGCGCGCTCGATGGCGGCCCACTATTCCGTAACCAGCCGGCGCGGGAGCGTGCGCTCGACGTGTTCTCGCACCTGCGCATCTGGGACACCGCGCACAACAATGGCGTCCTGATCTATCTCCTGCTCGCCGATCGCGACGTCGAGATCATTGCCGATCGCGGCATTCACGCCAAGGTCGGCGGCGAGGGCTGGGAGAGCATCTGCCGCGCGATGGAGGCCGAATTCGCCTCCGGCCAGTTCGAGCGCGGCGTGATCGGCGGCATCGCCGCGGTGTCGCGCGAGCTGGCGCGGCACTTTCCGCCGCAAGGCCCGCATGCGAACGAATTGCCGGATGCGCCGGTGGTGATGTAGCCCGACCTCATCTCGACCGGGGGCAGGGTCTTGTGTCTATCCTGAGATGGCGCCGGTCGACTGTCTGACGACGAGGCCGGTCGGTTGAATGGTGATACCGGTGGGCCCCGGCGCTTCACCTGTGATCAGGCGGACCAGCATCCGCACGGCCTCATAGCCGAGCTGATCGAGCGGGTAGGCGACCGAGGTCACGGCCGGCGTCAGCAGATCGGCAACGGGTCCGTCATAGAAGCTTGCGACGGACAGCGCGCCCGGAACGTCCAGGCCGAGTTGTCGCGCCACGCGCAGCGCACCCGCGGCCACCAGATGGTTGGTGGCGAAGATCGCGGTCGGACGGTCGGCGAGCGCGAGCACCGCATGCGCAGCCGCCTCGCCGCCCTCCCGGTCATAGCCGCAATTGACCACGAACCGCTTGTCGAAGCGCAGGCCGCGTTCGGCGAGCCCCTGCTTGAATCCCGCAAGACGCCGTGTGCCGAGGAAGCGCCGCGTGCTGCCGAGAAACCCGATCCGCTCGTGGCCGAGGTTGGCCAGATGACGTATGGCGAGCGCCACGCCCGCTTCGTCATTCAGCACGACATGCGGCAGCTGCTCGTTCAGGTAACGATTGACGAGCACGGCCGGCGCCCCGAGCTGCTGCACGGCGGCCAATTGCCGCGCCTCCTGCTTGCCCGTGGAGATCAGAAATCCGTCGACCCGGTTGCTGGAGAGAATGCGCGCGGCGAGGTTCGGATCCTCGCCTTCCTCGCCGATGCCGCCGATCAGCATCGAATATCCGAGCTCGTAGGCCGCCCGCTGCGCGCCCTGGATGATGGCGACGAAGGCCGGGCTGTTGATCTCGGGCACGATCATCGCAAGACTGCCCGAGCGCGCAAGGCGCAGGCCCCGCGCCTGCGGATTGGGGATGTAGCCCAGTTCCGCAATCGCGCGGCGAACCGTCTCCTTGGTCTCGTCCCTGACGTTGAGCGTCGGGTCGTTGTTCAGGATGCGCGATATCGCGCCGGGCGAAACGCCCGTCGCCTTCGCGACGTCGGCTATCGTCACTCTCTTGCCAGCCACCAAGCCTCGCCTCTGGATCATCCCGAGCCGGACGATGGACCTCAGTCCGGCGCTGCATCCTATAGCATCGGAAAGACCGGAGCGCCGCTGCCCGCGCAGTGCAATTTTTCCTGGGTGGGATGGACGAGCTATTCGCTGCCGGTCAGGTAGTCCCACGCCGACAATGCATGGGTCTTGATGACAGTCATGAACTCCTCCACCGACACGCATTCGTCGGCTGCGGCCATACGTGTCGGTGCCGGCCCGTAGATATAGGCGGGCACCTTGTGATAGCGCCAGAACTTGCAATCGGTGGCGCCGAGCGAGGGAACCGCGACCGGGCGCACACCCGAGACGGTCTCGGCGTTGCGCGCGAGGATGCCGACCATCGGATGGTCGTGTGCGCATGAATTCGAAGGGTTGCTGGCGGCTTCCTGAATGGCGACCTCCGCCTGCGGATAGTCGGCGAGAATCGTATGGATGGTCTGCATGACCCGGGCGGCGTCCAGGCCGATCGGCATTCGAATGTCCGCCTCGAAGACGCAGGACGCGGGAATCATGTTGACCTTCAGCCCGCCCTGGACGGTGCCGATGTTCAGCGTGGGGTGGGTCAGGACGTCGGCGGCGCCGGCGCCCATCGCGCGGTCGGCCGCCGCGCGCACGTCGGGCAGCGCGAGATAGGCGCGTAGCGACGGTGCAAGGTCCGGGACGATCGCCTCGATCTGTTCAAGCCGGTTGATCAGGCTCGCGGCGATGCGCGTCGCGCTCTCCGATTTGTGCAGATATGCGCCGTGTGCGCCGGCGGTTCGGACCGTGAAGGTCAGCCGCAACGTGCCTTTCTCGGCGAAGCGGACGGTCTGCAGACCGCTGGGCTCAGCGTTGATCATGCAGTCGCCATGCCATCGCGTGTCGTTCTCGAGCAGCCAGCGGCTGCCCCAGCGTCCACCGGTCTCCTCGTCCGATACGGCGGTGAGCCCGATGCTGCCCGCCAGCGCGGCGCGGCGGACGTGAAGGTAGCTGAACGCGATCACCGATGCGGCGGTGCCGGCCTTCATGTCGCAGGCGCCGCGGCCATGAACGCAGCCATCTTCCAGCGCGCCCGACCAGGGATCGCGCGACCAGCCGCTGCCGTCACCCACCGGGAACACGTCGATGTGGCCGTTCATCACCAGCCGCCGCCCACTGCGCCCGCCGTCGAATTCGGCGACGACATTGGGCAGGTCTTCGCGCGGCGCCACGATCGATGCCTCGATGCCGCGGTTCGCGAGATAGCGCGTCACGATCGCGGCGGCCCGCCGCGTATCGCCCGGCGGATTGGGCGACGGCTCGCGGATGAACGCCTGCAGAAAGGCGATGTGGGAGGCGCGATCGCGCTCGATCTCGGCGATCAGGTCATCTTTCGTTACATGGTGCATTGACATTCTTCCCGGTCTTTGTAGTTTAGTAAAACGATTTACTAAGCTGAGAAGCCAAAAGCAAGCCGGTTAACTCCCGACCCGCGGCGACGGGCCGGCGGCGCGGTGGCGATCGCGCAATCGCATCGGACGCGAGCATCGTAGGACGACGAAGACACTTTCATGGCAAGCGTATTGAGTGAAAATCCCGTCATGGGCGGGCGAGACGGCCTCACCGAGGACATCTCGGAGTTCGAGCATGTGCGACGGAAGCATGTCGGCCGCTATGTCAGCGCCGCGCTGATCGTCGCGCTCGTGTCCTGGGTCGTCATGGCGTTCGCCCACGGCCGGATCGAATGGGCCATCGTCGGACAATATCTCGCGGTGCGCAGCATCGTTGTGGGCCTCGGCAACACCGTGCTGATGACCGCCCTGGCGATGCTGCTCGGTGTCTCGATCGGCGTGACCGTTGCCATCATGCGGCTCTCGGCCAACCCGGTGATCAATTGGGCTGCGGCCGGTTATGTCTGGTTCTTCCGCGGCACGCCCGTGCTGCTGCAACTGTTGTTGTGGTTCAACCTCGCCCTGGTGTTTCCCAATCTCGGCATTCCCGGACTTGTCGAGGTGCCGACCGTCGAGGTGATGACGCCTTTCCTCGCTTCGCTGCTGGGGCTCGGCATCAACCAGGGGGCCTATACGTCCGAGGTGGTGCGTGCCGGCCTGTTGTCCGTCGACCAGGGGCAATACGAGGCCGCCAAGGCGATCGGCATGCCTCGCCTGCAGGCGCTGCGCCGGATCATCCTGCCCCAGGCCATGCGCGTGATCGTTCCGCCGATCGGCAACGAGCTGATCGGCATGGTCAAGCTGACCTCGCTTGCGAGCGTGATCCAGTTTCCGGAAATCGTCTATAGCGCGGAGAACATCTACTACGCGAACAACCGGGTCATCGAGCTGCTGATCGTCGCGGGCATCTGGTACGTGGTCGTCGTCACGGTGCTCTCCGCTCTCCAGGGGCGGATCGAGCGACATTTCGCGCGCGGCGCAGGCGCATCCGGCGCAATGACACGAGCGGGAGCATCGACATGACTCCCATCGTCAGATCCGTCGGCCTGCGCAAGTCCTTCGGCGGGTTCGAAGCCCTGAAGGGCATCGATCTCGAAATCGACCGCGGCGAGGTGCTGTGCATCGTCGGCCCGTCGGGCTCGGGCAAAAGCACCTTCCTGCGCTGCATCAACCAGCTCGAAGCCATCGATGGCGGTGCCTTGTGGGTCAACGGCGAGCTGGTCGGCTACCGGCGCACCGGCCGCAAGCTGTTTGAACTCTCCGAGCGCGAGATCGCGCGGCAGCGGCTCGCGACCGGCATGGTGTTCCAGCGCTTCAACCTGTTTCCGCACAAGACGGCCCTGGAGAACGTGATCGAGGGGCCGGTTCAGGTGCTGAAGACGGAGCGCAGGCAGGCCGAGTTGGCGGCCAACGAACTGCTCGCACGCGTCGGACTTGCGAACAAATGCGGGGCCTACCCCATCGAGCTGTCGGGCGGCCAGCAGCAGCGCGTCGCGATTGCGCGCGCACTCGCGATGAAGCCGGCGTTGATGTTGTTCGACGAGCCGACCTCCGCGCTCGATCCGGAGCTCGTCGGCGAAGTTCTCTCCGTCATGCGCGATCTCGCACGGAGCGGAATGACCATGATCGTCGTGACCCACGAGCTCGGCTTCGCGCGCGAAGTTGCGAACCGGGTGCTGTTCATGGACCAGGGGCTGGTGGTCGAAGCCGGATCGCCCGAACAGGTTCTCGGCCGGCCAACCCAGGCCCGTACACGCGATTTCATTTCGGCCGTGCTGAGCTAGCCGTTCGACGCCGTCGAGGCGCACAGGGGAATATCATGATGACACGATCCCGCCTTTGTCTTGCAGCCGTCGCCGTCGTGGTCGCGTTCGGCCAGACCGCAGGCATGGCCTCGGCCCAGGGTACGAAGACGATCATCAACGCGGCGACGGTGCCGAAATATCCGCCTTTCGAATTCAAGGACCCGGCGTCCGGCAAGCTGATCGGATTCGATGTCGACATCGTCGACGCGATCGCCGCCAAGATGGACATCAAGGTCAACTGGATCGATTCGAGCTTCGACCAGTTGATCAGCTCGGTCGAGACCAAGCGTGCCGACGTCATCGTGGCCGGCATGGCCGATACGCCGGAGCGCCGCGCGACCGTGAGCTTTCTCGATTACCTGCACGCCAATACGGTGTTCTTCACGCTGCGCGCCAACGCCGCACGCTATCCGGACCTGGACGCGCTGTGCGGCAAGCGGGTCGCCACCGCGCGCCGGACCATCTGGCCCGCCGCCATCGAGAAATGGAGCGACGAGCATTGCACCGCCGCCGGCAAGCCTGCCGTGATCGTGGTCGGAACGGACGGATCACCGGATACGCGGCTGCAACTGAACCAGGGGCGCGCCGATGCGGCCGTCCAGGGCGCCGAGACCATCCCGTATCAGAACTCGATCGAGGGCAACCGCTACGTCATTCTCGGCAAGCCGTTCCTCGTCCAGGACATGGGCCTTGGATTTGCCAGGGACGATGTGCAGTTCGGACAGAAGCTCAAGCAGGCGCTCGCGGCCCTCATGGCCGACGGCAGCTATCAGGAGCTGCTGCGCAAATGGGACCTGACGGGCAGCGCGATCGAGCAAGCCATGATCAACGGCCAGCCCTGAACGCATCGGCGCGCCGCGCGATCAGCCGGATTGTTCAAATCACGCACCGACTGCATGATCGGCTCGATATTCGAGCGCGCGTCCGGCGCGTCGAACAATTGCGCGGTGTCCGCCGGCAGGCATCGACATCGAACGCGTTGATGCATTTTTCGATCGTGATGGCACTCCCTCGCCTTTCCGGCTGAGGGGACGGGTGATGTTCGCCAGGGAGCCGTCACGGGCAAACAACCGGTTTGCCGGTGCCGTTGCGCGGCCGTTCATCTTGCCCCGGTTACAAATTGTTTCACGCCCGCCACACCGGTTCCACTTTCCCGGCCCAATTCGGCCCCGGATAACTTCCTAAAATTTCGGTAAGCGGGTCCCGAGGTAAGGAATTCGCAAGCAATGAAAGTTACCAAAAGGTCAATCCAGAGTGGAGTATTTGAACCGTGAGCGAACCAATGGCTGAGCAGGCTGCCCAGGACAACGGTGCCGTTGAAGCGACCGCGCCGCAGGCTGTCGAGGCTGCCGCGATCGAAGCCCCCTCGATCGCCCCTGACCATGAGGCGCCGCCCAAGCCTGATCCGGTCAAGGTCGAGCCTCCCCGCATTGAGGTGCCGAAGTTCGAGGCCAAGGTTGAACCGAAGGCTGAGACCAAGCCCGAGCCGAAGCCCGGCAAGCTCATCGTCATGGCGCCGGCAGAGCGCTCCTGGGACCGCGAAGAGTTCGCCCCGCACGTAAAGGCGGACGCGCCGCGCGAGACCGGCGGCAAGCGCCGTCTGTCGGCGATGGCCGCGGTGGTGGCGATCGCCGCCGGCGTCGGCGCCATCAGCGGCGCGCTCGCGACCGCCGGGATGATGCACTTTGCAGCTCCCGCGCCGGCACAGGTCGCCGACACCAGCGCGCTGGACTCGTCGGTCGCACGGATCGATGCCGATGTCGTCGCGCTCAAGGCGAGCGTCGAGCACACCTCCAAGACCGGCCTCAGCCAGTTCAACCGCGCCAACGACCGCCTCGACAAGCTCGAGAAGGCCCAGGCCGAACCGATGGCGAAAATCGCAAAGCTGTCGGAGACCGTCGACAAGCTCCGCGCCACGCCGCCCGCCGCCCCGGCGCAGGCCGCTGCCGCAGCGCCCGCGAAGGAGACCACCGGCTCGATCACGCCGGCCCAGGTTGCGACCGCCGCCGCGGCGCCAGCTCCCGCTGCGCCCAAGACCGAGGTCGGCCGTCTGCCGACGATCGAAGGCTGGAGGGTGCGCAACGCCGCCAATGGCGGTGCGCTGATCGAGGGCCGTGACGGGCTCTACGAGGTCTATCCCGGCGATCCCATCCCCGGCGTTGGCCGCGTCGACGCGATCCGCCGCCAGGACGGCCGCTGGGTGGTTGTCACCAGCAAGGGCCTGATCGTCGCGCGCTGAGCGCCTCGTCATCCGATTTAGAAGAGGCGCTTCACCACCAGGTGAAGCGCCTTTTTGCTTGAATAGGCTCGCGCGAGCGGTGTTACCTAGGGTATGAGCCGCGCGTTGCTAATTCTCCTTGCTGTCGTCGTATTTTTTAGCGGCGTCACGTCGCTTTTCGCAGCGGAGAACGGCCCCCTCACGCGCGGCACCGCCATCACCGACCCCGATGCCCTGCGCAAGCTCGATCAGAGCGACGTGCTGACGGTCTCGCGGCTGCTCTGGCCGGAGCGCAACGCGAACTTTCCTCTGACGACCGATCTATTGTTCTCCTCGTTGCCGCAGCTCAAGGAGATTCCCCCCGCGATCGATGCGGAGTTCGATCGCTATATCGCCCAGCAGAAGGCGGCCTGGCCGACCGAGACCATCGGCGCCGGCGAAGGTTTTGACGTGCAGCTGTTCGATCGGGCCAATCTGAAATCTCCCCACACGCGCTTCGTCCTGACCGGCATCGTCAATCGCATGGACCGGGCCTATGTCTCGGAAGAGTCCTGCGGCGAGATACGTTTGATCTACCGGCTGGCGCGTTTCGAGACCGGGCCCGACGGTAGCAAGAGCGCGACGCGCCTGCCGATGACGTTCAACCTGGTGATGAAGGCGCGGGATGCGCGCCAGACGGATGCGAGCGGCAAGCCGGTCACCTGCGCCGAGGTCGCGCGGCGCTGGCTCGACAACGGCGACTGGCAGGGGCTGATCGGCGGCGGCTTCCATCCTTCCGACGCCATGCTGGACCGCATCGAGACCAACATCCAGATCTCGATCGCACCGAAATCGGCGCTGCACGATTTCCGCTCGGACTACCTGCTCAAGGTGTTCAAGTACAACGCCGCGACGAAGACGTTCCAGGAATCGACGCTGGAGAACCAGATCGACCGCGATCGCATCCTCGCGGATGACGCGCTCCGGCGCGAGTTCAAGGACTGGCTGCTCGCGCCGGAAAACCTTCGCGAGTTCGATCGTGGCACGGTGCTGGTCCCCGAGAAATTCCTGGCCAGGGCTGCGGTGGTGCCGACGCCGGCGGGCCTTGATGCTTCGGCGATGCAGCCGGAGTTCGGCATGATGCAAGGCGAAGGCAAAAGCGATCCCGTCTTCACCGACAATGACGTCGTCGGCGCGCTGAAGCAGGCAGCCGCGCGCGGGGAGATACAGAACATCCGCTCGGTCGCGGGCTTCCAGCGCCGCCTCAACGACGTCACCTGCGCCGGCTGCCACCAGACCCGCGGCATCGGCGGCTTCCATTTTCCGGGCGTCGACTGGCTGGCGGACAAGCCGTCCAATTCCACCATTGTGCCGGCCTCGCCGCATTTCTTCGGCGACCAGGTCCGCCGCCGCGACATCCTGACCGCGTTCGCCGTGGGCAAACGCCCTGATTTCTCACGTGGATTTGCCAGCCGGCCGCAGACCCGCGGCAGTGCGGAGCTTACGGGCACCGAATATCAAGACGGCTGGGGCGCGCATTGTTCCCTGCAAAATGCGGGATCGGGAACGCCCGACAGGAGTTTTACGTCATGGAGCTGTGCTAAAGGTTTGACCTGTCAGGCTGCCGCGGCCTCTCGCCGCATCGGCATGTGCTTCATCAAGACGCGCTAAACCGATTTGGATCACCCATGACTGATACAGGCGAAGCCAACAAGGAGCGCAATCGCGAGATCGCGCGCAACGAGGAAGCCAAGCAGGTGACCGGCAGCATCCGCGTCAGCACCTGGGCGGTCGCGGTGGTGGTGATCGTCGGCGGCATCCTGTTCACGCTCGGCTGGCTGGCGCTGCGGTAGCCCTCACTTCGCGTAGTTCGTCATCCGCTTGCCCGGCAGCACCTCATAGGCCGGCTTCCAGCCGGGCAGCGCCGCCATGCGGCCGAGCCAGGCGTGGATGGCGGGATGGCTCTGCGCGAAATCAAAGCCGTGCTCGTCGCTCGGATAGTGCAGATAGGCCATCATCGAGATATCGGCGACCGTCGGCCTGGTGCCGATCGCAAAAGCGTTGTGCTGGAGATGTCCGTCGAGAATGCCGAGAAAATCCTCGAGCCGGCGGCGAAAGTGCTTCAGCACCTGCGGATCGCTCTTTTCGGTGAACGCCCGCATGAAGCGATAGGTCGCCATGTAGCCGGTGAGCTTGTGGTTGTCCCAGAACAGCCAGCGCAACAGCTCGAATTTTTCATCTTCCGTCTCGGCGCCGAAACGGCCGTATTGCTCGGCGAGCTTCAGCAGCAGAGGCGCGGTCTGTGTCATCTTCACGCCGTCGACCTCGAGCACGGGAATCTCGCCCATCTCGTTCACGGCCTTGCGCCATTCCGCGGTGCGGGTGACGCCGCCGCCAAAGTCGGTCCACACCGGCTCGAACGTCTCGGCGCAAAGCGTCAGCATCAGCGCCAGCTTGTAGCTGTTGCCGGATTCGGGGAAGTAATGCAGGCGGTAGAGGGGCATGGGACCTCACGCGGCGGGATGTCGTTAGGGACGCTACATCGTTCCACGCCGTCATTGCGAGCGAAGCGAGGCAATCCAGAAATGCATCTGCGGTGGGACCCTGGATTGCTTCGCTTCGCTCGCAATGACGGGGTTAGGGCAGTGCGCTCCTAACCAACCGCCCCCGAACCCCGCAGCTGCTTGATCGCGGCTTCGTCGTATCCTGCGCCACGCAAAATCTCGTCACTGTGCTCGCCCACGCCGGGCGGCTTGCGCGGCTGCACCTTCTTGGTGCCGTCGATCCAGATCGGGCTGGAGATGGTGAGCATGGTGTCGTTCTCGAACGGCACCAGCACCTCGTTGTCGAGCATCTGCTTGTCGTTGGGGATGTCGTCGAGAATGCCGACGATGCCGAACACGAGGCCGTTGCCATCGAGGATCTTGCGCCATTCGGCGAGATCCTTTGTCGCAAAGGTCTCGTCAAAAATCTTGATCAGCTCGATCGAGCGGGCGTGGCGGTCGGGCTTGGTGGCGAAGCGCGGATCGGTGATGAGGTCTTCGCGCCCGAGGCACTTGGCCAGTGTCGGAAACTGCTTCTCCTCGCTCAGAAGCGACAGGATCAGCCAGCGGCCGTCCTTGCACTGATAGTGGTTGGCGACCGCGTTCAGCGCGCGCTCGCGCGGGCGCCGCTCGCCGAATTTGGCGCCGCAGAGCTTGGCCTGCGCCAGCACGCTCGCCGCCCACACCCCGTTGGCCATCAGGTTAGAGGCGACATGCGAGCCCTTGCCGGTCTTCTCGCGCTGATACAGCGCGGTGACGATGGCGCCGTAGAACGCCATGGCACAGGGATGGTCGCCCATGCCGGCGACCGAGCGGGCCGGCGTGGTGTCGGTGTCGGCGCGGACGAGGTCCATCAGGCCGGAACGCGCCCAATAGGCGTTGCTGTCGAAGCCAGGCTTGTTGGCCTCTTCGCCCTTCTCGCCATAACCGGTGAAGGAGGCATAGATCAGCCGGTCGTTGAGATGCGCGAGATGGTCATAGGTGATGCCGAGCTTGGCACGCACAGGCGGCGGCATGTTGGTGATGAAGACGTCGGCCTCTGCTACAAGCTTGTAGAGCACGGCCTGCGCCTCGGGCTTGGCGAGGTCGAGTGCGATGCTCTTCTTGTTGCGGGCTTCCAGCAGCCAGGCGAAATTGTGCTCGCCGGTGGGGTAACCGGGCAAATTGGGCAGATTGCGGTAGGGGTCGCCGGCGCCGGGCGGCTCGATCTTGACGACATCGGCGCCGAAATCCGACAGCACGGTCGCAGCCGCAGGCGCAGCGATGAAGCTCGCGCAGTCCAGAACCTTCAGGCCAGCAAAAATGCCCTTTTCCATCGCGGCGTAGCTCCCTTGTTCTTGTCGTTTCCCGCGCGCTGGAATTGGCGCGGGCCAGATCATGGCAGCATTAGACCGATGTTTTGCCGGGATGCAACGGCATCAGGCGCAGGGCTCGTTGCTGTGATCCCGTCACCCTGAGGCGGCCGCAAAGCGGCCCTCGAAGGGCGACGGCCCGGCTGCATCCGGGCCGTTCATCCTTCGAGGCCTCCGCTACGCTCCGGCACCTCAGGATGACGGGATTGGCGTCAGCGTGCTGCGGGCGCTTCGCACAGCGACCTCACTCCTCGCCCGCCAGCAGCGCCGCGTTGCCGCCGGCCGCGGCCGTGTTGATCGTCACGGTCTGCTCGGTTGCAAACCGTGCGAGGTAGTGCGGGCCGCCGGCCTTGGGGCCGGTTCCGGACAGGCCGTTGCCGCCGAACGGCTGCACGCCGACCACGGCGCCGATCATGTTGCGGTTGACGTAGATGTTGCCGACCTGGACGCGGTCGATGATGGCCTCGACGGTGTCGTCGATGCGGGAGTGAACGCCGAGCGTGAGGCCGTAGCCGGTGCGGTCGATCGCCGTCAGCACGCGTTCGAGGTGTTCCGCGCGGTAGCGCACGACGTGCAGGATCGGGCCGAAGACCTCTTCCGTCAGCTGGCCCGCATCCCTGAGCTCGAAGATATGCGGCGCGACGAAGCAGCCTTGCGGTGCTGTGCCGGCAAAGTGCAGCCGCGCCTCCGCCTTCATCCGCGCGATATGGGCATCGAGCCGCTGCTTGGCCTCGGCGTCGATCACGGTCCCGACATGGGTCGCGACATCGGCGGGATCGCCGATCTTCAATTCCCGCGCCGCCCCCGCGATCATCTCGATCATGCGGTCGGCAACGTCCTCCTGCACGAACAGCAGCCGCAGTGCCGAGCAGCGCTGGCCGGCGGAACGGAAGGCCGATGTCACGACATCGTCGGCGACCTGCTCCGGCAGTGCGGTCGCGTCCGCGATCATGGCGTTGATGCCGCCGGTCTCCGCGATCAGCGGCACGATCGGCCCGTCCTTGGCCGCGAGCGTCCGGTTGATCGCCCGCGCGACCTCGGTCGAGCCGGTGAAGACCACGCCGGCGATATCCATATGCGCTGTCAGCACCGCGCCGATGCTTCCATCGCCGGTGATGAGATGCAGCGCGCTCGTGGGGATGCCGGCCTCGTGCAGCAGGGCGACGGCCTCGGCCGCGATGCGCGGCGTCTGTTCGGCAGGCTTCGCCACCACGCTGTTGCCGGCCATCAGCGCCGCCGTGACCTGGCCGAGGAAGATCGCCAGCGGGAAATTCCACGGCGAGATCGCCACGAAGACGCCGCGGCCGCGCATGGCAAGCGCATTGCTTTCGCCGGTCGGGCCCGGCATCGCCGTCTCGCCGCCGAACAGTTTTCGGCCCTGCGCGGCATAGTAGCGGCAGAAGTCTGCGGCCTCGCGCAGCTCCGACAGCGCATCGTCGAGCGTCTTGCCGCCCTCGCGCTGCAACTGTGCGATGAATTGCGCGCCACGGCTCTCCAGCAGATGCGCGGCCTGCTCCAGTGCTGCCGCGCGCGCGGCAGCCGGCGTCCGGCTCCAGGCGGCGAAGCCTGCGCGCGCCGCGGCGACCGCCGCGCTGGCTTGATCGGGCGATGCGTCAGCGATCGGCTTGAGGTCGGCCGCCTCGGCCTTGACGTCGGCCAGCAACTGGCCGAGCGCGTCGCGCGCGCCGAATTCGACGCCGTGCGAATTGCGCCGCTCCGGCCCGAACAGATCGCCCGGCAGTGGAATTTTGGGGTGGGCCGCCGCTTGCGGCCGGACGATGGCATTCGCCGGACGCTGCAACAGCGCCGGAACAGGCACGCGGTAATCGGCGGCCTGCGCCACGAAGGACGAATTGGCACCGTTCTCCAGCAGCCGCCGCACCAGGTAGGCGAGCAGGTCGCGATGGCTGCCGACCGGCGCATAGGTGCGGTAGGCGATGTCAGGATGATCCTTGGCAAGCTGCTCGTAGAGCGCCTCGCCCATGCCGTGCAGGCGCTGGAATTCGAAACCGCCATTGTCCCCGGCCATTTCCAGCACGGTCGCGACCGTCAGCGCGTTGTGGGTTGCGAATTGCGGGAAGATGCGTGGCCGCAAGGCGAGCAGTTTTTCCGCGCAGGCGACATAGTTCAGGTCCGTCATCGTCTTGCGCGTGAATACGGGATAGCCGTCGAGGCCGCGCTCCTGCGCGCGCTTGATCTCGGTGTCCCAATAGGCGCCCTTGACCAGCCGCACCATCAGCTTGCGGTCGTGCGCGCGCGCCAGTGCGTCGACATAGTCGATCACCGCGCCGGCGCGCTTCTGATAGGCTTGGATCGCAAGGCCAAATCCGTCCCAGCCTTTGAGCGAGGCATCGGCCAGCGTCGCCGCGATCACGTCGAGCGACAGCTCCAGACGGTCGGCCTCCTCGGCATCGACGGTGAAGTTGAGATCATGCGCCTTGGCGCGCTGCGCGAGATCCAGCAGCAGCGGCACCAGTTCACGCATCACCCGCTCGCGGCTGATCGCCTCGAAGCGCGGATGCAGCGCCGAGAGTTTCACGGAAATGCCGGGCCGGTCGGGCAGGGGATGATTGCCGGCCGCCTTGCCGATCGTCAGAATCGCGCTCGCATAGGCATCGAAATAGCGCCTGGCGTCGGCGGCGGTGCGCGCGCCTTCGCCGAGCATGTCGAAGGAATAGCGCGTCTTCTGGCCGGAGCGCGGCTTGCCCCGCTCCAGCGCCTGCTCGATGGTCTCCCCCAGCACGAAATGATTGCCCATCAGCCGCATCGCCTGGCGCGTGGCGGTGCGCACGGCCGGTGCGCCGAGCCGCTTCACCAGACGGCCGATGGTGCCGTCCGGCGTCTCGCCGGGCTGGATCACCCGCGCCGACAGCCCGAGCGCCCAGGCCGAGGCGTTGACCAGGAAGGCCGTCGACTTGGTCTCGTGATGGATGAAGTCGCCCTCGCCGAGCTTGTCCTCGATGAACTGATCGGCGGTGCGGGCATCAGGAACGCGCAACAGCGCCTCGGCCAGCACCATCAGCGCGAGGCCCTCCTTGGTCGAGAGTGCGAACTCCCGCAGCATGTCCTCGACCCCGCCGAAGCGGTCGTCGCGCTTGCGGATCGCCTCGATCAGCCGCGTCGCGGTGCGGTCGATCCGTGCCTCCTGCGGCGGGCTGAGATGCGAAGCTGGCAGGAGCCGCGCAGCGATCTCGGCATCATCGGGTGCGTAGGGAGCGGTGAAGGGAGGCGGAATGTTCGGCATGGCGTGTCCTGTGATCGAAATTCAGGATAAATCCCGCGTTACCGTAGTTCGATAGACAATTTTGCTAGTTTGCCTTAGAAAATGAAGCTGGATATCAATTTACCTGGATAAAGTATGGAGCTTGATCGGGTCGACCGGAGAATCCTCTCGATTTTGCAGGAGGATGGGCGAATCGCCAATGTCGAGCTCGCGGAGCGCATCGGCCTGTCGCCGACGTCGATCGGCGAGCGGCTGAAGCGCTTGCAGCGCGAGGGCTTTGTCGAAGGCTATGGCGCGCGGCTCAATCCGCACCGGCTCGGCCTCGGCCTGCTGGTGTTCGTCGAGGTGCTGCTCGACAAGACCACGCCCGACAATTTCGAGCGCTTTGCGCGCGCGGTGAAACTCGCGCCTGAAGTGCTGGAGTGTCACATGGTTGCCGGCGGCTTCGACTATCTTGTGAAGGCGCGGCTTGCGGACATGACCGCCTATCGACGCTTCCTCGGCGAGACCCTGCTGTCGATGCCGGGCGTGCGCGAGACGCGGACCTATGCGGTGATGGAGGAGATCAAGCGCGACGCACCGTTGCCGGTGGGCTAGGGAAGTGCCGTCGCGATTGTCATTGCTGTGGCGTTGAAGATGCGGTCTTCGCGGGAAAAATAGCTATCCGTGTGCAGTCGCAACGCCTGTCGTCGAATGCACTGGCCGTCTTCTAATTTTTTTGGCCTCGCTCCCGGAGATGATCCGGGAGGCAGCGAAACGCTGGCGGGCTTATACTTTGAGGTTCTCTGCGGAGGTCTTGCCCCGGTTTGCGATCTCTTCGTATTCAACCGTCTGTCCTTCGTTCAGGGACGACAGACCGGCTTTCTGCACTGCCGAGATATGCACGAACACATCCTTGCCGCCCGACGCAGGCTGGATAAATCCATAACCCTTCGTCGGGTTGAACCACTTGACCGTACCTTTAGCCATCACGACTTCTCCGCGGGTCTTCCTCCGAGATCTCGAACCGCCAGTCCCCGCCAACCGGCCGGTTCGGTCCTAACAGGATACGCGGATTGTGGCCGGCTTGGTAGCTCAAACCACATCAGCCTTTCGCCGAATTCCGCTCAACTTCGCGGCGTTTTTGCCGGATTTGCCCGTTTCGCGGTCAATTCGCCCGCGCCCCGTCAATACGTCGTGGCAAGATAATCGACGATCTTGCCGACATCGGCATCGTCGATCGGTGCGCCATAGACCTTGATCATCTTGGTCACCTCGGCCTGCCAGAAGCCCTTCTTGTCCTTCATCGGTGGCTGCGTGGCGATGTAGTCGGACGAGTGGCAGGCGCCGCAATTGCCCTGCACCAGTTCGAGATTGGGCCCGGGCTTGAACGCGGTGGCCTCGTCCGGCGTCTTGTAATTGGCCGGCGCGGCAAGGGCCGCACCCGCCATGGTGGCGAGGGCGAGCGAGGCGGCGAGGAGAACGGTGCGCTGCATGATCATTCTCCTCAGGCGACGCTGACGCGCGTGGTTTCGACGACGTTGCGTAAGTAACCCGCCGGGTTCCAGCGCGGCGTATCCGGCTGCGTCTCGCCGCCATTGCCGGTGGCGCGCACCTTCAGCTCGACCTGGCCTGCCGCGAGCTTCACCGGCAGCTTCCATTCGCGGAACGCGTATTTGCCGAGATCCTTGCCGAGCGTCGCGTTGGTCCAGCTCTTGCCGCCATCGGTGGAGACCTGGACGTCCTTGATGCCCTTGCCGCCGTCGAAGGCGATGCCGCGCAGCGTCGTGCGCCCCGCCTTCAGCCTGGCACCGTCGGCGACGCTGGTGATGAAGGAGCGGATGGTGAAGCGGTTGATCGGAATGGTCGCCTTCGGCGCGGTGCCCGGCTCGACCGCATTGTTGGGCGTATCGGGGATGCGATAGGCCGACTTCATCCAGAAGCCGTCATAGACGCTGTCGATGACGGTGATCTCGTTGAGGTGCTTGAGCCAGTAAGTGCCGTAATAGCCGGGCACCACCAGGCGCAGCGGAAAGCCGTTGAGGAACGGCAGGTCTTCCCCGTTCATGCCATAGGCCAGCATCACCTCGCCGTCATTGGCGTGATCGAGATCGAGCGCCTTGACGAAGTCGGGCGTCTTGTCGCTGACCGGGCCGTCCATGCCGCCGAATGTCACCTGCCTGGCGCCGGCCTGCACGCCGGCCATCTCCAGCACGGCTTTCAGCGGCACACCGCGCCAGCGCGCACAGCCCATGGCGCCATTGGCGAGCTGGCCGCCGGCGACGCGCGGTTCCGAAAAGCCGCGGCTGTTGCCGGAGCATTGGTTGACGGCGACGATCTCGGTCGCCTTCATCTTCCGGATGTCCTTCAGCGACAGCTTCAGCGGCTTGTCGACCTTGCCCTTGACCTCCAGCGTGAACGTGTCGGGGTCGAGATTGTAGGGCAGGTCGGAGAGGTGATAGCGCACGAAGAACGCATTGTTCGGCGTGATCGGTCCGTCGTTGAAGATCGAAAACGGCGTCTCGAGCTGCGGCGGCCGGCTGGTGAGCCCGATCATCGGCCGCTTCTGCGGATATTTCACCAGCGGCCGTTCGCCATTGGCGAAGGGCAATGTGACGGTGTCGAGTGCCAGCGCTCTGGTGGAATTCAGTGTGGCGGCCATGGCGGCAAGGCCCGCTCCTTTGAGCAGGTCGCGTCGATCGAACATAGGGTCTCCTCCCGGAGCTTTTCGTTGGACCAGCGGTCATCACCGTGATCCCGCGTCCATGTGTCTCAACCATTTGGATGAAGTCAATTCGTGCTTTCGCAGCAAGCCCATGCCGCTGCGTCGCAGCAAGCCGGTGTTACGCTTGCAATGTGGTTGAGGGGAGCTGTAGCGGCGCGAGCAGTGCGCTCCCTCGCCCCGCTGGCGGGGAGAGGGCTGGGGTGAGAGGGAGTCTCCGCGAGGGAGGTGAGAGTTGGACGCGCGGAGAGTCCCCCTCACCCGGATTGCATCTACGATGCCATCCGACCTCTCCCCGCAAGCGGGGCGAGGTGAAGAAGAATCACGCCGCCACGCGCTCGCTGCGATCGACCAGCCCCGTCAGCTCCCTCGCATCCGCAACCACGCCCACCGCCATCGGCTCGTCGCGGCCGCGGATCGCGACCTCCTGCTGCGGCAGCGCATCGTCGGCAAGGCCGGCGGTGCGGCGGACTTCGTCCGAGACGATCGCCTCGCAGGCCAGCGTCTTGGTCATGTCCTGGAGCCGGGCCGCGACGTTGACGGCATCGCCGAGCGCGGTGAAGACGATGTGATCGCGATAGCCGATATCGCCGATGATGACCTCGCCGCCGTGGATGCCGATGCCGAAGCGGATCGGCTGGCGCAGATCGTGGCTCAGCAGCTCGTTCAACTCGTCGATATTCGCGGCGATGCTGCTGGCGGCCTTCAGCGCCTGCCGGCAGGCTTCCTGCGGATCGGCTGTGAGCCCGAACAGCGCCAGCATGCCGTCGCCGACGAACTGGTTGGGCTGGCCGCCATTCGCGATCACGGCCTGCGAAACCGCGCCGAGAAAACGATTGACGATGAAGACGGTGTCGAACGGCAGCCGCTT
>NZ_AKIY01000173.1 GCF_000282615.1 Bradyrhizobium sp. YR681 | reverse complement strand
TCGCACAGTGGACCGTGGGTGCCCGGCCGGCACCCGGTCTTCCCTGCGCCCTCTGACAAGAGAGCGTGACGAGATCAAGCAAAGCTCGGGCGAAACAAGCCGCGAGGCCGCGAACCCATGTCAGCCATTTAACAACGGTCTCGTGCCCCGGACGCGCTGCAACGCCCTTCGCGTTGCCGCGCAGAGCCGGGGCTCATGTTGCAGCGAGTGCCGCAGTCTGCTGGGCCCCGGCTCTGCGCCGCACCGCTGCGCGCTGCGTCGCGTCCAGGACACGAGAGTGGCGAACGGAGCAGTTCCACACTCCGTCATGGCGAGCGCAGCGACGCAGCCAGAAACGTATCCACGGATGGACTCTGGATTGCTTCGCTTCGCTGGCAATGACGGTGCCGATGCAATTGCGCGCCTCTTTGTGAGTTGTGCATGCGGCCTGGATGGCTACCATGCGCCCGTTCTCGTGGACCACGGGAGCCAGCAGCAGGCGGAGGCGACATGAGCGGGCAGGACCACAAAGTCAAAGGATCGGATCTGTTCGTCGCCGCGCTGGAGAATGAAGGCGTCGACCGCATTTTTGGCGTGCCCGGCGAGGAAAATCTCGATCTGGTCGAATCGCTCCGCACCTCCAAGATCGAGCTGGTGCTGACTCGCCACGAGCAGGCCGCAGCCTTCATGGCCGCCACGCATGGGCGTCTGACCGGAAAGCCCGGCGTTTGTCTCTCCACGCTCGGCCCCGGCGCGCTCAATCTGTCCACGGGCGCGGCCTATGCACATCTCGGCGCGATGCCGATGATCCTGATCACCGGCCAGAAGCCGATCATGAGCAGCCGGCAGGCGCGTTTCCAGATCGTGGACGTGGTCGCGACCATGAAGCCGCTGACGAAGCTGTCGCGGCAGATCATCAGCGCCTCCAGCATTCCGACCGTGGTGCGCGACGCCTTCCGCGTGGCGATGGAGGAGCGGCCGGGGCCGGTGCATCTCGAACTGCCCGAGGACATCGCTGGCGACGAGGTGCCGGCCACCCCCGTGATCCCGATCCATCCGATCGAAATTCCCGTCGCCCATCGTGCCGCGCTCGACCGCGCCGCCGAGATGATCTTGGCGGCAAGGAGCCCGCTGGTGATGATGGGGGCGGCGACCAGCCGGCCGCGCTCGACCCACGGGATCGCAAGCTTCGTGCGGCGAACCGGCATTCCGTTTTTCACCACGCAGATGGGCAAGGGCACCGTGCCCGGCGGCACCAATCTCTACATGGGCACCGCGGCACTGTCCGAGCGCGACTATGTCCACGACGCGATCGAGGCCGCCGACCTGATCGTCGCAATCGGTCACGACCCGATCGAGAAGCCGCCCTTCATCATGGGGCCATCGGGCCCGAAGGTGATTCATGTCAGCTATACCTCGGCCAGCGTCGAGCAGGTTTATTTCCCGGATGCCGAGGTTATCGGCGATGTCGGCCCGAGCCTGGAGCTTCTGGCCGACCGCCTTGAAGGCAAGCTGCCGCACGCCGCCGCGCTGCTGCCGCTGCGTGAAGAGATACTCAGGCATCTTGCCGATCGCGCCACGGAGTCCCGCTGGCCGCCGACGCCGCAGCGGATCGTGCATGACATCCGCCAGGTGATCCCGGAGAACGGCATCGTCGCGCTCGACAACGGCATGTACAAGATCTGGTTCGCGCGCAACTATCGCACCCGCGTCGCCAACACGCTGCTGCTCGACAACGCGCTGGCGACGATGGGCGCCGGCCTGCCATCGGCGATGATGGCCGCGATGCTCTATCCCGATCGTCGCGTGCTCGCGGTTGCCGGCGACGGCGGCTTCATGATGAACAGCCAGGAGATGGAGACCGCAGTCCGCCTCAAGCTCAACCTGGTCGTGCTGGTGCTCGAAGACAACGCCTACGGCATGATCCGCTGGAAGCAGGCCGTCGACCATTTCGCCGATTACGGCATGACCTTTGGCAATCCCGATTTTGTCCTCTACGCCAAGGCCTACGGCGCCAAGGGACACCGCATCGCGAGCATCGACAGCTTTGGCACGACGCTCGATGCGGCCTTCAAGGAGGGCGGCGTGCATCTGGTCGTGATCCCGATCGACTATTCGGAGAATGTGCGGGTGCTGGTCGACGAGCTGCGCGCGCATGAGAAGGCAAAGGCGTGATGTTCGACACTCTCGCCGTACCCGTCATTGCGAGGAGCCCTTGCGACGAAGCAATCCAGACTGTCTCCGCGGAAGGACTCTGGATTGCTTCGCTGCGCTCGCAATGACGGAATATGCCGATCAGCTCAAATGCGATAACAACTTGCGTCAACATCATCCAACTAACTACGGGAATGAAAACATGACTCGCGTTCGCTGTATCACCGAGATGGGCATGGGCGTCGACGTCCACGGCAGGGACGCCACCAAGGCGGCGAAGCGCGCTGTGTCGGATGCGATCAGGCATTCGAGCCTCGGTTTCTTCCGGATGATCGGCAAGACCGCGAACGACATGTTCGTCGATGTCACGATCGGCGTGCCGAACCCCGAGGCGGTCGACAAGGAAGCCGTTGCGAAGGAGCTGCCTTACGGCACGGTGACGGTGACTGCGGTCAAGGGCGGGCTGGAGATTCCCTCGGCGACGGAAGTGGCCAACGACCCGATCCTCATCGCCAACGCCGCCGTCATCGTCAGCTTCGACAAGGATTAGGCCGGTGTCCGACAGCGATGAGCGGCTGCTGGATCGTCCGATCTGGAGCGCGCTGACGACCAGCCAGAAGCATCTGGCAGAAGGTGGGCCGCGGGCGCGGCGCTATCCCGTGGACATGACGCCGTTTGCCGACATGGTCGACATGTCCGCGGCGAGCTTCGCCGCGCTCGGCGATCTCCTGTCGGGTCCGCAGGTCGCCGCGCTGTTCACGCCCGAGCCGGTCGATGTGCCGGCCGGCTTCAAGGTGGTGCTTGCCGAGACGGGCGAGCAGATGATCGGCTCGCCCCCC
>NZ_AKIY01000172.1 GCF_000282615.1 Bradyrhizobium sp. YR681 | reverse complement strand
GCAAAGCGAAGCGTGCCCACCGTAAGGATATGGGGAAGAATGGTGGGCACGGCGCGCAAGGGCGCGCCTTTGCCCACCCTACGATTTCGTAACCTTGTCAGGCATGTGATCCCCGAACCTGTCCACCCCCTGGAATTAAACGCTAGGCTGGCTGTTCTCCTTCATGAACTGATACAACCGAATCATGGCCACTGCTCCCGCACACATGACTGAGCTCGTCCGCGCCACCAACGCGCGGCAGGTGCGGCTGGTCTGCGGCATCATCCTGTTCGCTTACGTGGTCAGCCATTTCCTCAACCATGCGCTCGGCAACATCTCGGTCGATGCCATGGAGGCCGGGGTCTATTACCACGTCCTGTTCTGGCAGTTCCTGCCCGTGACGATCGTGTTCTACGCGGCCGCGCTGATCCACGCCGGGCTCGGTGTGTTCGCGCTGTATCAGCGCCGCGAGTTTCGCTGGAAGACGGTCGAGCCGCTTCAGCTCGTGCTGGGCCTGAGCATTCCCCTGCTCGTCATGGCGCATGTGATCGGTATCAGGCTCGGCCTGACGCTCTACGGGCACGAGAAGCTTTACCCGCAGGAACTCTATCTGTTCTTCGTCCTGGCGCCCGCCCGGCTCTGGCAGATGACGATCCTGCTCGTGGTCGCCTGGGTGCACGGCTGCGTCGGCATCTATTTCTGGCTGCGCATGAAGACCTTCTTCACGCGCGCCGCGCCCTATCTGCTCGCAGCCGCCGTCCTGATCCCGACGCTGGCGATGCTCGGCATCTATCAGGGCGGGCGCAGCGTTGCCGCCGACAGCGACGACACCGACTGGCGCAAGACGAATTATACGCGGCAACAGGTCGGCACGGTCGCGGAAAACCAGGTGCTCGAACGCATCAGCGGCGGCCTCGTCATGGGCTATTTCGGCCTGCTCGGCGTGGTGCTGCTCGCAAGAGGCGCGCGCGCCTGGCGGGAACGGCGCGGCGGAATGATCGCGCTGTCCTACGGCAACGGCAAGACGGTGCGTGTGCCCAAGGGCCTCTCCGTGCTGGAGGCGAGCCTGCGCCACAACGTGCCGCATGCCAGCGTCTGCGGCGGCCGCGCGCGCTGCTCGACCTGCCGCATCCGCATCATCGGCGATCATGGCGCCCTCCCCGAGCCGTCGCAGCGCGAGGCCTTCGTGCTCGCCCGCGTCGGCGCCGCCGATCCCTCGATCCGGCTGGCCTGCCAGTTGCGGCCGGATGCCGACCTCTCCTTCTTCCAGCTGTTCACGCCCCACACGCATGCGGCGGACGGGCAGGCCTCGACGCCGGCGAGGATCGGCCAGGAGCGTTATCTCGTCAGCCTGTTCGTCGACATGCGCGGCTCGACGCAGCTTGCCGAGAAGCGGCTGGCG
>NZ_AKIY01000171.1 GCF_000282615.1 Bradyrhizobium sp. YR681 | reverse complement strand
CGGCGGCCCCAGCCGATCTCGGCATTCCCCGCTCGACGGCGAGCGAAGTCCTGCGGACGCTCGAGGCGCGGCTGGGCGCGCGCCTGCTCGAACGGACGACGCGTCATGTCACGCCGACGCTCGACGGCGAGGACTATTACCGCCGTTGTGTCGCCATCCTGGCGGACGTCGAGGAAGCCGAAACCGCGATGCGCGATACGCGGCCGCGCGGCCTGCTGCGCATCGATGCGCATCCGCTGCTGACCCGCACCTTCATCCTGCCGCATCTGCCGGCGTTCCTGGCGCGCTATCCGCAGCTCGACTTGCAGATCGGGCAGGGCGACCGTCTGGTCGATCTCGTGCGCGAGGGCATCGACTGCGTGATCCGGTCGGGCGAGCCCGAGGACAGCGGGATGATCCTGCGCCGCCTCGGCACCATCGCGGAGATCACGGTGGCGAGCCCGGCCTATCTCGCCAGCCACGGCATGCCCGCGACGCCGGATGCGCTCGACCGCCATCAGATGGTGGCCTTCGTGTCGTCGCGCACCGGCGACGTGCTGCCGCTGGAATTTTCCGTCGCAGGCTCACTGCGGCAAATCGTGCTACCGAGCCGGGTTCGCGTCAACAATTCCGACACCATGGCCGATCTGGCTCGGCTCGGCTTCGGCCTCGCGCAGGCGCCGCGCTATCGCTTCGCGGACGATCTCGCCAGCGGCGCGCTGGTCGAAGTGCTGGCCGACTATCCGCCGTCGCCGACGCCGCTCTGCGCGCTCTATCCGCAGAATCGCCAGCTCGCGCTACGCCTGCGCGTCTTCCTGGACTGGATCTCCGGCATTTTTGCCGAGGCGAAGCTGTAAGCGGCGTTTCGTAGCCCGGATGGAGCGCAGCGCAATCCGGGACTTTGCCCACGCGGCTCGATTCCCGGATTACGCTGCGCTCCATCCGGGCTACGAGACCTTGTGTTGCCCGGCGGGCAAAACACCCAACCGCCGGGTCAATGCGCTGGCGCGAAAATATTCGCCTTTACAGAA
>NZ_AKIY01000170.1 GCF_000282615.1 Bradyrhizobium sp. YR681 | reverse complement strand
TGTCAGAGCGAGAAATTCTCCGGAGTCAAACGAACCCACTGCTTTGATTCAGGAGCCTTCGAGTTGAGCATTATCCATCTTCTTCAGGCAAGTGGCATTGAGACTGATGACTCTCACATGAAAAATACAGCTCGCCGCGTAACCGAGCTATGGAAGAACCGCTTGCTGGATGGATACAATGTGGATCCATTTGATGCATTAGGAGCGGGTTTTGATGATGATTGCCGTGACGTGGTCATTGTGCGAAATATCGCTATACATGGAATCTGTCCGCATCATTTACTCCCTTTTCGTGGAGTGGCACATGTCGCTTATTTACCTAATGGTCGATTGCATGGTTTCGGGCGAATCACTCGAATGGTTGATGCCATTAGTCACAGATTTACATACCAAGAATGGATGACTAAGGCTATCGTTACTTGCCTCATGGATTTTGGAAAAGCTCGAGGAGCAGCATGCATCGTCGAGGCTGAACAACTTTGTTTGTTGATGGGGGAGAACAGGCGAGGAGATGAAAGTGTTGTTACTCATTCGTATGCGGGAGAATTTGAAAAA
>NZ_AKIY01000169.1 GCF_000282615.1 Bradyrhizobium sp. YR681 | reverse complement strand
CGTGATGAACGGCCTGGGTGTGGCAATCGTTTCCACTCCACGTGGCGTCATGACAGATCGCAAAGCGCGCGCTACCGGTGTCGGTGGCGAAGTGATTTGCTACGTGGCCTAAGGAGTGCAATATGTCTCGTGTTGGTAAAATGCCGATTGCACTGCCGAGTGGCGCGGAAGCGACCATTACTGCAGCGCAGATCACAGTAAAAGGCCCGTTGGGCTCGCTTTCCCAGCCATTGACTGGCCTGGTGAAGGTTGCAAACAACAATGGCACGCTGAACTTCGAGGCTGCAAATGACAGCCGTGAAGCAAATGCGATGTCCGGTACCCTGCGTGCGTTGGTCAATAACATGGTCAACGGTGTCACTAAGGGTTTCGAAAAGAAGCTGAACTTGGTTGGTGTGGGTTTCCGCGCTCAAGCACAAGGCGACAAGTTGAATCTGTCGCTGGGCTTTTCGCACCCAGTCGTTCACCAGATGCCACAAGGCATCAAGTGTGAAACCCCGACTCAAACCGAGATCTTA
>NZ_AKIY01000168.1 GCF_000282615.1 Bradyrhizobium sp. YR681 | reverse complement strand
AGTAAGGCAGTTCAAGCCCGGCGATGAAGTCTATGCCCGTCCCGACAAAGACCGGATAGGCACATTCGCAGAGTTTATCGCGGTGAGTGACAAAGACGTTTCCTTGAAACCGAAATCGATCTCGATGGAAGAGGCTGCCTCGTTGCCTCTTGTGGGCTTGACCGCATGGCAAGCATTGATCGGGAAAGCGGAATTGAAGAAGGGGCAGAGGATCTTTATTCAGGCGGGTTCCGGCGGCGTGGGGACATTCGCCATTCAGTTGGCGAAGCACCTTGGCGCAACGGTAGCGACCAGCACAAGTGCTGCCAATCTGGATTTGGTGAAGAGCCTTGGGGCGGATATCGTGATCGACTACAAAAAAGACGATTTTGAAGGGATGTTGAAGGACTATGACGTCGTCTTGCATAGCCAGGATGGCAAGACCATGGAAAAATCCATGCGGATTCTGAAGAAGGGCGGGAAGCTCATCTCGATCTCCGGACCGCCGGATTCGGATTTTGCAAAAGAGATCGGCGCA
>NZ_AKIY01000167.1 GCF_000282615.1 Bradyrhizobium sp. YR681 | reverse complement strand
CGCCCGCCGATCAACGGCTGGTCGGTGCGACCGTCTGCATTCGTAACCGTGCGCGCGATCACGCGGCTTTCGCCGAGATTCGCGAGCTCGACGAGCTCGACCGGAATGCCGGGCGCGGGTTTGCCGGTGTGATTGTCCAGCACATGAGTCGAGAGACGGCCGTGCACCTTCAGCCTGTCGTCAGCGCTGACGAGCTGATCGAGCCGCAGCGCCGAGATGCGGCCGATCTCCTCGATCGCTCGGCGCGTCTCGGTCTTGCCGATATTGAGCAGCCGCGTCTCGAAGTCGCGCAGCACGGAATCCTTGGTGTGGCGGCGCACGCAGACGATATAGGGGAAGCCGAATTTGTCGCGGTACGCATTGTTGACGCGCTCGAAGGCGGCATATTCGGCATCCGACAGACGATCGAGGCCGGCGCTGTTCTGCTCGTCGGTCGATTCCGCCGTCAGGCCGGCTGCGCGCTGGGTCTTGTTGGCGAGATCGGGATGCGCACGGATCAGCGCCAGTTGCGCGTCGGGTTCGGCAGCCTGGATTGCCGCCATCAGCGCGGCGTGCAGCTGGTTGAGGCCGGCGAACGGTCGCTGCTCGGCAAGCTTCTCCGCGATCCACGGCGAATATTCGACGATATTGGCCAGCGCGGCGACGAAATCGGCCTTGCTTGCAGCATTGAGAGCGGTGAGCGAAATTTGCGACATCACACCTTCATCCGATCTCGAACGCATCCGCCGCCAGATGCGCGTGCTTGTCGTGCCAGTGCTGCGCGATCTGCAATCGCGTCGGCACCCAGAGGCGATCGTGCTTGCCGATGTAATCGAGGAAGCGGATCAGCCCCGCGGCACGGCCGGGCCGGCCGGCGAGACGGCAGTGCAATCCGACCGACATCATCTTCGGCGCGGTTTCACCTTCGGCGTAGAGCACGTCGAAGGCGTCCTTCAGATAGGTGTAGAACTGCTCGCCTTCGGCAAAACCCTGCGGGTTGATGAACCGCATGTCGTTGGCATCGAGTGTATAGGGAATGATGAGCTGCTTGCCGTTCGCGCCCTTGACCCAATAGGGCAGATCATCGGCATAGGAATCGCAGAGATAGAGGAAGCCGCCCTCCTCCATCAACAGCCTGTTGGTGTTGATCGAGGAGCGCCCGGTGTACCAGCCGAGCGGACGCGAGCCGGTCGCCTCGAGGTGAACGCGGATGGATTCGGCGATCTCGGCGCGCTCCTGCGCCTCGGTCATGTCCTTGTGCTCGATCCATTTCAGGCTGTGACTGGCGATGTCCCAGCTGGATTCCTTCATCGCTGCGACGATCTCGGGATTGCGCTTCAGCGCGGTGGCGACGCCGAACACGGTGGTCGGCCATTTCCGCTCGCCGAACATCCGCCACAGCCGCCAGAAGCCGGCGCGCGAGCCGTATTCGAACATGGATTCGATGTTGGCGTGGCGCTGGCCCGGCCAGGGCTGCGCGCCGAGCACGTCGGACAGGAACGCTTCCGACGCGCGGTCGCCGTGCAGGATGTTGTTCTCGCCGCCCTCTTCGAAGTTGACGACGAACTGCACCGCCACCCGCGCGTTACCGGGCCACTGCGGATGCGGCGGGTTGCGGCCGTAACCGCGGAGATCGCGCGGGTAGCGGGTGTCAGTCACTCAGACTTCCTCGAAGCGGATCGGCAGGGCGCCCTTCCAGAGCACGCTCTTGCCGAGGGTCGCCAGGTTCTCCAGGCCCGAGGTCACGGTGATGAAGTGATTACCGGCGAGCTGGCCCATCTTGCTGGCGAAGCTCACGCCGCCATAGGCCATCAGGATCTCGGTCTCGCTGATGCCGCCTGGATAGAGGATGATCTGGCCCGGCGCGGGATAGCTGGTGTGGTTCTCGTAGCCGACACCGAAATCGAGGTCGCCGAGCGGCATCCACACCGCCTCGCCGCTCCAGCGCACATGGATGATGTGGCTTTCGAACGGCATCGCCTTGCGGAAGGCGGCCACGGTCTTGGGCGCCGCCTGCTCCTCGAAGCGGGCATCGAAGGTGTAGTCGCCGGCGCGGATAACGAGTTTGCTCATCTCATCTCTCTGGATCGGGGGCGGTCGCGCCCCACGGTGAATTTTCAAGCAAAGAGCATTCCAGACAGGATCGCGCAAGGGGCGCGGCAAGTCACCTCAAGTCAAGTCACCTGCGGTCGTAGGACCAGCCGAAAATGCCGCTCCGGCGCGTCTCGGGCTCAGGCTCGGCGGCGGGCGCGGGTGCCTCCCTCAGTTCCGCCTGCGGCGGAGGCGAAGGCGGCGCCGGCAGGTTCTCGCATTTCATGGAGTAGACCAGCTTGCCGTCCGCGGTGCGCCCGATCGGGGCGCAGGGGTCCGGATGCGCCGCCGAGGTCTTTGGCGCGAGCTTGACTTGCGCGGCCGCCGGCGCGGCGATCAGGAGGAGGATCAGCAGATATCTCGACATCGTTGTCGCCTGAAAACTCGATTGGAGCCCATTCAATCGGATTGCACCGGTCAAGTCCACCGGAGGCGTGGGGCGATTGCCGAATTTTTGGCCAGGCCCAAGAAATTTGCTCGCCCCAATTTGATGGCCGCGCTTCCGTTCGTGAAGCTAGCGCGGCTGACATTCGGCGGGACGCATCGCCATGTCACCGGCGACGACGACATTTTTTCACAGCCGGAGCGTCGTCACGGGAGAAACAACCATGCGAAAGACCTTTGCCATTTTCGGCGCCGCGCTGATTGCCGCCGCCACCATCCAGACCGCCACCGCCAGCGACCGCCACCACGCCCGCAAGGCGCAACCCGCGCCCATCACCCAGTCGGTACGCGACGCCAACGCCGCGATCTGGCCGTCGCAGCCAACCACGCCCGACTGGTCGCGCTACACCAACGGCGCGATGTCGGCACCAGCGGGACGGTGAGGCCGGATTTGTAGAGCGATACCAGCGCCGTTGCTTCAACTCCGTCATTGCGCAACGACGACAGTCCCAGCTCCGTCATCCCGAGGTGCGAAGCATGGGACGCAGCGCGTCCCAGGGGGAGCCTCGAAGGATGCACGGCCGAAGATGCGGCCGGGCCGTCGCCCTTCGAGGCCTCCGCTTCGCTCCGGCACCTCAGGGTGGCGGGGAGAGATAGGCGCTCGCTGTTTCAGCGCCGTCATTGCGCGCAATGCGGCGTATGAGGCGACAGCTTCGCTCTCCCAGCTTGCATTTGAGTTTGCAGACACGCCTTCGCGTCCTCGCGGCGCAATTCGC
>NZ_AKIY01000166.1 GCF_000282615.1 Bradyrhizobium sp. YR681 | reverse complement strand
GGCCCAGCCGATGCCGGCGGCCGGCGCCGTTGCTGCTCCCGTTGCTGAAGCCCCGCCGCTCGTGCCGGAAGCTCCCGCTCCCGTCGAAGCCAAGGTTGCACCGTCGAAAGAAAAAGAAATGACCCAAGGTTCGCTGATCGACCAGACCCTGGAGCGCCCGCTGCGTCCCGGCGAAGTCTCGCTCGACGAGCTCGAGCGTGCCTTCCGCGAGACCGCGATCGAAGCCGCGCCCGCACCCGCTGCAGAAGCCCCGGCGCCCGCTGCCAAGGAAACTGCGAAGGAAGCTGCCAAGCCCGCCAAGGAGAAGGCCGCGCCGAAGAAGTCGGTCGCCGACGAGGCTGCCGGCGAGGGAGCCAGCATCGCCAACCAGTCCATCCGCGTCAACGTGGATACGCTGGAGCACCTGATGACCATGGTCTCCGAGCTGGTGCTGACCCGCAACCAACTGCTGGAGATCTCAAGGCGCAACGAGGACACCGAGTTCAAGGTGCCGTTGCAGCGCCTCTCCAACGTCACCGCCGAGCTGCAGGAAGGCGTCATGAAGACGCGCATGCAGCCGATCGGCAATGCCTGGCAGAAGCTGCCCCGCATCGTCCGCGATCTGTCGAGCGAACTCGGCAAGCAGATCGAGCTGGAGATGCACGGTGCCGACACCGAGCTCGACCGCCAGGTGCTCGATCTGATCAAGGACCCGCTCACCCACATGGTGCGCAACTCCGCCGATCATGGCCTGGAGACCCCCGCCGAGCGTCTGGCTAGCGGCAAGGGCGAGCAGGGCACCATCCGCCTCTCCGCCTATCACGAGGGCGGCCACATCATCATCTGCATCGCCGACAACGGCCGCGGCCTCAACACCGAGAAGATCAAGGCCAAGGCGATCTCCTCAGGTCTCGTCACCGAGGCCGAGCTGGAGAAGATGTCGGAAGCCCAGATCCACAAGTTCATCTTCGCGCCGGGCTTCTCGACCGCGGCCGCCATCACCTCGGTCTCCGGCCGCGGCGTCGGCATGGACGTGGTGCGCACCAATATCGACCAGATCGGCGGCACCATCGACATCAAGTCGGTGGCCGGCGAGGGCTCCTCGGTCACCATCAAGATCCCGCTGACGCTCGCGATCGTCTCCGCGCTGATCGTCGAAGCCGCCGGCGA
>NZ_AKIY01000165.1 GCF_000282615.1 Bradyrhizobium sp. YR681 | reverse complement strand
GGCTCGCTGCCGCCGATCGTGATGTTCCTCGTCTACCTCACGACGCCACACTACATCTCACTGCTTTGGACCCATCCCACCGGCCAGCTGATGCTGGTCGGCTGCGTCGTCTGGATGTCGATCGGCATCATGGTGATGAAAAAGATGATCAATTTCGACTTCTGACGGTGCCGTATGGTCGAGTTCCTCGTTACGAAACTACATGACGTCCGGTTCATGACCATGTTGCTGGCGGCCATCGCCGCCAGCGCTACCGTCTATACGCTGGTGATGCCGCTGTTCGCCGGCGAGGGTCTGTCCAAGCGCATGAAGGCGGTGGCGAACGAGCGCGAGCGCATTCGGCAGCGCGAGCGCGACCGCCTCCACAAGAGCGAGAAAGTCTCGCTGCGCCAGACCCCGAAGCAGCTCGTCTCCAAGGTCGTCGAGGACTTCAACCTCACCAAATGGCTCGCGCAGGAAGCGGCGCGGGACAAGCTGATCATGGCCGGCTATCGCGGCCAGGCGCCCTACATTACCTTCCTGTTCGCCCGCATGGTTGCCCCGATCGTGCTGTTCGTCGGCTCCGTCATCTACGTGTTCCTGATCGCGCATATGGAGCAGTCGATGCCGATCAAGATCGGTATCTGCGTCGGCGCCGCCTATCTCGGCCTCCAGGCGCCGATGCTGTTCCTCAGGAACGCGATCTCCAAGCGCCAGCTCTCGATCAAGCGCGCCTTTCCGGACGCGCTCGACCTGCTGCTGATCTGCATCGAATCCGGCATGTCGGTCGAAATGGCGTTCCGGAAGGTCGCCACCGAGATCGTCGGCCAGTCGATCGCGCTGTCGGAAGAATTCACGCTGACCACGGCCGAGCTGTCCTATTTGCAGGACCGCAAGGTCGCCTACGAGAATTTGGCACGGCGCACCGGCCTCGAGGGTGTTAAATCGGTCTGTCTGGCGCTTCAGCAGGCGGAACGTTACGGCACGCCGCTCGGGCATTCCCTGCGCGTCATGGCGCAGGAAAATCGCGACATGCGCATGAACGAGGCCGAGAAGAAGGCCGCCGCGCTGCCGCCGAAGCTGACGGTGCCGATGATCCTGTTCTTCCTGCCGGTGCTGTTCGTCGTCATTCTCGGCCCGACCGGCATCAAGATCACCGAGCTGCACTGACGGAAAACGCGGAGGCGAGCAGCCCACAGTCCGTGGGCGGCGACAAGATCGCAAGATCGGGGCTGATCAGTCCGGCCGGCTGAGCGAGGCGACCGGCGTCCGCTTCGGTGCCCCGCGCGGAGCGTCGTTGCGGTTCAACATCTCCTTGAGATAGGCGACATTGGCCGCGGCCTGATCTGGCGGCAGATCGGCCTTCACGATGGTCTCAGCCTCGGCGAAGCGGCCCTGCAGGCCGACCACCAGGCCGAGATTCTGCCGCACCCGCGAGCTCGCGCGCGGCGAGGCGTAGGCCTGCCGCAAGGCCTCCTCGGCCTTCGGCAGATCCTTCGAGAGCATGTAGGATAGGCCGAGATTGGAGAGCACGCCGGGATCACCCGGCGCGATCTTCAGCGCGCTCACATAATAGGCACGGGCGTCCTCGTGACGGCCCATCTGATCGAGCGCCGTGCCCTGCACCGAGAGAAGGCGCCAGTCCGGATTGTCGGGAGAGTGCGCCTTCGACAGCACGTCGAAGGCCTGCTGAAAATTGCCATTGTCGGCCAGCGCGCGGCCATATTGGGCGAGCAGCGCCTTGTTGCCGGGATTGGCGATGGTCGCCTGCTCGAGCACGGCGGCGGCCTGGGCGCGCTGGCCGTTGGCGCGCAGGGCCTGGCCGTAGCCGAGGGCGGCCTCGGCGTCCTTGGGGTTGGCACGGTAGCGCTCGCCATAGACTTCGACGGCGCGGACCGGATCGGCGGGGGCGGTGGGAGCGGCTTCCGCGCGCGGCCCGATCGAGCCGGTGACGTCGGAAAGTTTTGGCATCGCCGTGCAGCCGCCGAGGCTCGTGGCCACCACTGCGACGAGCGAAGCCGACGCGAGAAGCCGGGCAGGACTGAACCGTTGACGCATGACGCTATGACTCTCGAGCGGATGGATCGAGCCGAATGCGCCAGCAATAGACCGTTAACCCTAATGGCCGGTTAACACCGGCTGCTCCTCACGGCGGTGTCTGCGGCGGCATCGGCCCG
>NZ_AKIY01000164.1 GCF_000282615.1 Bradyrhizobium sp. YR681 | reverse complement strand
GCGGCAGCAGCCGCAGATTGGCGGTGAGCACGTCGACATGGAGCGCAGGGTCGCTGGTGCCGCCGCCCTTCAGGCCGACGTCATGGAACGAGATGTAGCTCGCCGGCAGCACCGAGATGTCGATCGGACCGGCGACGCTGAGCTCGAGCCCGGTCACGTCGCGGATCTGGCTTTCCACCGCCTTGCGCAGCGCGTCGCGGTTGATGAGCCAGGAGGTCGCGATCAGGGCGATCAGCGCGACGCCGAGCAGCGCCGCGATCGGCGTCCCGAGGCGCTTCATTCCTTGGGCCATGGTCAATGGCGTGTCCTGATCGGGTTGGTCGTTGGAGCCTGAAAAGCGGGCTGGAGAGCTGCACGCCTCGCGCCCAATTTCCTTACGTAACGTCCTTTTACGTTAAGTGCCGCAACTTGATGGGTTTTCTTGTCGCTTTCAAGGCCGCGGGCAGTTCTGCCCACGGCGTGGGCAGCTTCTAGCACCGCCTCCCGGTGCGGAGAACCCCCGTATCATTGACGGCTTTGGAGGATTTCGCCTAATAATCGCCGCCAATCAGGCGCGACGCCTCCAAGCCGAAGGTTTCCTGTATGAACAAGGTCTATCCCGACGCGAAGTCGGCCCTCGACGGCATCCTGAAAGACAACATGATGATCATGTCGGGCGGCTTCGGCCTCTGTGGCATTGCCGAGGAACTGTCCGACGCAATCCGCGAGTCCGGCGTCAAGGGCCTGACGGTGGTCTCCAACAATGCCGGCGTCGATGGCATCGGGCTCAGCCGCCTGCTCGAGACCCGCCAGATCAAGAAGATGATCTCGTCCTATGTCGGCGAGAACAAGCTGTTCGCCCAGCAATTCCTCGCCGGCGAGCTGGAACTCGAATTCAATCCGCAGGGCACGCTGGCCGAGCGCATCCGCGCCGGCGGCGCCGGCATCCCGGCCTTCTACACCAAGACCGGCGTCGGTACGCTGATTGCCGAAGGCAAGGAAGTGAAGGAATTCGACGGCGAGAAGTATCTGATGGAGCGCGGCCTGTTCGCCGACCTCGCCATCGTCCACGCCTGGAAGGGCGACACCGCCGGCAACCTGATCTACCGCAAGACCGCGCGCAACTTTAACCCGATGATGGCGACCGCCGCCAAGATGACGGTGGCCGAGGTCGAGCATCTGGTTCCCGCCGGAGAGCTCAACCCGGACCACATCCACACGCCCGGAATTTTCGTGAAGCGCATCGTCGAGGTCGGTACGGCCAAGAAGCGCATCGAATTCCGCAATACCCGCCCGCGCACCGCAGCTTGAGATCAGGAGAGCGATATGGCCTGGACCCGTGAACAGATGGCTGCGCGCGCCGCAAAGGAACTGCGTGACGGCTATTACGTCAATCTCGGCATCGGCATCCCGACGCTGGTCTCGAACTTCATCCCCGAGGGCGTCGACGTCAGCCTGCAGAGCGAGAACGGCATGCTCGGCATGGGCCCGTTCCCCTATGAGGACGAGGTGGACGCCGACCTCATCAACGCCGGCAAGCAGACCGTCAGCGAGCTGCCCTCGACCTCGTATTTCTCGAGCGCGGATTCCTTCGGCATGATCCGCGGCGGCCACATGGACCTGTCGATCCTCGGCGCCATGCAGGTCGCCCAGAACGGCGATCTCGCCAACTGGATGATCCCCGGCAAGATGGTCAAGGGCATGGGCGGCGCGATGGACCTCGTCGCCGGCGTCAAGCGCGTCGTCGTGGTGATGGAGCATTCCGCCAAGGACGGCTCGAAGCTGCTGAAGCAGTGCAATCTGCCGCTGACCGGCGAGCGCGTGGTCGACATGGTCGTGACCGATCTCGCCGTCTTCACCATCGACAAGCACGGCGACGGCGGCATGGCCTTGATCGAGCTCGCCGACGGCGTCACGCTCGACGAGGTCAAGGCCAAGACCGAAGCCGAATTCCGCGTCGCGCTGAAGAACACGTAAGGTCGCAGTCGCGAACGATTGCGAAATGGCCGGGCTTCGTCCCGGCCATTTTCGTTTTGCGCCGTCGTTGGCTTTGCCGGTGGGAGCTTTTGGGAGCGCCGATATATCCACATCGTCATTGCGAG
>NZ_AKIY01000163.1 GCF_000282615.1 Bradyrhizobium sp. YR681 | reverse complement strand
GGGATCTACTGAGCCCGCCTGCATCGGCTGGCGCAGCCCCGGTCGCCTCGCGACCGGGGTTCGTCGTCTCAGCTCGCGAGCGCCGGCGCTTCCGCCGCACCGCGTTGCCGCGATCCGGCCTGCTCATCCGCGAGGGAGTTGCGCTGCGATATCCATCGCTCGGCGCGCGAGCGCCGCAGCGAGGGGGCAAAGAAGAAGCCCTGCGCGACGTCGCATCCGATCCGGCGGATGATCTCGAGCGCTTCCTGACTTTCGACGCCCTCGGCCACGACCTTCATGTTGAACGCCTTGGCCAGGGCAACGGAGGCATCGACGATCTTCATCATGTCGGCGTCGGTTTCACACCCCTTGATGAACGACTGATCGATCTTCAGCTCGCTGAACGGCAGCCGCGCCAGCGCCGCGAGCGACGAATAGCCGGTGCCGAAATCGTCAATGGCCGTTCCGATCTTCTTGATCCGCAGCCGCACCAGAATGTCGTTGGCGCAATCGACGTCGGCCATCGCCGTGGTCTCGGTGATCTCCACCGTCAGCGCCGACAGAGGGACATCCTGGCGGCGCAGGATTTCCTCGATCCGCTCGGGCAATGTCAGGTCCGACATCAGCGAGCCCGAAATGTTGACGGCGATGGTGAAGCCGGGATTGCGTTCGATCAGCTTGCGCCCCTGCGACATCGCCGACGACAGGACGCAGTCGGTCAACTCGCTTATCAGGCCGGCCTCCTCGGCGATCGGAATGAAGACCGCCGGCGAGACCATGCCGAATTCGGCGGTCTGCCAGCGCGCGAGCGCCTCGGCACCGACGACCTTTCCGGTCTGAAGCGCGATCTTCGGCTGGAATTCGACGAAGAACTCCCCGTCCGCGAGGCCGCGCGCGATTTTGTCGGGCGTGATCCGGAGCATGGGCGAGGCGGATGTCGCGACCAGAGGCGACCGCTGCGGCAATTCGAGTGCGGCGCGCAGGCGACTGAGATCGAGCGGCTTGGTCAGGCAGCCGCC
>NZ_AKIY01000162.1 GCF_000282615.1 Bradyrhizobium sp. YR681 | reverse complement strand
GCGTGTTGCAGCTGCTCCGCTGATCCGCAGCAGCAATCGCAAACCAAATATGGCGGCGGGGCTTCGGCCCCGCCGTTTTTCTTTTGGCGGGTGCCGTCCGGGCCGGGCGTGCCGCACTTCATATCGGCCGGGATCCGGGGCGGGCGGGGCGTTAACCCTCTGTTAACCGTACCGTTTAAGTCGGCGTTAACCATACTTTAAAGGAGAACCCCTACAACAGGACAAAAGCTCGTTCTCACACTCGGCGAGCCCCGATTCGTATCCGGTGTCGCTTCAAGAGGAAGACTCGCCAATGTCCAACATTGTTCTTTCGGCCTCGGTTCGTCAGAACCTGTTGTCGCTCCAGTCGACGGCCGACCTCCTGGCCACGACGCAGCAGCGCTTGGCCACGGGCAAGAAGGTCAACACGGCCCTCGACAACCCCACCAACTTCTTCACCGCCCAGGGGCTCGACAACCGGGCCAGCGACATCAGCAACCTGCTCGATGGCATCAACAACGGCGTGCAGGTGCTGCAGGCGGCCAACACCGGCATCACCTCGCTCCAGAAGCTGATCGACAGCGCGAAATCGATCGCCAACCAGGCGCTCCAGACCACCGTCGGCTACTCGACCAAGTCGAACGTCTCGACCACGATCCCGGGTGCGACGCCCGCCGACCTGCGCGGCACCACCAGCTTCACGAGCGCAATTGCCTCCAGCAACGTGCTGTATGACGGCACCGTCGGCGGTACGACCGCGGCCACGCTCACGACCACGCTCGGCGGCACCCCCGGTACCCTGACCGGCACCGCGGCGACGGGCACGACCTACGTCAACGCTACCACCACGGGCGTTGTCATCAACGCGGCCACTACTTCTGCAACGGTGTTGAGCACGGCCAACGGCGGTGCCCTGACGGCCGGCAATGCGTTCGCCG
>NZ_AKIY01000161.1 GCF_000282615.1 Bradyrhizobium sp. YR681 | reverse complement strand
CGGCAAGACGATCACCTTCACCACGTCCGGCGCCGCTGCTGTGGATGCCAGCGGCAACTGGACGATCGGTATCGATCAGACGGTCGGTAACCTGCTTTCGACCGTCGATTCGATCACGGGCAACACGACCAACGCGTCCAGCGTGAATGGTGGTGGCGCCCTCGTGCTGAACACCGGTCTGAATGCGAATATTGCCTTGACCGATACGTCGGCCGGCACCCTCGCAAAGCTCGGCTTGACGACTGCGAACACCGCCACACGCACCACGGCGCCGATCGCGGCCGGCAGCATCAACGCAACGACCAAGCTGTTCGGCGCGAGCGGCTCCCTGGCGACGTCCTCGCCCTATGCCGATGGCGATACGTTCACCGTGAACGGCAAGACCATCACGTTCAAGACGTCGGCCCTGCCGGCCAGCCTTCCGGCGGGATCATCGCAGGTCGGCAGCAATGTCGTGACCGACGGTACCGGCAATTCGACCATCTATCTCGGCGCCAGCACGACCTCGACCAACGTCACGGTCGGTGACGTCCTCGGCGCGATCGACCTCGCCAGCGGCGTCGGCTACAACAACAGCGGCACCGTCACGGCCAATCCGGGCCAGACCCTGTCGAGCATCGCGGCGGGCGTCACCACGCTCAAATCGTCGACGGGTTCCGACCTGAGCCTGTCCGGCAAGGCCGACCTGCTGAAGAGCTTCGGTCTCACGACATCGAGCGGCGGCGGCACCGTCAGCACCTCCGCGCCCCGCGTCACCGGGTCGACCAGCCTGTCCTCTCTGGTGCAGGCGGGCTCGACCCTGAACGTCGACGGCAAGGTCATCACCTTCAAGGATGCGCCGACGCCGACTGCGGCCTCGGTCGGCTCCACGCTCGGCGTCTCCGGCAACGTCGTCACCGACGGCAACGGCAACTCGACCGTCTATCTTCAGCAGGGCACCGTCGCCGACGTCTTGAAGGCGATCGACTTCGCGACCGGCGTGCAGACCTTCACCCTCAACGGCAATGGCAGCGGCACCCTGGCCACCGCGTCCGGCCAGACCAACTCCACCATTGCGCCGAGCGGCGCGCTGAAAATCTCGACCGGCATCAACGCTGACCTTGCGATCACCAGCACCGGCAACGCGCTGCCCGTCCTCGGCCTCGCCGGCAACACCGGCACGGCCTCGGCCTTCACCGCGTCCCGCAACTCGGGTGTGGGCGGCATCAGCGGCAAGACCCTGACCTTCTCCTCGTTCAACGGCGGCACGCCCGTGAACGTCACCTTCGGTGACGGCACCAACGGCACGGTCAAGACGCTGAACCAGCTGAATGTCGCGCTGCAGGCCAACCACATGACGGCGACGATCGACGCCAACGGCGTGCTTACGGTCACCACCGTCAACGAATTCGCCTCCTCGACGCTCGGCTCCACAACTGCGGGCGGTGCGATCGGCGGAACCATCACCAGCGCATTGACGTTCTCGACGGCTCAACCGCCTGTCGAGGATCCGGTGGCGCAGACGGCGCGCGGAAACCTCGTCAACCAGTTCAACAACATTCTCCAGCAGATCGACACCACGTCGCAGGACTCCTCGTTCAACGGCGTCAACCTGCTCAACGGCGACACGCTGAAGCTGGTCTTCAACGAAACCGGCAGCTCGACGCTCGGTATCAACGGCGTGGTCTTCAACGCCGCGGGTCTTGGCCTCAGCAACCTCGTCAGCGGCACCGACTTCATCGACAACGGCGCGACCAACAGGGTGCTGACCAGCCTCAACGCGGCATCCAGCACGTTGCGCTCGCAGGCCTCCGCGCTCGGTTCGAACCTCTCGATCGTGCAGGTGCGTCAGGACTTCTCCAAGAACCTGATCAACGTGCT
>NZ_AKIY01000160.1 GCF_000282615.1 Bradyrhizobium sp. YR681 | reverse complement strand
GCTGCGCCTGCCGCTGGCGGCCTGCGCACGTTACGCCGCCTCCAGATCCAGATCCGCCCACACCGGCACGTGGTCCGACGGCTTCTCCCAGGCCCGCACATAGCTGTCGATCCCGACATTGGCGAGCCGGTCGCTGGCCTGGGGCGACAGCAGCAGATGGTCGATCCGCAGGCCGTGGTTCTTCTGCCAGGCCCCGGCTTGGTAGTCCCAGAAGGTGTAGAGGCCGGGCTCGTCGGTGACGGCGCGCAAGGCGTCGGTCAGGCCGAGGCCGAGCAGGGACTGAAAACTCTCCCGCGTCTCGGGCTTGAACAGCGCGTCCTCGGTCCAGGCCGCGGGATTGTGGACGTCGCGGGCATGCGGGATGACGTTGAAGTCGCCTGCGAGGATCAGCGGCTCCTCGGTCTTGAGACGCTCCTTCGAATACTCAAGAAGCCGCGACATCCATTTGAGTTTATAGGGATATTTCTCGGTCCCGACCGGATTGCCGTTGGGCAGATAGAGGCAGGCGATGCGCAGCACGCCGCGCTTGAGCGTCACCACGCCCTCGAGGAAGCGGGCATGCGCGTCCTCATCGTCGCCCGCGAGTCCAGACTTGGTCTCGTCGAACGGCAGCTTCGAGAGCAATGCAACGCCGTTGAACGTCTTCTGCCCATGGGTGACGACGTTGTAGCCGAGCGCCTCGATCTCCAGCCGCGGGAAGGCCTCGTCGACGCATTTGATCTCCTGCAGGCAGACGATGTCCGGCTGGCACTCCCTGAGCCAGGTCAGGAGGAGATCGATCCGCTGCCGGACCGAGTTCACGTTCCAGGTGGCAACTCTGATGGGCATGGGGGCGGCTCCGGGCAGGGGCGCTTGTTAGAACAAACTGCAAACGCGCCCGTCAAGGACGCCGCAAAATCTCCCACAAAATTAACCCGGCTTAAGCCGGCCGCAGGCCATTGATACGGAAAAGGTTCTACGGATGGGATGGCCGGTCAAAACTTCACAACCAGCTGAGCCGCGCGACGGCCTCGTCGGCGCGCTCCTGTATTGGCTCGGCGGCTTCGAGATCGAGGACAGCCTGACCGCCGGTCTCAGCGAGCGCGAGCTGCGCCGCATCCGCGCCAAGCAGATCGACGCGGTGACGCGGCTGATCCCGGTGACGATGGCCGTCACCATGCTCAACGTCGCCATCGTGCTGATCCTGTTCTGGGGCAGGGGCTGGAACGACTTCCTCGCGATCTGGGGCCTCACGCTCTCTGCCGTCGCGCTGATCGCGTTTCGGTCGTGGCGGCGGTCGCACCGGAATCCGCCGCAGGAAGCCTCGGCCCGCGCCGCGCGGCACATGCTGCGGCAGGCATTCTTCCTCGCCGCGATCTGGGGCACGCTGCCGCTGGCTCTGTTCAGCCGCGTCGAGCCGACCAGCCAGCTCATTCTCGCCTGCCTGATGGTCGGCATGATGTCGGGGGGCGCCTTCACGCTGTCGACTTTCCCGCGTGCGGGTCTCGTCTATCTCGCAACCATGACCGTCGGTTGCGCCGGCGCGCTGCTGCTCTGCGGGGCCGGACCGTATCTGGTGACGGCGGTGTTCCTGATGCTGTTCGCGTTCTTCATGGCGCGCAACATCGTCTCGCAAGGCAATTTGTTCCTCGGCAATCTCAAGGCCCAGCTCGAGCTCGAACGCCAGACCGAGATCATCTCGCTGTTGCTGAAGGACTTCCAGGAGAACGCCAGCGACTGGCTGTGGCAGACCGACGCCGAGGGGCATCTGGTCGACGTGCCCGAACGCTTCGCCGATGTCGCGCAATTGCCGCTTCCACTGCTCAAGGGATCGCTCTTCGCCGACGTGCTCGACATGCTCTGCCCCGAGGACAAGGCGGCCGCGTACAACATCGTCGGCCTGATGGAGCATGCCGAGCCGCTGCACGAGATGAATCTCAAGGTCGTCGCCGGCGGCGAGGCGCGGCTGTGGTCGCTCACCGCGAAGCCGGCCTATGATCGCGACGGGCAATTTTTGGGCTATCGCGGCTTCGGCCGCGACGTCACCGAGCGCTGGCGCGCCGAGAAGGCCGAGGCCGAGAGCCGCGCCAAGTCCGACTTCCTCGCGGTGATGAGCCACGAGATCCGCACGCCCATGAACGGCGTGCTCGGGCTCGCCAGCATGCTGCTCGAAACGGAACTCGATCCGGAGCAGCGCGAGGCCGTCACCACGATCCGCGAGTCCGGCGACAATCTCCAGCGCATCCTCAACGACATCCTCGATCTGTCCAAGCTCGAGGCCGGCCGCTTCGCGTTCGAGGCGATCGACTTCGCGCCGCAGACGCTGGTCGAGACGGTCGCAACCGTCGTGCGCGCGAGCGCCAAGGGCAAGGGGCTTACGGTCAAGGTCGAACTCGATCCGAGCCTGCCGCCGACGCTGCGCGGCGACGTCGCACGCATCCGGCAGGTGCTGCTCAACCTCGCGTCCAACGCAGTGAAATTCACCGACGAAGGCGAGGTGACGATCGCCGTGACCTGTCAGGCGCGGCGTGATCTGCTTGCGACCGTCGAATGGACGGTGACCGATAGCGGCATCGGCATTGCGCCCGAGAAGGTCGGACAGCTGTTCAGCGACTTCGCGCAGGCCGACGCCTCGATCAGCCGTCGCTTCGGTGGCACCGGGCTTGGGCTTGCGATCAGCAGGCGCATCATCGAGCAGATGGGCGGCACCATCGGCGTCACCTCGACGCCGGGGGAGGGCTCGACCTTCCGCTTCACGCTGGTGCTGCCCTGGAGCCAGGCGCAGGCCTCCGACCAGGCGGCCGGCCGCGACGAGGCAGACGAGCTCAAGGCCCGCATCGCCGAGCTCGACCGGCCGCTGAAGGTGCTGGTCGCCGAGGACGATGCCGTCAACCGCATGGTCGTGAGCAAGATGCTGGGGGCCTTCGACGTCGAGCTGCGCGTCGTCACCGACGGCGTCCAGGCCGTCGAGGCGGCCTCCGAGGGCGATTACGACGTCGTGCTGATGGACGTGCGCATGCCCGACATGGACGGCCTGGCCGCGACGCGCGCCATCCGCGCGCAGGGCGGCCGCTTCGAAGCCCTGCCGATCATCGCGCTGACCGCCAACGCGTTCCAGGAGGACGTCAAGATCTGCCGCGAGGCAGGCATGTCGGACTTCCTGCCGAAGCCGTTGCGCAAGCCTGCGCTGGCCGCGGCCTTGCTGCGCGCGCTGGACGGCCACTCGATGTCCGAGGCCGTGCCGCTTCAGCCGGAACTGATGCCGGTCGAGGTGGAGTGGACGGATGAGGAAAGGCAGATGACGGGGGCGTAGGCGTTAACCCCCTGCATGAATATGCGCTTCGCACCGGTCAGCCGGGCGCTGGCGCTCCAGATGCGCCGTGTTACCTTGCGCCGCCATGCGCCTCCTTGCCCTGCTTCTGATCTTGTTCACGGCCTCTGCCCGCGCCGGCGACGGGCCGTTGATGAGCGCGCATGTGATGTTGCCTGTCGTGATCTCCGGCAACCGTGTGTCGCTCGAAAGCTTCGTCATTCGTCCTGATCGCCCCGGCAAATTTCCTCTCGTCGTGATCACTCACGGAATGCCTTCCGGCAATCAATTCTTCGCCGAGATCCTCGACCGCTCTCCGGTCGGATACAGCAAGGCGGCCGTCGCTTTCGCGCAGCGAGGATATGCAGTGGTCTCGGTCATGCGTCGTGGCTATGGCCGATCCGGGGGCGGGTTTTCCGAGTCGGCGCGGGAGGGCTGCGACTATCTTCCGGCCACGCGTGCTGCCAGCGACGATGTCATTGCGGCGGTCGCTTCACTGCGCAATGAGCCGTGGGTCGACGCTGACCATGTTGTCTTGCTCGGCCATTCCGTTGGGGGGCTCGCCGTGATGGCCGTCGCTGCACAGAACATACCGGGCGTCGTTGGCGCAGTGAATTTTGATGGCGGCCGGCATAGCTTCTCCGCACCCAACCAACCTTGCCCGCCTGATAATCTGGTCGATACATCAGCCGCATTGGGGCATACGGCCCGTATCCCCATGCTTTGGCTCTATGCCGAGAACGATCAATTCTACGGTCCAGACCTGGTACAGCGCATGTTCGCGGCCTACAGCGCTGGCGGCGCGCCTGCGCAGTTGCATATGCTGCCTCCGTTCGAACCGAACGGCCACAATACCGTTGTGCTCGCGCCGGCAGACAGCTGGTTTCCGGCCGTCGATCCCTTCCTTGAAAAGTTGGGTCTTCCAACCAGGACTGTCATCGAGGCGCCGTTGTTCGCTGAGCTACCGATCCCGCCGGGGGCTGTCGCCGCCTGTCAGGCGGCGTTCGCCGACTACCTTGCCAATCCTGACGACGCCAAGGCCTTCGCAGTGAGCACGCACGGCCATTGCGGGACTGGATTTGCCCGCACAGCTCTCGAGGCGCGCGAGCCTGCTGTGATGAAATGCAAGATCAACTCGCGCGGCGAAGATTGCAGGCTTTACGCGCTGGGACAGAAGCTTGCGGGGGACTGAACCGCGGTCCACGCGATGCAGTGTAACGCGGCACCGTCACAGCTTTCCATAGACTCGCCCGGCGACCGCCTTCAGGCGTTCGACCGAGCCGGACTCCGGATGCGGCTTGACCGGGGCGAACAGGATCGAGGCCTGCCTGCCGTTCTTCCAGACAAAGATGTTGACGGCATTGCCGTTGCCCTTGGTGCAGGAATGCTCGCCGAACGCTTCGCCGCCGAGTTCAGGGATCGCGACGTGTGTGCACGGGCCGGCGCGTTTCATCATGCTGATGACCGTGTCACGCGAGATCGAGATCACCGCGACTGTCATGGCGTTGGCCTCACGATCGAACATCATGCAGCTGCCCGCGCCGGTCCGCTGGACCTGCAGCGTGCTCTTGTCGAGGAAGCCGTCGGCATCCCCAGGCGTGAGCCATTCGCAATCGCCGAACCGTTCGCTGCTCTTGCTCACTTTGGCGATGGCAATGCGCGCGGCTTCGGTGAGCGGCCCGAGCAACGCGTCATCGGCGCGCCGGCCGATTGGATAGATGCTGATCTGCAGAATGTAGTCGCCGGACAAGGTGACGATCGAGGCCTCCTGGCGCTGCGCGCCGGCGGCGGCAGTCCTGCGCTGGCCTTCATCGCCGATTCCCGCCACTGCGCTCAGCGGCATGCGCTCGCCAAGCGTCTTGACGAAGGTCGCATACAATTCCCTGGCGCGGTCCTTGTCGGGATTGCGGAACACGGTGAGCATCATCGTGTCGCCGCGCCCGGCCTGGTAGATGCAGCCGCGGCCATCCTGATTTGAAATCAGCGACCATTTGAGCGCCGGCATCGCGCCGGCGAGCTCCTGGGCGCTAATGAACGGGCAGGTTTCGGCAGCGTTCGCGGAAGGCACCGGAAGGGCTGCGATCGCAAGGAAGAGGGCGAAGCAACAGAGCAGACGATGGATCATGCGCATTGGATAATTGACTACCGCTAGTGGCGCTACGACCGCTGAAGATGGGCAGTACACGTTCGCCGTGGCGCAATCACTTGGCGCACGCGATTGCGCGAGGATATCCGAACCTTCGATCACGCCGCCGGTTTAGCCTCGCGCGCCGGGGCGATCTTGCGCAACGTGGCGCCCAATTCGTCCTCAGCCCGTTCCAGGTCATACTGTGTCTGGATACCCATCCAGAACGCGGCCGAGGTGCCGAAATATCTGCCGAGCCGAAGGGCGGTGTCGGCGGTCACCGGGGTTTGCTCATTGGCCAACCGCTCAATTCGTGTGCGCGGCACGCCGACAGCACGGGCCACTGCGTAGGGCGAGAGGTCTAAGGGGCGCAGGAATTCCTCGCGCAGGACTTCTCCGGGATGAACTGGGGGAAGTTTCTTGACCATGGCCGCAAGCCTTTCAATGATAATCCACGATCTCGACCTCCTCCGGTCCCTGATCGCTCCACAGGAATAGGATCCGCCACTGATCGTTTATTCGGATCGAATGCTTGCCAGCCAGGCTGCCCCGCAAAGCTTCCAGCCTGTTGCCCGGCGGCGCCACGAGATCACCGAGCATTGTTGCGTTGTTCAACTGCACCAGTTTTCGGCGGGCCACTCTGGCAACGTCGGTTGGAAACCCCTTCGGAACGCGCCGCTGTTGGAAAATCAACGCAGCGAACGTGCCCCGAAAGCTCCCTGATCATCGCTCGCATGTATTATGTCGCGATACCAAAAACAATCGCCTCCCTCCGCTAGCGCAGCCAGGGTTTCAGCGAAGCCACTCGGGATTGACGGGGTAGGGCCGCTTCAGCATCGGGCGTCTCGAACCGCCGCGCGTGTGCCCGATCGAGCCCCCAGCCTGGGGATCTCGCGATGATGACATCCTACCCCTGTTTTGCCCGACGGGTCAAATGGTATTCGCAAAAGCCGAAACGCACCTGCCGGCGTCCCGGCTACTGTGCATGGGGTTGTTTTGCGGATTTTTAAGTCGGGCTAGATCGAGAAGCTGGTCCCGCAGCCGCAGGACGCCGTCGCATTTGGATTGTTGACGCGGAACGAGGCGCCGATCAGGTCGTCGACGAAGTCGACCTGCGAGCCCGCCAAAAACGGCTGGGAAGCGGAATCGACCAGCACCACCGCGCTCTCCTGCTCGATGACGAGGTCGTCGTCGGTGCGGTCGCGGTCGATGTCGAACTTGTACTGGAAGCCGGAGCAGCCGCCGCCTTCGACCGAGATGCGCAGCATCGCGCCTGTGCCTTCGCCCTTGAGGATCTCCCCAATCCGGCGGGCCGCGCGGTCACTGATGGTCACAGCAGTCGTCATAGCTCGTCTCCGATAGTCCCCCGGTCATACCAAATTCACTTGTCGGGTCCACGTGCCCAATTCATTTGGTATCCCGCATCCGGCATAGTTAAGTGCCACCATACGCAGAATCAAATGGATAGGGACTAAATTCGCCGTGTCCGTCGGAATGGCAGCCCCCCGTGCCCCCTATGCCTGCGACCCCGATCGCAGCCGCGGCCGGCTGGTCGCCGAGC
>NZ_AKIY01000159.1 GCF_000282615.1 Bradyrhizobium sp. YR681 | reverse complement strand
GAGCTTCGGCTCGGCAAGCCGGTGCCACAAACGATAAGCGAAGCGGGCGAAGGCTGCCGCGCCGAAGCCCAATGGGCGAAGGCGGGCTATAAAAATCATCGACTTGGGGGATTCAACATGCGCAAGCTTCTGGCGATTCTGGTGATCTCGTGCTGGGCCACTCTGGCTTGCGCACAAAAGGCCGACCTCGTTGTCACCAACGCAAAAATCGTGACGCTGGATGGCGCATCGACGATCGCGCAGGCACTCGCGGTGCGCGACGGCAGGATCGTTGCCGTCGGCGGCAACGATGCCGTGGACAGCCTGATCGGCTCCGCGACGCGCCGCGTCGACGCCGGCGGACGCACCATCATTCCGGGCTTGATCGATTCCCATATTCACGCCGTGCGCGCCGGATTGACCTACGCAACCGAGGTCAACTGGATCGGCGCGAAGACGATTCCCGAGGCGATGGAACGCCTGCGCCAGGCGGCAACAGCGCGCCCGGCGTCCTGGATCATCGTGGCCGGCGGCTGGAGCGAATTGCAATTTGCCGAGAAGCGGCGGCCGACGCTGGCC
>NZ_AKIY01000158.1 GCF_000282615.1 Bradyrhizobium sp. YR681 | reverse complement strand
CTCCTCGGTCTCGGAGATCGCTCGCCAGGTGCAGGAATCCGCCCGCATCGCCAGCGATGCGGTGATCCAGGCGAGCCGGACCAACGAACGCGTCGGCGAGCTCTCCAAGGCTGCGGCGCGCATCGGCGACGTGGTCGAGCTGATCAGCACGATCGCCGGCCAGACCAACCTGCTGGCGCTGAACGCCACCATCGAGGCGGCGCGCGCGGGGGAAGCGGGACGCGGCTTTGCCGTGGTTGCCTCCGAGGTCAAGGCCTTGGCCGAGCAGACCGCGAAAGCCACCGGCGAGATCGCCCAGCAGGTTTCCGGCATTCAGGCCGCGACGGAGGAGTCGGTCGGCTCGATCCGGGAGATCAGCAGCACCATCGAGCGGCTGTCGGAGATTTCCTCGACGGTCGCGGCCGCGGTCGAGGAGCAGGGCGCGGCGACGCAGGAGATATCGCGCAACGTCCAGCAGGCGGCCCAGGGCACGCAGCGGGTGTCGGCCAATATCGACGACGTGCAGCATGGCGCATCGGAGACCGGCTCGGCGTCCTCGCAGGTGCTGTCGTCGGCGCGCACGCTCTCGGCCGACAGCAACCGGCTGAAGCTCGAGGTCGGCAAGTTCCTGAACTCGGTGCGCGCCGCCTGAGCCCCGCAGGCAAAAGGCCACGCGCATGCGCGTGGCCTTGAACGGCAGTTTGGGATGATCAGGCGACCTTGGTCGTCATGTGCTTGAACATGTTGCTGCGCGCCTCGTCGTCCATCTCGGCCTTGAAGGTGAATTTGTCCTTCAGCGCGACCGCGCGCGCCGCCGCCGGCCTGCCCGAGATCTCGTCCACCAGCCGCTTCACGTTCGGATAGCGCGCAAAGGCGTCGTCGCCGAGCTTGAACGGCACCATCCGCGCCCAGCCCCACAGCGCCATGTCGACGATCGAATAGCTGTCGCCGACCATATAGCGGCGGCCTTCGAGGTGGCCGTCGAGAATCCTGTAATGGCGATCGGTCTCGTACTGGTAGCGGTTGTGGGCGTAGTCGTGGTTCTGGTCCTTCGGCGCGAAATGCTTGAAGTGCACGGCCTGGCCCGAATACGGCCCGACGCCGGTGGCGATGAACATCAGCCAGGACAGCGTCTCGCCGCGCAACGAGGCGGCGGGCAGGAACTTGCCGGTCTTCTCGGCGAGGTAGAGCAGGATGGCGTTGCTGTCGAAAACGATCGTGCCGCCATCGTCGATCGCGGGCACCTTGCCGTTCGGATTGATCGTCAGATAGTCCGGCGCGAACTGCTCGCCCTTGCGGGTGTCGATCTTCACCGGCTCGAAGGGCAGGCCGGCCTCTTCCAGATAAAGCGCGACCTTGGTCGGGTTCGGCGATCCGTTGAAATAGAATTTGAGCATGATTGTCTCCCCAATTCCGGTTTTAGAGAATGAATGCCGCGTCGTGGGCCTTCTCTGCCTGAATTTGGCCTGGGAGAGCAACCGGCGAGTTTGCCGTGAGGTATCTGCGCGCTGCGCAGATCAGCCGGCGTAACAAAGGCCGATCGCCGCCGTAATAATCATCCCCGCGCCAACGGCCTCCAGCCGCAGCCCGAGACGGGCGGCCAGATGCATGTCCGAGGCCCGCGCTGCGCGCTCCGATCCGCGCGCATAGCCGTGCACGATGACGTCGTGATTGAAATTGTCGTGCGCCTCGTTGCTGCTGGCGAGCCCGACGCAGATCACCAGCACGCCGAACAGGGCGAGGCCGAAAAATCCGAGCAGCGCGATCAGGAACATCGGAAACATGCCGACCAGGAAGATCGGCAGCAGCGGCACCAGCAGCAAGGTCTCGGACTGTCGTCGCATGGGAGCCACCCGGTCAGGACGGGGCTGATCGGGCGAATGTAGTCCCGGCTGTTGCGTCGTTCAAGGAGCCGTAGGGTGGGCAACGGCGCAAAGCGCCGTGCCCACGAAATCTGTGTTCTGTCGGAGAGGTTAGGTGGGCACGGCGCAAGAGCGCCTTTGCCCACCCTGCGAGATCGCGGGAGTGGCTACTCCGCCCCCATGCCTGCACGGATCTCGGCGCGCAGCTCGTCGATCAGCTTGAGACCCTTCTTGGTCTCGACGTGCCAGAAGGTCCAGCCGTTGCAGGCCTGCGCGCCCTGCGCCACCGCGCCCATGCGGTGGATCGAGCCGACTTTGTCGCCGAACATGATGGCGCCGTCGGCACGGACGAGCGCGCCGAGCTTCTTCTTGGCGTCGAACAGTTTCGTGCCGGGCATGATCATGCCGCGCTCGATCAGCTCGGAGAAGGCGACGCGCGGGGCTTCGCGCGCGGTCATGAACGGGGCGAGGCTTGCCTCCGGCAGCGGCTCGATCGCGGCGATGCGCGCTTCGGCGGCCTTCGCATAGGTCTTGTCGCGCTCGAAGCCGATATAGGAGCGGCCGAGGCGCTTGGCGACGGCGCCCGTGGTGCCGGTGCCGTTGAAGGGATCGATCACAAGATCGCCGGGTTTCGACGACGACAGCAGCACGCGCGCGAGCAGGCCTTCCGGCTTCTGCGTCGGATGCACTTTCTTGCCGTCGGCGCCCTTGAGGCGTTCCTCGCCGGTGCAGAGCGGGATCAGCCAGTCGGAGCGTGCCTGCACGTCCTCGTTGGCGGCCTTCAGCGCCTCGTAGTTGAACGTGTAGCCCTTGGCCTTCTCGTCGCGCGCGGCCCAGATCATGGTTTCGTGCGCGTTGGTGAAGCGGCGGCCGCGGAAGTTCGGCATCGGATTGGTCTTGCGCCAGACGATGTCGTTCAGGAGCCAGAAGCCGAGGTCCTGCATGATCGCGCCGACGCGGAAGATGTTGTGATAGGAGCCGATCACCCAGATCGTCGCCGACGGCTTCATCGCGCGGCGGGCGGCAAGCAGCCAGGCGCGGGTGAAATCGTCATAGGCGGAGAATGAATCGAACTTGTCCCAGTCGTCGTTGACGGCATCGACATGGGATTCGTCGGGGCGCTTGAGATCGCCCTTGAGCTGGAGGTTGTAGGGCGGATCTGCGAACACCAGATCGACGCTACCTGCCTGAAGCTTCGACATCTCGGCGACGCAATCACCGAGGATGATGCGATGCGACGAAGACTCAAAATTTGTGCGGGGCGCCCTTGCAGACGCCCCGCGACGCGACTCTACCATGACTCAAGAACTCTGACTCAGGCGACGCTGTCGGCGACGCGGGACCAAACAACCGACTGACCGTTACAATGAAGCGGCAAAGTAAAAATCGACTTAACCCGCCGCTTTCGTGAGCAGACCTCGCATCGCGCGTTGCGCGCGATTTGCTGCGCGCGCGCACCGTGTTTTCCAGCGTATTTCGCGTTTCATCGCGTTGCGGGAGCAATCATGGCTCCAAAAAGGCGCCAAATTTCTCTCGGAAAAAATTGCACGACCCTCGGAAAAAATTGCTGGCATCGGCATGCTGCCGCACTAGGCAATAATTGCCGAGCGGGATATTGATAACAGCAACGGAAATTTTACGTGTGTGGCGCGTTGGGCTTTTGCGCTTCTGCGCCCAAATGACGCCATTCGAGGACCTGAGGGAAACCCACCATGCGCTACGATGATTTCCGCCGCAGCGACGACATCGAGGATCGTCGCGACGATGGTGGCGGGGGCGGCGGTGGTGGCGGGTTCGGCCTGCCG
>NZ_AKIY01000157.1 GCF_000282615.1 Bradyrhizobium sp. YR681 | reverse complement strand
GGCGGCGACCGCCGCGGTGCCGCCGGCTCCGCCCAAATTCGAAGCCAAGCCTGAAGCCAGCAAGCCTGAAGTTCGGCCGACCGAATCCAAGATCGAGCCGGCGCCGCTCACCAATGGCGTGATATCGAGCCAGCCGCTCTCCATCATCCCCGGCTCGTCCGAGCCGATGAAGCCGGTCCGGGTCAAGACCGTTCAGGTCAAGGCCGGCGCCGTGAAGGTCGCCTCCGCCGCCCCGGGCCCGGTCGCACCGCAGGTCACGAGCACGGTTACGTCCCGCTCCGACGTCGCGGAAACCTCCGGTGCCGTCGTCGCCCGGGCCGATCTGATCAACAGGCCCGAGATGACGAGCCCGCCGGAAATGCCGAGGGCGGACGTCGCCCGCACCGAGCTGCCGCGGCAGCCCGCGGGCTTCGGCACCGGCAACGGTATCCTCGGCGTGCTGCCGGCCGCGACCGCCGCCGCGCCCGCCCCGGCCGCTCCGAAGCTGGCCTCCGCCGATCCGGCGCCGCAGCCGATCCAGATGAGCGCCACCACCAAGCCGGTCGTCACGCACAGCGGCTGGATCGTCCAGGTCGGCGCGCTCGAGAGCGAGAACGAGGCCCAGCAGCGCATCGACGCCGCACGCAGCTCGGCCCGCGGCCTGCTCAGCAAGGCCGACCCGTTCACCGAGCCTGTGGTCGCCAAGGACAATCGCAAGCTCTACCGCGCCCGTTTTGCCGGGCTCGAGCGGGACCAGGCCGAAGCCGTCTGCCGCGCCCTGAAGCGTGCCGACATCTCCTGCATCACCGTCCGCAACTGATCTTTCGCACCGCTGCCATCGAAAATGCCCGCGCCTTGCGCGGGCATTTTTGTTTTTGGGGACGCAGGCCGCGCGCAAAGTCAGTTCCGCGACAACCTCTCGTCAACGATTTACGGTTAAATTTTTACTCAAGAGATCGACCACGCCGACAAGGCGGGCATCGGGGCGACGGCAGACAGAGCAAGCGGAGCTCACGCGGGTACGGGCGTTTGTAGCGTGGTGCCGGAGTTAGCCGTTATGCGTGCGAAGCAGAGTATCCTTGGCCTCGTTTACCCGGGCCGCGAGATAGTTCGAGCCCCCCTGGTCGGGATGGAGTTTCTTCATCAGGGACTTGTGAGCCCGGCTGATGTCGTCGCGCCCCGCCCCCGGCTGCAAGCCAAGGATCTGATAGGCCTCCTCCGCCGTCATTTTACCGCCCGCCGCCGCGCGGCGCTGCCGCCCTGCCGCGTCGCCCTGCGCGTTCTGACGCCAAGCGGGAAACCGGCGGTCCAGATAGCTTTCAAGTAGGGCCACGCTCTCGGCATCGAACGCCGGCGCCATCGCCAGCAGGCCGGCGAGATCGAACTCGTCGAGACCGCGCCCGGCGTGGGGCCCGGCGACGATCTGGCCCGTGAGCTGGCCGGAATCGTGGTCGAGCTGCATGTCGAGGAATTGCGAGCGCACGCGCGAGGCCTGCCCCGACGCAGTTGCCCCGCCGCCGAACAGCCCGCCGATATTGCCGAAGCCGGCATTCGCCAGCGGCGTCCAGCCCAGCAGCCCGGCGCCCATGATTCCGAGCGGGATCGCCACCACCAGCTCGCCCCGCAGGCCCGTGAACGCCGCGACCGCCAGCGCCAGCACGCCGCCGCCGAACTTGACGGTCCGCGCCAGCACCGCCGGATTGGCGGACCGGAACATCTGGAGCAGCAGATAGAGCGTGATGATTGCGATGGCGCCGGCGATCAGGGTCATGGCCGGAATATAGTCGCCCTGTTGTCAAAAAGCATGGCGTCTGCCTCCGAGCGGGCGGCTACTTCATCTGGCCGATCAGCCTGGCTGCTCCGCTCGCGCTTCCGGCCAGCTTCAGCAGGGCCTCGCGGCCGCCGGCGGCGTAGGTTGCAGCCGCGCGCAACAGTTCGCGCAGCTGCGCCGCCGCGCCGGGATCGAACCGGCACCAGGCGCCGCCGGTCAGGCGCGCGATCTCGCGAAAGGCCTTTTCGGCCACGGCGTCGTCGCCTTCCTGAAACATGAACACGGGCACCTTGAGCATGCCGAGCTCACCGGCCTTGGCGCAGAGCTCGTCGACCTTCTCCTCCATGGCATCGCCGACGAAGACCACGGCCCGCACGCCGGATGCCACCGCCTCGCGCCGTGCCTCGCTCAGGACCTTGCCGATCTGGGTGTCACCGCCGCGGCAATCGATCTTGCTCATCAGCGTCGCGAGCCTGGCGCTGTCGGAGATCCACCCCGTGGTGCGGCACTCGTTGTAGCCGCGATAATAGACGAGCCTGATATCGAGGCTGCCGAGCGCGGCGGTCTCGCGAAACATGTCCGCCTGGAGCGCGCAGGCCATGTCCCAGGTCGGCTGCCGGCTCATGGTCGCATCGAGTGCAAAGATCAGCCGCCCCCGGGCGCCGGGCGCATGTGGTGACAACGCATGCGCCTTGGCGACGAAGGCCGCGATATCCTCCGAGGTCGACGTCCTGGTCTCCGGCACCGCGCCATCCGCTTGCGCCGAGACGGCATCGCGGCCGCGCGGTTTGATGGTTTCGCCCGACATCGCTGCTTGCACCATGCGTGAGCGGCTAATGTGGTCAGCGCACGCAGCCCAGTCAATGTGCAAAGCCCCCGTCGGCGAGCGCCGGCGGGGGCTTTGAAATCGATGCTGCCTCTGTGAGAGGCGTCAGCTCTTGGCAGGCGCCATCAGGGCGACCGGACCGGGCTCGAGAATCTTGGGCGGCGACGATTGCGTGTCGACCGGCGCGACTTCGCTGTCAGTCGCGCTCAGGAACTTGTCGAGCATGCTCTGGATCGAGTTCTTGGCCACATCCGGACCGGTGTCGCGCATGTCGTTGTGCTGGAATTCGGTCTTCACGACCTGGATACCGGCCTTCTCGCACTCTTCATCGCTCGGAATCACGCCCGCATCGACCTTGAATTGCGGATCGGACGACCGGAACGACAGGATCTTGAACTTGCCGGCGGTGACAAAGGGCACGCGCAGATTGTCGAGCGTGACGACCTTCTTGACCTCGTCCGGATATTGCTTGGCGAAGTACATTGTAATGTCGCCGCCCATGGAGTGGCCGACCATCGTCACCTTTTCGTAGTCGGCGTTGGGCTGAACCTTCTTCATCTCCTGCATGGCGAGATGAATGTTGGCGACGCCGCGCAGGATCTGCG
>NZ_AKIY01000156.1 GCF_000282615.1 Bradyrhizobium sp. YR681 | reverse complement strand
AAAGCCGTAATGGCGGGCCATCCAATAGAGGCCGAGCGAGCCGATCATCATCGCGTTGCGCCATCGCAGCATGAACCAGAGGACGACGGGAAACGCCGCCATCAGCACGATATAGAGCGGCAGAACATCCAGATTGAGCGGCTTGAACTTGAGTATCAGGCCCTGGGAGAGCGTCTCGACCGGGTAGTCCATCAACGGCGCGACGTTGAACTGATCCATCAAATGAAGATCGTCAAAACTGTGCGCGATGTAGTGCACGGCGGTGAGATAGACCAGGAACAACAGCAGGTGGGCGACATAGAGTTGCCATACGCGCCGCAGCAGCCGGGTTGCTCCGATGACGAAGCCACGCTCCATCATCATCGATCCGAACACGAAGGTCGCCGTATAGCCCGAAATCAGCACGAACAGATCGGCACCGTCGCTGAAGCCGTAGTTTCGCGTCGTGAACCAGGCGAGCACCGAATCGGGAATGTGTCCGAGGAAGATCAGCCAGTTTGCCAGGCCGCGAAACAGATCCAGCCGGACATCGCGCCGTGGCTTGGGCAACTCCGATCTGATCGTGATCGTCTCCCAGAGCCGGCGACGCAAGAGAAACGCAACTTGCAAAGGCCGGCCGGATACCTGGATCGTCTCGTCAATCAACTGCGTGCGTCCCGTTCTCTTGCGCGATGTTTGCGGATCGCGAACGCATGCTCTTGCCGCCCGTGCGCGCCGGCAAGCTAGGTCGCGTCCTTGATGCGCTTTTGACGAACATCAAACCCGAGCGACGCACCGGCCAAATCTTTTTGTCGTCCGGTCATGTAATGAATTGAGGAGTCTTTCGTCCTCGCGTCACTCGGTCGGCAGCGTCATGCTTCCGGCAAACGCCTGTTGTCGGCGCTACACGTGACCGAAGGCGCGCCGTGAAGCCATCAATTTCGTACGGTCGAGGCAAATTTTTTTCTGTAAGAAGACCGAAACTTTGCGTCGCCTGCTGCAACTCGACGATTTACGCATCGGCGCGCGCAGGCGTGCGCGTCGACACTTGATTTTGCTCAAGCTGGGAAATCCCGCTCCGGGTTTGGTTGCCACTCAGTCAAGCCACCGGGACTTGATTGACACCAACAAGATCAAACAGGAGAAACCAAAATGAGTCACCGCAAGCTGATCGTCGCTGCCGCGATCATGTCGTTCGTCGCGTTGCCCGCCGTGGCGCAGACGAGTACGACAAGCTCAACCGGCGAGAAGAACGGCCACCACTATTCCGGCGGCCCCAAGACCGAAGTCCCGCACCACATGGGCAAGAAGGAGGGCTCCGGCGGATCGACCAGCGGCTCCGGCGGCAGCCACCATT
>NZ_AKIY01000155.1 GCF_000282615.1 Bradyrhizobium sp. YR681 | reverse complement strand
CCGGCGCGCTGGTTGCGGCGGCCCCCAGCCTGATCAAGGCCGTCAGGATGCCGGTGCTGGCGACCGCGCAGCCATACGCCTGGCAGCAGCGACAACGGCGCTGGCTGATCCTGCAAAGCCTCGCGGCCTGCGCCGTGTTCGCGGTCGCGCTGCTGCTGCTTCACTATGGGCAATCGCTGATCGCAGGTTTCGGCGTGCTGGCGGCGCTGATGCTGGGCGCGGCGCTGATCCTGCCGGCGTTTCTCGACATCATCCTGCTCATCGGACAGCGCACTGCGCGCGGACCGCTCGCGATGTGGTTCTGGGCCGACAGCCGGCAGCAGCTCTCGGGATTGTCGCTGGCGCTGATGGCGCTGCTGCTCGCGCTGGCCGTCAATGTCGGGGTGTCCACCATGGTGGAAACGTTCAGCCGCACGTTTGTCGGCTGGCTCAACGGACGGCTGGCCGCCGACGTCTACATCAGCGCCTCCGACAATGCGCAGGGCACGGCGATCCGAAACTGGCTGAAGGAGCGCAGCGACGTGCAGGCGATCCTGTCGGGCGGACGCGCCGAGACGCAGGTTCAGGGCCAGCCGGTGGAATTGCTCGGCCTGCCCGACCACGCGCTCTATCGCGAGCGCTGGCCGCTGCTGGAGACCGCGCCGCGCGCCTGGACCCGGCTCGTGCCGGGCAATGCCGCCTTCATCAGCGAGCAGCTGAGCCGCCGCCTCAATGTTCGCGTCGGCGACGTCATCGAGGTGCCAACGCCCGGCGGAAGCTGGGAGCTCGACATCGCCGGCATCTACGCCGATTACGGCAATCCCAAGGGACAGCTGACCGTGAACGTCGCGGCGCTGATCCGGCAGTTTCCGCAAACGCCGCAGACGCGGATCGGGCTGATCGTCGCGCGCGATCATATCTCGGGCTTGATCGCGGCATTACAGAAGCAGTTCGCGCTCGACGACCGCAGCGTTGCCGATCAAGCGACGGTGAAGGCCGAATCGATCCGCATTTTCAATCGCACCTTTGCGGTCACCTCGGCGCTCAATGCTTTCACGCTCGGCGTCGCCGGCATTGCACTGCTGACCAGTCTTCTCACGCTCGCGAACTCCCGCCTGCCGCAGCTGGCGCCACTCTGGGCAATCGGCATCACGCGACCGCGTCTCGCCGCGATCGAATTGACAAAAACGCTGTCGGTCGCGCTGTTCACATCGCTCTTGGCCGTACCGCTCGGGCTATTGGTGGCGTGGTGCCTGATCGCGATCGTCAATGTGAAGGCGTTCGGCTGGCGGCTGCCGTTCCATGT
>NZ_AKIY01000154.1 GCF_000282615.1 Bradyrhizobium sp. YR681 | reverse complement strand
ATGCGGCGGCCGACCGCCACCACCGTATCGGCGGACAGGATGAACGCACCGCGCAGCTCGTCGTCGAGCTGCACCGATTTGAGCGCCGCATCGGCCTTGGCCCTTGCGAGGCGATTGGCACAGGCGCGCGGCAGCTCGCCCCGCTTCGGCGTCTCGTCGACGTCGGCCGGCCGGAGCGCGTCCGGCTCGATGCCGGCCTGGTTGAGCAGCGACAGGCGCCGCGGCGAACCGGAGGCTAGAACGAATTTGGGGCGGCCGAGCATCAGGTGATTTTGGAGGGTGAAGCAGGGGGTGAATTGCGCGCGGAACCTATCGGACGGGGGCTGATTTCACAACCCGGGAACCCGGACTTTGGTGATTCGAGGTTTCCGACATGCCCGCAGTCTGTGACGCGGGTGTTACGGGAGGTCTCGTGTCCCGGACGCGGCGCGGCATGAAATGCTGCGACGCTGAGCCGGGACCCAGGAGCTTGCGCTTGCGGTGAGATGGGGCCCCGCTCTGCAGCGCACCGTTGCACGCTGCGCTGCGTCCGGGGCACGAGAGTTAGCCAGAGGCCGCGCCCACTTTCGCAAACCGCCGGCGGATGCGCATCAACAGCTGGTCGCAGACCTCGCGGTAGGCGGCGAGCTTCTGGTCGCGGCTGCCTTCGATGGTGGTGGGATCCTGCGTCGGCCAGTATTCGACGTCGGCGGCGAGCGTGCGGGTCAGCTCCAGCGCCTTGTGATGCGCTTCCGGCGACAGCGTGATGATGAGGTCAAAATTCAGCCCTTCCCAGTCCTCGAGCTCCTCGAAGGTCTGCGGCTTGTGGGCGGAGATGTCCTGGCCGAGCTCGTCCATCACGGCGACCGCGAAGGGATCGAGCTCGCCTTTCCGCGCGCCGGCCGACTTCACGTAGAGGCCCTGCGGAAACATGTGCCGCAGCAGGCTCTCGGCCATCGGCGAGCGCACGCTGTTCATCGCACAGGCGAACAGCACCGATTGCGGATCGCGTGCGCGTGGCGGACCCGCCATCGCGGTTAGCCCTTCCAGTGAAGGACAGTAATGAGCGTGAACAGCCGGCGCGAGGTCTCGAAATCGACCCGCACCTTGCCCTTCAGCCGCTCCTGCAGCGTGCGCGATCCCTCGTCATGGATGCCGCGGCGGCCCATGTCGATGGCCTCGATCTTGTCCGGGGTCGCGGTGCGGATCGCCTGGTAATAGCTGTCGCAGATCATGAAATAGTCCTTCACGATCCCGCGGAACGGCCCCAGCGACAACAGATGCACGACCACGGGCGTGCCGTCCTCCTGGCGGATGTCGAACATCAGGCGATTGCCGGTGATGCCGATATGCAGCGTGAACGGGCCCTTGCCGTCAGCCCCCTCCGGCGCGAACAGATTCTGCTCGATCAAATCGTAGATCGCGATCGCGCGCTCATGCTCGATGTCGGGACCGGAACGGCCGATCGACTCCTCGTCGAGCGTGACGCCGACGATGCGGTTCTGCGAGTCGTCCTGTTCGGGCGGCTTTGTCATGACAGATTGAGGCGCAGTCCAATCGAGCGCGAATGGGCATCCAGCCCCTCCGCTTGTCCGAGCGTCATCGCGGCAGGTCCCAGCGCACGCAACTGGTCCGGACCGCATTTCAGGATCGAGGTTCGCTTCACGAAGTCGGCGACCCCGAGGCCCGAGGAGAATCGCGCCGAGCGCGCCGTCGGCAGCACGTGATTGGAGCCGCCGACATAATCGCCGATCGCCTCCGGCGTATGCGCGCCGAGGAAGACGGCGCCGGCGTTGCGGATCCTGGCGGCGAGCGCATCGGGATCATCGGTCATGATCTCGAGATGCTCGGCGGCAATCGCATCCGCGAGCGGGATGGCCTCGGCGAGGTTCTTCACCATGATGATGGCGCCGAAATCGGCCCAGGAGGCGCTGGCGATGGCGGTGCGCGGCAACGTCCTCAGCTGCGCTTCGACGGCCTTCTCGACATCGGCGGCAAGGCGCGCCGAGTCCGTGATCAGGATCGACTGCGCGCTGGCATCGTGCTCGGCCTGCGCCAGGAGGTCGGCGGCGATCCAGTCGGCATTGCCGGTGTCATCGGCGATGACAAGCACCTCGGAGGGACCGGCGATCATGTCGATGCCGACCTTGCCGAACACCAGCCGCTTGGCGGCGGCGACGTAGGCATTGCCGGGGCCGACGATCTTTGCAACCGGCGCGATCGTCGCGGTGCCGTGCGCGAGCGCGGCCACGGCCTGCGCGCCGCCGACGCGGTAGATCTCGCTGACGCCGCCGAGTTGGGCGGCAGCCAGCACCAGCGGATTGAGCTTGCCGTCGGGCGAGGGCACCACCATGACGAGGCGCGAGACGCCGGCGACCTTCGCCGGCACCGCGTTCATCAGCACCGAGGACGGATAGGCCGCGGTGCCGCCAGGCACATAGAGGCCTGCGGATTCGATTGCGGTGTAGCGCCAGCCGAGCTCGACCCCGAGCGGGTCGGTGAAGCGCTCGTCCTTCGGCAGCTGCCGGCGATGGTAGCTCTCGATGCGGTCACGCGCGAGCTTGAGCGCATCCAGCGTCGCGGCATCGCAGGCCTTCACCGCCGCCTCGATCTCGGCGGGGGTGACGCGCAGGCCGGACGCATCGAGCTTCAGCCGGTCGAACTTTGCGGTAGCCTCGAGCAGGGCCGCGTCACCCCGCCGGGCCACATCGTCGACGATGGCGCGCACGGCGGCCTCGACGTCGGCCGAGGCCTCGCGCTTGGCGGCGAGGAAGGCCGCGAATCGCTGGTCAAAATCGGCGCTGCTGCGGTCGAGACGAACGGGCATCTTGGCTTGGCTTCCGGCTGGTCTTGGGCGGATTGGCTCACCCGGCCCCCTGCTCAATGGCGCGGCGGCCACCCGCCGTCAACCCTTCGGAGGCGGCGTTCCGGCGAGGGCTTGAGCCGAGTTTTCTGGTATACCGGCCACCTCAGCCCTCCCCCTCGGCCTCAGGTCCCGTTCCCAGCTCGTCCGCCCCGAGATCCGTCAACTCGCATTCCAGGCATTCGACGTCGAGGCGAATGGCGCCGCCTTGGGCGAACAGCAGCAGGGCGCTGCCGCCGGGCTCCTCGTCGCGGCCGTCCTGGGGGTGAAACTCGATGCCGACAATATCCAGAACCTCGTCCGGTGCTCCGAGGTCGATGTTGCGCGATTTGCAGGCGAGCACGCGGTCGAAGCGGAGGGCGGCGACCAGCCGGCGCGGC
>NZ_AKIY01000153.1 GCF_000282615.1 Bradyrhizobium sp. YR681 | reverse complement strand
GGCGGGCGCCGGACCGAGCCTGCCTTTGGAATCGAGACACCGGAGAAATCCGGCTTGCCCCCCGGCCGGCTCGCAGGCTCCGGAACGTGGAAGTGAAGGGGCGTGGGGCTGGTCATGGAAGCATCCGCTCGTTTGCTGGTCCTGGAGAGACAACGCCCGCCCGATCGGCGTCCTCGCAGGCGAGCTCCGCGACGGAAAGGTTCGTGATCGCCGGATGGCGTGACAACCGTTCCGTGAGGTCTGCGCAATCGGCCGACGGCGTCACTTCAAGAACCATCCGTATCGTTCGGTTCCCATCGGAGTGCGTCGTCATCGCGACCTGGTCGAGGCCGAAGCCGAAACGCGCCGCGTCGAGGACGAGGCGGACGATCCCGTCAAATGGGTCGGGCGTGGTGGCCATCACGCTGACGCGCCGGGGCTGTCGAGGTTGCATGTCAGTTTCTCTCGCGGCACATGATAATCTTCTGTTTCGAGAAAATTTCCCAAAATTCCGACAGGTGTGCCAAAATCGTGGAAGGTTTTCCCGCCAAACCTCGAAATGACAGAAGGATCAACTGATGCCCTCCAAGCGAAGCCCCGTCGAGGAACTCGATCAACTGGATCGCCGGATTCTCTCGGCGCTGAGCGAGGACGGCCGCTTGACGACGAGCGCGCTGGCGGAGCAGGTCGGGCTCTCGAGTTCGCCATGCTGGACCAGGGTGAAGCGCCTGGAGGAAAACGGCGCGATCGAGAAATATGTCGCGGTGCTCAATCACGCCCATCTCGGATACAACAACATCGCCTTCGTCGAGATCACGCTGGACAAGCATGACGACAAGGTGCTGGAGCGCTTCGGCGCCGCCCTGTCGCGAATTCCGGAGGTGACGGAAGCCTATCTGGTGACCGGCGATTACGACTATCTCATCAAGGTCGTCGTGCGGGACACCGATCACTACGAGCGCTTCCTGCGGCAGGCGTTGTACAGGATCCCGGGCATCCGGCAGTCGCGAACGACATTCGGCCTGCGTACCCTGAAGCGCCAGATCTCGATCGATCCCTCCAAGGCCGGTCCGCCCTGATATTCGGTTTGACGCCTGCTCGCGGCTGCCTGCAAGACCTGCCCGAGGCGAAGAATCAACGCTATGAAAGCGCGAAATCAAATAACGGCGGGGCATCCGGCCATGGCCTCCGTCGAGACAGGAGTACTCCGATGACGAATGCCGAGATCCGATTTCCGATCGACGGCCGAACCCGAAAGATGTTTGTCGATGGCGCGTGGGTGGAAGCCCGCTCGGGGAAAGTCTTCGAGACGCGCAACCCCGCGACTGGCGAGGTGATCGCGCGCGTCCCGCGTGGCGAGGCGGCCGACATCAATCTTGCGGTCGCTGCGGCCCGTCGCGCTTTCGTGGGGCCGTGGAGCCGTTTCAAGCCGTTCGAGCGGCAGGCGCTGCTGCTGCGTATCGCCGACCTGTTCGAGAAGCACTGGGAGGAGATCAGCCAATCCGATACGGCGGG
>NZ_AKIY01000152.1 GCF_000282615.1 Bradyrhizobium sp. YR681 | reverse complement strand
TGGACATTGCCGGTAGCAACGACACGGTATCGCTGAACGGCAATGCGACGTCGCTCGGGCTGACCGGCAGCAACGAGACCGTCTACGTCAACGGCAGCGCCAGCGCCATGACGCTGACAGGCAACAATAATAACGTGTCGGTGTCCGGTCCCAGCGACCGGGTGACGTTGAACGGCACCAACCAGACCGTGACGCTGAACGGCAGCGCAAATTACACCAACCTGTCACTGCTCAACGGCGGCGGCACCGTGACCATCGCCGGGACCTTCGGCAACGTGATCTCGACGAGCAGTGCGACGAGCTTCACGATCAGCGGCACCGGAAGCTCCTCGACGATTACCGGCAGCGGCAACACGGTGTCGATCTCCGGCGGCTCGGCGACGCTGAACGGCAGCAACGAAACGGTGATCGCGACCGGTGGGGCGGTGATTCTGTCCGGGACGGGAGAGACGGTGACGACGACCGGCGGGGTGTCCGTGACGGTGAACGGGACCGGCAGCTCGGCTTCGGTGACGGGCAGCGGCAATTACGTGACGGTGGCCGGGGTCAGCGACCAACTCACGTTGAGCGGGACCAGCGACACGCTGACGGTCAGCGGCAGCTCCAACACGTTGAGCACATCGGCCGTGACGATGGCGACGGTCTCGGGCAGCGGCAACTCGGTGACGCTGGGCGGGGCTGGCGTCACCGCCATCGTGAACGGAATTAGCGATACGGTGACGCTGAGCGGGACGGGCGACGTCGTCAGCCTGAGCGGCAACTACAACAAGGTGAACGTCAGCGGCGCGAGCTCGATCCTCGTCGGCACCGTCAGCAACGGCTTTGCGGATGTGGCGGGCGACAACGACACGGTATCGCTCAACGGGAATGTGACGTCGCTCGGGCTGACCGGCAGCAACGCAAAAGTCTACGTCAACGGCAGCACTGACGCGATGACGTTGACGGGCAACAACAATAACGTGACGGTGTCCGGCCTCAGCGATCGGGTGACGCTGAACGGAAATAACGCGACGGTAACGCTGAATGGCAACGGCAATTTTGCCAACGTGACCCTGACCGGAACGGGCGATTCCGTCACGATTGGTGCCACCGGCGATGTCATCACATCGAGCAGTGCAGCGAGCTTTACGATTGTTGGCTCGGCCACGTCCTCGACCATCAACGCCGGCAGCAGCTCGGTCTCGTTCACCGGGGCAGGCAATAGCGCGACTCTCAATGGCAATGGAAACTTTGTTTCCATGAGCGGCAACGGCAATGCCGTGACCTCCTCCGGCAACAGCGACACCGTGGTCGTGAGCGGAACCGGCGATGTCGTCACCCTGACCGGCGGCTACGAGAACATCATCTCCAGCAAGGCCGTTACCGTCACTGCGACTGGCGCCTATGACGACATCACCGTCAACAGCGGCAGCGGGGCGGCGACTTCGTCGATCACGCTCGGCGGCGCCAGCGGGATCGTCCAGGCGAGCTCGGGGACGTCGCTGCGGATCTCGGCAACCGCAGGCTCGGTCAACGTCAACGACATCGAGACCATCGTGTTCGGCAACAACACCAACACGGTCACGCTCGCCAACGGAACCGGGGGGACGATCACGCTGGTCGGTGTCGCGTCCGTGATGGCCGCGCTCGCGGGCACCACCGGCAACGACACCATGACGGGGACGTCGGGCAACGACATCCTCGACGGCAAGGGCGGCGTCGACAGCGAGCAGGGCAATGGCGGCGACGATGCCTATGTCTTCCACAAGGGCTACGGCCAGCTCACGATCAACAATTACTCCGCCAGCAACAACAATTCGCTGGGGACGCTGTCGTTCTTCGACCCCTCGGTGCTGACCAGCGACGTGCTGATCTCGCGCGGCGGCGTCGGGTTCGGCGACCTCATCATCCAGATCCCCTCGACCGGTGACCAGATCACCGTCAGCAGCGCCTTCGCCAACAGTGCCTACGGCCTGCGGCAGGTGCTGTTTGCCGACGGCACGGCCTGGAACATGGGCTATCTGGGCGCCCATGCCGGCTATGACGTCAATATTGACGGCAGCACCAGCACGATCAACGCGAGCAACGTGCTGATCCAGATGCCCGCCAACAACGCCACCGTGACGGTCAACGGCAGCAACGATCCGATCATTGTGACCGGCACCAGCGACACCGTGATCGTCAACGGCAGCAACGATACAGTGACCGCGAACGCAACGGCGGTGACTGTTACGGGCACCGGCAGCGCGGTGACCATCAGCGGCAGCGGTAACGCCGTCGCCGTGACGGGCACGAACGACACCGCAACGCTGGTCGGAACGTCGGACAGCGTCACCATCAGCGGCAGCAACGCAACCATCAACACTGTCAATGCGGTGGCGGTGACCGTGACCGGGACGGGAAGCTCGGCCACGATCGGCGGCAATGGCGACAGTGTCGCGATCACCGGTGTGAGCGAGGCCGTCACGCTGTCCGGAACCGGCGCGAGCGTCACCATCGGCGGCGCCGCGGCGACCCTGAATGCCGCCGGAGCAGCGGTTGCGGTGACCGCGAGCGGCAGGTCCGCCGGCGTTGCCG
>NZ_AKIY01000151.1 GCF_000282615.1 Bradyrhizobium sp. YR681 | reverse complement strand
GGCCGCGAGCGGCTGCCGGCCTTGCCGGATACGCCGACCGCGATCGAGGCGGGCTTTCCGGATTTCGAGACGCTGGCCTGGTGGGGCATCTTCGCACCCACGGGCACGCCGCCCGACATTGTGTCGGCGATCGCGACGGCGTCCAAGGAGATCCTGAGCGAGCCCGCGACCGCCGCGCAGCTCAAGGAAACCCAGCAGATGACGCTGTTGCTCGAGGACGGCCCCGCCTTCAAGATCTTCTTCGACAAGCAGGTCGCCACTTGGGGCAAGGTGGTGAAGGACAATAATATCAGGGCGTGAGCGGTCCACCGTCGCGAGGCCGGGATGCGGACTCGTCCGCTCCGGTTCGGCAGTCCGCGCAGCGCCAGTGCATGGTTCAGCGCTGGATCGCCTTGACCATGTCGACGGGATTCCAGAGCCAGGTGCTGTTGGGGAGGCCGGCGGCAATGGCGTCGAGCTTCAGCCGCGTGCCGTCGGTGTAGGTGAGGTTCTCGCCGATCACCACGCGGAATTGAACGTCGGGGCCTCCGAGCGGCTTACAGACGGCGACCGCGTATTTGGTGCCGAAACGGGCGCGAATCTCCGACGCATCCTGGTTCGCGCTTGCCAGCGCAGCATAGGAGCCGATGACCACATACCATTTGTTGTCCGGGACGAGCCCGATCAGTCCCTTGAAGATCTGCTGGGTCGTGCTCAACTCCGCCGGCAGGAGGCAGTCCTTCGCGGCGCTCGCCTCGCCGCTCGCTGCGGGAGCCGGATCGGCGTGGGCACGTCCGATCAGCGCCAGGATCTCCGTCTTCTGCGGCAGCAGCGCTGCGGTCTGACCCTGGGGAGCCTGACCGGTGGTCTTGATAGAAATGGCGGCGCCGTTGATCAGGCTGGTCAAGAGCGCCGGCGCCATGATGCCAAGCTGAAACAATTTCACCGGCCGTTCTTCGTCGCTGTTCAGATACACGACGACGCAAGCCGCCGCGCACAAGGCGAACAGCCGAATTCCGTACGTCATGCCCTCGAGGACGCTGAGCCTGGTCAGGGTCGTGTTGAGGTCGACGACGAGCAGATTGGTGATGATCGGCGTCAGAGCGCCGAGACATCCGATAAGCAGTCTCTGACGGACTTCCATGGCCATCTTCTCCAATTGATAGACCGAACCAAGCGCCACGTTCTGCGATGGCGCGAATTCAACCGCAGGATGCTGTTCTGTCAGTGAATACCTTCTGGCGTGAAGTCGGCGTGAAGTGAGCGTGAAGCTCCGGTCGACGCCAAAGCCGGGACGCATGCGTTCCAGGAGCCCGCAGCCGCGGCATGTTCATCGGAGGAGCCGTCCACATCGGCTCGAGAACGGGCTGGAGCCCGGGCGCGGCACTGGCGTGAGGGCTTCCGGTTCTGCTTGCGCTTTGATATGTAGGCCTCCAGGCAACCCGTCTCACCGGCGGGTTCCGCGGTCCCGTAGCTCAGCCGGATAGAGCGGCGGTTTCCTAAACCGTAGGTCGCATGTTCGAGTCATGCCGGGATCGCCAATTGCCTGACCCAGGACATCCGCGCGAGCAAGCCGTCGTACCGTGTGCGTGGCGTCGCTCGACCAGTGCCGCGGTACGCTGGGACATATCCCGGATGTGCGACGAAGTGGTGCGTTGAATTCCTTCCTGCCAAGGTTGCAATCGCGGTTGGCCGTGATTAGCGTGGTGCATTGATTTTTTTCGTCCGTATTTCGAGAATTCCCCATGGCCGATTTGCCCATGACCGCATCTCCCAGCACCTTGCCGGCGATCATCGAGACAAAGGTCGCTACGCCCGAAGAGCTGCATGAAAAGGACGTCCTGAAACGCGAACGGGAAAACCTCACCTGGGCTCACGAGCAGCGGTCTGAGGACGACGAGAATCGCGACTGGAAGGGCATCGGCCTGTCGGGCGGCGGTATTCGCTCCGCGACCTTCAGCCTCGGCGCGTTGCAGGCGCTGGTCGCGCACCGGCTGCTCACCAAGATCGACTATATGTCCTCCGTATCGGGCGGCGGCTACATCGGCTCGTCGCTGCAATGGTGGTGGAGCAAGGCTCGTCAGGATGAAGCCGCCGAGGCGCAGCCTGCGGGTAAACCGACTGCTGCGCCCGAGACCTATGGCGCCGACGCGGCAACCTTTCCCTATGGTTGCGGCCATCTGTCCGATCCCAAGATCCAGGATACCGAGATTCAGAAGCGCAATCTCGCCTTTCTCCGGAATCACGGCAACTATCTGACGCCCGGCGACGGGATAACGGCCTTGTCCGGCCTCTATGTCGTCCTGAGAACGTTGCTGATCAGCCTGATCGTCTGGCTGCCGCTGCTGCTCGGATTGTTTCTGCTCATCCACGGCGGGAATGAGCTTGTCTTGTGGGCAGTGCAGAAGCTGTCTCCCGGCTTGTTGCCCTCCTGGTCGTCCGAACTGAACCCTGGATACCGTCAATATTTCCGGGGGATGTGCGACGACAAACTCATGTTGTGCAAATTCGCGCTGCCGCCTCTTTATGCGACGGCGCTTGCCCTCTACGTGCTGATCGTCGCCTGTTTCGTCCTGGCGTCGCTGGTCTTTGCTCTGCTCACCAGAGTCCCCAGCGAGACCCGTTCGACCAGCCGGCCGAGCCTCAAGAGCGTCGCCCTTGCTCTGATCGGCCTGGCCCTGATGTTCGCGCCGCCCGTGATGTACCGGCATCTTATCAGCATCACGACAGCTCCCTTCGTCGTCCTGTCGGTGCTGCTCGGCTTGTTTCTCGTGATCAGGTTCTGTTTCGATCAGTTCGCCAGGGTGCGCCGCATGAGCGGCAGTTATTGGTGGCGGCGGACGCTCGAGCAATGGTTTGGTCTCACATTCAAGGTCGGCGTCGTCGTCCTGGTCATCGGCTCGCTACCCGTCTTGCCGTACTGGGCCGTCCGCAAGGCGGGCGAAAGCGCAACGCCGGCATCGACGGCGGCCAAGCTGGCTCAGGCCGTAAATTGTTCTGCGAACACGGGGAATAATTGCGCGCAGCCGACCGAAGCTTCCGGTGAAAAAGCGGCAAGTCTCGCCGTCAGCGCGGCCGGTGGACCTACGGTCGCATTTGCTGCGCTGTTCTCGATCCTCAGCGGCGCGGCCTCCGCGCTCTATGGATATTTCTCTCTTGCCAGGAAAGTCGATGAGGGAATAGCGGGCCGCGTCTTTCCGCCCATCGGCGCGGGTATTTTTCTTTACGGCACGCTGACGGTCACCTACATGGGAGCCGTCTTCGTGTTCGACGTCCTGGGGAGTCGGGAACCAATCGTCGAAATGTCCAAGACCGCGATCGGTTACGGCGCGGTGCTTTCGATACCGATCGCACTTCTTCTCTGCTTTCTTGCCAACGTCAACCAGGTCGGCCTGCATCGCTTTTATCGTGATCGGCTCATGGAAGCCTTCATGCCGTCACCGGTTGCGGTCGCCGAGGGCTGGTCCACCTATTCGCCTGTGGCCGATAGCCTCAACGTCTTCGATCTCGGGTCTTCCTTTTCCAAAGCGACCCATACCGCGGGCCCCGTCCCCTATCCCATCATCAATACGTTCGGGCGTATCGTCAGAGACAAGGACCCGAAGATCGTCAACAGGGGCGGTGAGAATTTCATCATGTCCCCGTTCTACGTCGGTTCGCGCTCCACGGGCTGGGAAGACGCGGAGTCCTATTCAAAGCGCTACGGTCCGCTCACGCTCGCGACGGCCATGGCGGCATCCGGCGCGGCGGTCAATTCGAACGCCGGCTATATTGGCACCGGCCTGACGCGCGACCGCCTCGTTTCCGCAGTGATGACCATCCTCAACATGCGGCTCGGAATATGGGTCGGCAATCCCGGGCGCAAGGGCAAGCGGCGGCGCACGCCGGTCTATTGGAGTCCGACACTGACGGCCGGCCTGTTCGGCTTCGGTCACGCGAGGACGAGTGCCTTCATCGAGATTTCGGATGGTGGAAACTTCGAGAATCTCGGGCTCTATGAACTGGTGCGGCGCAAGCTCGGCGTCATCATCCTGATCGACGGCGAAGCCGACGCGACCATCGCGCTGCCGGCGCTGGTATCGGCAGCGGTCCGCATCAGGGAGGATTTCAAGGCGACCTTGACGTTCCCTGACGGCCTCGGCGTCGATCGTCTCGTGCCGGTCGACAAGGCCGTGGGTTATCCTGCCGGGGCGCATTTCGCGCAGGCGCCCTACGTCGTGGGACGCGTCGAGTACGAAGACGGATCGCCGCCGAGCATCGTCATCTATCTGAAGGCGACGTTGATCCGGGATCTCGATTTCACGACCTCGGGATACCGCGCGGGCAACCCGGATTTCCCGCATCAGACCACGCTGGATCAGTTCTTCGATCCGACGCAGTTCGAGGCCTATCGTGATCTCGGTTTCCGCAGTGCTGCGCTGATGATCAAGGAACTGACGCTCGCGGGAGCCAATGGCTTCCCGACCCAGGACAAGATCTGGCGGAACTATTTGAAGCTCAGCGCGGCAAAAGCAGCAGGTGCATCATCGCGCTGATCGCGACGAGCGCCGCCAGGCTGACCGTGATGGCGTTGCGCTTCTCTGTCACCCTCACCACGAAACCGGTCATCGTTGCCATCGAGGCGAGGCTGGCGAGCAGGAACGCCATGGCGAACTCGGCTCCGTCGCGCCCGATCCCGGCGGCCGCTTCAATCACGCTCCTCAAGGCTTCATAGACATGAAGCTCCTTGCTGAGGCAGAACGCGGCAAGCGCGAGCAGCCATGTCGCAAGGAGCCTTCGTGCAATGGAATCCTTGCCAGCGATGATGAGCCGATCGGCCGCGAGGGACAGACCATAAAGCAGCACGGGGGGCATGAGGCCGACGAGCAAATACTCGACGTCGTCGATATGGACCCGGCCGTGCGTGGTGATGGACTTGGCGAGGACGAAGGCGACGGAACCCGCGAGCAGCAATCCTATGTTGAAGATCGCGGAAACGGGGGACGGACGGCCACGCGTGTGATGGCTTTCCTCGGAGCCGCGATGGCTCGCCGATGTCATTGCCATTCCGTTTGCTGTCATCGCGATCCTCGGCCACACCGTACACCACGCCGGCGAGAATTCTAGGCAAGCATGGCTAAGGACGGATTAACGCCTCAACTGGCGCGAAAGTTCGTCCGCGCGGATCAGGCGGCCGCCGCCCGGGGCTCCTTCCAAGTCGTTGATACGAATGAAGAAGTTCGCGCCGGTCAGCTTTATCCTGACGGGAATGCAGGCCACGTTCTGGGCATTTGTGCGGTATTTGATGATTTCGACCCGCTGGTCGGCCAGCCCGACCGATCCCACCGCGGCGGCACCGCTGAAATGCAGCCCGGCCATGATCTGGCTGTTGAATCCGCCCCGGACGACGCTCGGGTCGAAGGAAAACTGGGACCTGTTGCTGCGCCAATCCCAGCGCAGAGGCGCATCGAACGTGGTGTTGTCGGTCTCCTTGCACCGGTCGCGCCGGCCGGAATATCCGGTGTGGAATTGGGTCAGGCGGTAACCGTCGTTGTTGTCGCTCGCGTCATAGCCATAATCGTGGTGCCAGTCATATTCGCGCGCCGAGACCGAGCCCTGGAACGACGACAGGTCGCGCGGCCTCTGGCACTTTTCGAACTCCTCCTGCCTCAGGCGATTGAGGCTGATCCGCTTGCGGATCGGGTCCGGATCAATCGCGCCGCTCGCAATGGTCCGGCCCGTCTTGACGACGATCGCGCCCGATCTCGGCTCGTTGGAGAAGAGCTCCCTCGTGACATAGATCAACCTGGCTTCGGAGGTCGTCAGGGAGAGACCGTCGGCCGGCACCGCCTTCCATGCTCTGTCGGGACTCCAGTAGAAGAGTTCCTGCTCGGCGGTGATGGCGCTGAGCAGCCCGGCAACGGCATCGCAGGAAGCATCGTCGGCCCGGGACACGCCCGTCGAAGCAAGCCAGACCAGTGCAATTGAAAACAACGGCAACGACAGGATATTCGAAATCTTCGTCATGGTGACAGGCACCCCATTTCAAACCAGCGACTTGTTCAGACCAGTGACTCGTTCAGAGACGTGACTTGTTGAGATCACCGATTTGGCGTGATGCGCTCCGAGGCCGATCCCGGCGAAATGCGGCACACGTCGTGCAAAAAATGAGCAATTGGCGAAAGAAACAAGCGTCACTATGATTGCTCTCCGCACGGAACGCAACCATCAGCGTGACGCCCCGGGGGGCGTGATCGCGCGCCCGGGCCGGTTCATCCCCGCCTGCGGCGCAGGCACGGCTGCCCCGGGAAAGCCGATCAAGCGACGTCATCGCGCGGGCTGTTTGCCTCGCCGGGGGATGCGCTGATATAGGCAATGAGCCATCGGCCCGACTGACGTTCACCAGTTGAGTGCCACGTTGTCGGAGATGATGATGCCTTTTGACTTGATCCTGCGCGGCGGCCGTGTGGTCGACCCGTCCCAGAAGCTTGACGCCGTGACGGATGTCGCCTTTGCCGGCGGCAAGGTCGCAGCTGTTGGCAGCGGGCTCAAGGCCGATCCGGGCACCGATGTGCGCGACGTGTCGCGCTATATCGTGACGCCGGGGCTGATCGATCTGCACACCCATGTCTATTGGGGCGGCACCTCGCTCGGCATCGATGCCGAGGAATTCTGCCGTCTCTCCGGCGTCACCACGGCGGTCGATACGGGCAGCGCGGGTCCCGGCAACTTTGCCGGCTTCCGCAAGCATGTGATCGAGCCGAGCCAGGTCCGCATCCTCGCTTATCTGCACGTTTCGCATGCCGGTATCTTCGGCTTCTCGCACCGGATCATGGTCGGCGAGAGCGAGGAACTGCGGCTGATGAATCCGATCGAGGCGGCCAGGGTGGCTGATGCCAATCGCGATCTCATCGTCGGCATCAAGGTGCGCGTCGGCCTGCACTCCTCGGGCACTTCAGGGGTCGTGCCGCTCGACATCGCGCTCGAGGTCGCCAACGAGGTCGGCATGCCCCTGATGGCGCATATCGACCATCCGCCGCCGAGCTATGAGGAGGTGCTGGCGCGCCTGCGTCCCGGCGACATCCTCACCCATGCTTTCCGTCCCTTCCCGAACACGCCGGCAACCGCGCAGGGCACGGTGAAGAAGGCGGTGCTGGATGCGCGCGAGCGCGGCGTGCTGTTCGACATCGGCCACGGCAAGGGCTCGTTCGCGTTCAAGACCGCGCGCGCCATGCTCGCCAACGGCTTCTATCCGGACACGATCTCCTCCGACATCCACCAGCTCTGCATCGACGGCCCGGCCTTCGACCAGGTCACGACCATGTCGAAGTTTTTGTGCATGGGCATGGAGCTCTCGGACGTGGTCGGGGCCTCGACGGTGAACGCGGCGATGGCGCTGCGCCGTCCCGAGCTCGGCAGCCTCAAGCCCGGCTGCGTCGGCGACGCTACGCTGATCTCTGTCAAGCAAGGCCAGTTCGACTATGAAGACGTCGTCGGCGAGCACCTGATCGGCGACCGTAAGATTGTCTCCGAGGGCGTCGTCATCGGCGGCCGCTGGTGGCATCCGAATTGACGCAGCGCTAGCTCTGCGCGCGATAGAATTGCAGGAGCTGCGCGCCCGCGGGTGAGAGCCACTCGGGCGCGCCGGCGATATAGCCTTCGACGCGGCCGCTCGTTCCGACGAGATAGGTGATGGGCATGCCGACGAGGCCGAACATCGCGCCGGATGCTTCGGCCGCGGCGCCATAGGCATCGACATGGCAGGCGAGGTTCTGCACGGCGAGGCCGCCGAGGAAGGTGCGGATCTTGCGCAGATCCTTCGTGTCCGTGCAGATCGCGACGATGTCGACCCGGTCGGGGTGCGATCCGGCGAGGCTTGCGAGCGTCGGCAGATCGAGCCGGCATGCCGCGCACCAGGTTGCCCAGAAATTGACGAGGGTGATGCGGCCCGGCTTCGCCGTCACGACGACGTCCCGGCCGTGCAGGTCCTGAAGTCGCAGCGCTGGCATCGCCGCGCGCGGCCGAACCACCGTGAACTGGTTGCGGCCGGCCTCGAACACCGGCGGCCAGGCGCTGTCCTGCGCACGGGCCGTGCGCGAGACAGCAAGCCAGGCCGGCGCGGCCATCAGGATCGATCGTCGCGACAACGCCGTGCCGGGAGCCTGGGATTTCTCACGCATGGATATAGGCAAAACCCTTGAGTTGCAGATCGACGACGCGGCCGATGCCGAAGGGGACAAGGCTTGCGCCCGCAATCAGCGGGATCGAGACCTGCTCCTTGGCTTCGGCGATCGCCTTCGACGATGCGCACATGCTGTAGCTGAGATTGGGCAGGGACTGCCGCAGCGTCGTGAGCGGATCGAGGAGCGGGGTCTTGTCCGCCCGGAAGACGTCGATGCCCTTGCCGTTGGCCACGACCTCGATCAGCAATCTCGCGCCCCTGTCGGCAAAGTGCCTGGAGAGGTTGGCCGAGTAGCTGATCGCGTGCCCCATCACATACGGCTCGTTGCTGTCGACCAGGATGACGACGCCGTCTGCGAGACGGTCCTCCCTGGCCGCGGCGGTGCCGCCGGCCGTGAGGATCGACGCGCCTGCGAGCAGGCCTCTGCGGGACCATCCGCTAGCTGAGATCATGGCGGCTGGCGCTCAGAACTGGCGCGGCGCGATCGGCGCCTTGCGGCTCCGTCCCCACAGCACGAACAGGCTGAGCGCGAGCAGCACGACATTGAGCGGCGTGACCTCGGCCTCGCCGCGCGAGAGGTGGAAGGTGAGCGCAAACACCTGCAACACCGAGCAGCCCAGCGCGGCCAGCACCGTCAGCCGCGGCAGGATCCGCGTCAGGGCCGGCAGCAGGATTCCGATCCCGCCGGCGAGATCGACCAGGCCGATAGCGCGCACGAACGCTTCCGAATACTGGCCGGCCCAGGGCATCATCGCCGCAAGCTGGGGAATCGGCGTGAGCAGCTTGACCAGCCCGGACGAGGCGAAAACGAAGAAAAGCAGGCCCTGTGCGGCCCAGAGGCCAATGCGAAGGGCCCGGCCCGGGGTGGCGGTCTCGAAGGTGGTGGTGGACATGGTGGTTCTCCAACAGTGAGGGTTGCCACCATTTGATGGTTTCTCCATTTTTGATCATTATGTGTTCCGGGATAGGTTCATTTCCCTGGTGTTGATGATCTCATGGATTCCCTGGTCAGCATGCGGGTGTTTTGCCTGGTCGCGGAGCTGAAGAGCTTTGCGGCCGCAGCCGAACGCCTGCGCCTCTCGCCCGCCATGGCGAGCAAGCATGTGATGCAGCTCGAGAAGCGGCTGGGCACGCGGCTGCTCAACCGCACCAGCCGGCGCGTCAGCCTGAGCGAGAGCGGTGCGCTCTATTTCGAGCAGGCGCGGCAGATGCTGGACGCGCTCGACGAGGTCGAGGCCGCCGTCAGCAACGCGACTGTCGTTCCGCGCGGCACGCTGCGGCTGACCGCGCCGGTGTGGATGGCGAACACGATGTTCGCGGGCGTGCTGGCGGGTTACCAGGCCCGCTATCCGGAGGTGTGCCTGGATGTCGATCTCAGCGGACGGATGGTCAATCTGGTCGAGGAGGGTTTCGACCTCGCCTTGCGCGCGACCGGCGCGCCCGACGAGGCGCTGATTGCGCGTCCCATCACCAAGGTTGCGTTCCATATGGTCGGCGCGCCCGCTTATCTCGATCGCGCCGGACGCCCGACGACGTTCGCCGATCTCGCCGGCCAGGCCCTGCTGCATTATGCGCTCTATCCGGGCGAGAGCTTCTCCCTGAACAGGAACGGCACGGTCGAGACCGTCAAGCTCAACCCGGTCCTGCGCAGCGGCAACGAGACACTGCTGCACATGGCCGCGCTGGAAGGCATGGGCTTCGCCTTCCTGCCGAAATGGCTGGTGGCTGACGACATCGCCGCCGGCCGTCTCGTGCACATTCTGCCCGACGACGTCCTGTTCGAAGGTCGCCTGTTCGCGGTCTATCCGAGTCGCAAATATCTCTCCGCGAAGGTGCGGACCTTCATCGACTTCGTCGCGGCCGACAAGCGGATGAGGTAGCGCCTTACGGCACGCGAGATCAGCGGCGTGGACGCCGTCAGTCGCGTCCTGCTTCCATGATCGCGCTGGCGAGGCGCGCCGGGTCGGAGAAGCACAGTTCGTGGCTCCCCGGCACCTGCACGAGGCGGAACAAGCCGAGCTTCTCCGACAGCCGCGGATGCCAGGGATAGCCGTGCGGCAGCGCGGTGTCCTCGGTGCAGTTGATATAGGACTTTGCCAGCGGCATCTCGGCCGGATTGGTCTTCAGCGCGATCTTGTCGCTGAAGGTCTTCAGCGGATGCGGATTGAGGATGTCATAGGCGCGCTGCGCCAGTTCGAGATCGGCGTCGTTGATGAAGGCCTCGCGCCAGATCGGGAAGGGGAGCACCACCGAGCCGTCGCCGCGCTCGGCCGCGATCATGTCGAACAGCCCGATATACTGCGGCGGCACCATGTCGTTGAGCGACTCGCCATTGTTGGGAACGAAGGCGTTCCAGTAGACGAGGCGGCGAATGCGCTCGGGGACGAGGTCGGCAACGCCGGTGATGATCATGCCGCCATAGGAGTGACCGAGCAGGATCACGTCCGTCAGATTGGTCTCGGCGAGGTAGTCGGCGATTGACTGGATCGCTTCCTTCAGCCCCGTCGTCTTGGCATCGCCCGGGCGGTTGCCCTTGATGGTCGGGAGGTGGACCTGATGGCCGGCGGCCCGGATCGGCGCTGCGACCGGCTCGAGCTCGGCACCGGTGTGCCAGGCGCCGTGAACGAGAACGTAGGTCGACATATTGTAGCTCCCTCGGAAGGCTGGTTAGATCGGCAGGGCGACGGCCTTGCCGACTGAACGTCGGTCTTTGTCGTTGTTGCCGCCATATTGAACCGGCCGGGATGCACGCGCTTGTCTGGCGCTGAACCGGATTGGTCTCGGAGCGAACTGATGGAGCTGGTCAATCCCCCAAGCCGGCCGCGGCACGTCGTCTGGAACACCGCGGCGACGCGGCCGGACGAGCAGTTTTCCTATTACCGCGAAGCGATCTGCCAGGCATTCATGAACCTGACGCCGGAATCGGCGACGACGTCGCGCTTCCCGGCCAAGGTGGAGACGATCGGGCTGGGCGCCGGCGCGATCAACCGGGTGATGTTTCCCGAGCACACCGTCAATCGGTCGCGTGCCGATATCGCCGCCTCGCGTGACAGCTGCTTCTATCTCAACTTCAAGCTCGCCGGGCGCTGCCGCATGCTCCAGGATGGCCGCGAGGTCAGCCTGTCGCGCGGCCAGGTCGGCATCGTCGACAGTGACCGCGAGGTGACGCTGCTGCACGATCGCGGTCCGACCCTGGAAGTCGCGTCGTTCTGGGTGCCGTCGCGCGCCTTGCGCGACCGGCTGGGGG
>NZ_AKIY01000150.1 GCF_000282615.1 Bradyrhizobium sp. YR681 | reverse complement strand
CGCCAGCCGCAGCACGCCGATGGCGAGGAAGACACTGACCATCAGGATGAGCGCCGAGGCCTCCATCCGTTTCAAGAGCGGCGTCATCATGCGGAAGACCACCGCAATCAGAAGGCCGACCGCGGCGCATGAGATGCCCGCGAGAATTCGCCGCAGCACCTCGACGTCGCCGAAGCGGGCATAGATGATCGCAAGCACGGTCATGATCAGCGTCGGCGGCAGCAGCAGCCCGGTAAAGGCGGCTACGCCGCCGGCAATCCCGCGCAGACGCGACCCGAACACCATCGACAGATTGACGATGTTGGGCCCGGGCAGGAAGTGGCAGAGCGCAAAAGTCTCGTTGAACTCGTCCGCCGTCATCCAGCGGTGCCGGTCGACGATCGCCCGCCGGGCGAACACCAGAACCCCGCCGAAACCGGCCAGCGACATCCGGGCGAAGGCCACGAATAGCTCGGCGAGGCTCGGCGGAGGAGTATGCACGGCAGTGATGTCCGGCTCTTGGGCGGCCGGCGGTGAATCCTCGGACATGTCAGGAGCTTAGAACGAGGGCCGCGGCGCGGCCAAGGTCGGACTCGTGGCGGCCCGGAACCTATCCAAAGGGAACCTCGCCTGGTCGTGCCAAACCCCTGTCTTTCTAAACCTTTGCCCCCTATATTGGGGGTGCCGGTTCGCCGGCTATGGAAATAAATGGTCGTCGCAATAAACCATTCGGACCCGGGGGCGGTACCCGGCGCCTCCACCAAAGCCCACCTGCGGGCACGCCCGGAAGCGGGTTTTGGCGGGGGCGAAATAGGATCGACGAGGGCGTAAAGGGCGTGCTTTTTCCCGGTATTGTTCCGCCGTTATCGGGCTACTGCAATAGTTGCCAACGACAACTTTGCTCCGGTTGCTCAGGCTGCGTAACGCAGTTTGAAAGACCATCTTAAAGTCCTAACGGGTTAAGCTCCGTTAGGCGGGGTTCGGAGGCACCTGGCAACAGAAGCCTCCACTACCATTTCATTTCTTCCCCGGCGGGGACTCCTGCTGACCCGTCAGGCGCGATATTATTGCGGCTTGGCGAGTCGGGCCGGCAGGGCCCAACTCCTGGAATGCAACAGGACACCATGGCGACCGATCATATCCGATACGATGTGCTGGCCCGCGACGCGCTGCGCGGCGTGCTGCGGAAGGTACTGACCGACGCCGCGGCCCATGGCCTGCCGGGCGAGCACCATTTCTTCATCACCTTCGTGTCGAAGGCCGAGGGCGTGAAACTGTCGCCGCGGCTGCTGGCGCAATATCCCGAAGAGATGACGATCATCCTCCAGCACCAGTTCTGGGACCTGACCGTGCTCGAGGACCGTTTCGAGGTCGGCCTGTCGTTCGGCGGCATTCCGGAGCGGCTGATCGTGCCGTTCAGCGCCATCAAGAGCTTCCTCGATCCGTCCGTGAAATTCGGCCTCCAGTTCGACACCTCCGATGTCGCCGAGGTCGCGCCGGAGACCCTGCCGGCGGCCCCTGCCCCGTCGGCCCTGTCCGTGCCCGCGCCCGCCGCGGAGAAGGCGGAGACCGCAGAAGAGCCGACCCCGCCAAGCCAGGGCGGCGCCGAGGTCGTTCGGCTCGATCGTTTCCGCAAGAAATGATCTAGGTTGGGCCCCGGGCCCGTCGCGCCCGGCCAAACTGCCTATATAGAAGAGCGCATGAAGAGGCCGGGCGGCATTTCGCGCGGCAGAATGGATGTGCTCATGGCCAAAGCTGCCCGCTCAAAGACCTCGCCCCCCTCCACCCGCACCGAGACCGACAGCTTTGGTCCCATCGAGGTCCCCGCCGATCGCTATTGGGGGGCGCAGACCGAGCGCTCGCGCCAGAATTTTCGCATCGGCATCGACCGCATGCCGATCTCGCTCGTGCACGCGCTCGGCATCGTCAAGCTCGCAGCGGCGCAGTCCAACCTCGAGCTCGGCCTGCTCGACCAGCGCCGCGCCAATGCCATCATCCGCGCCGCGCGTGAGGTGATCGAGGGCAAGCTGGACGACCATTTCCCGCTGGTGGTGTGGCAGACCGGCTCCGGCACCCAGAGCAACATGAACCTCAACGAGGTGATCGCCAACCGCGCCAATGAGCTGCTCGGCGGCGAGCTCGGCGCCAAGAAGCCGGTGCATCCCAACGACCACGTCAACATGAGCCAGTCGTCGAACGACTCGTTTCCCACCGCGATGCACATCGCGGCCGCCAGCCGCATCAATGCCGATCTCGTCCCGGCCCTGGGCGAGCTGCTCCGCGCGCTGCGCAAGAAGGAGAAGGACTTTGCCAGGATCGTCAAGATCGGCCGCACCCACACCCAGGATGCGACGCCGCTGACGCTCGGCCAGGAATTTTCCGGCTATGCCGCACAGGTTGAAAGCGGCATCGCGCGGCTCAAGGTCGCGGTGAAGGATCTCTATCCGCTGGCGCAGGGCGGCACCGCCGTCGGCACCGGCCTCAACTCGAAGCCCCGCTTCGCAAAGCTGTTCGCAAGGCACGTGGTCGGGATCACGAAGCTCCCCTTCACCAGCGCCGCCAACAAATTCGAGGCGCTGGCCTCGAACGACGCCTATGTTCTGGCGCACGGCGCCATCAATTCGGTCGCGACAGGCCTGTTCAAGATCGCCAACGACATCCGCCTGCTCGGATCGGGCCCTCGCTCGGGCCTGGGCGAGCTGGTCCTGCCGGAGAACGAGCCGGGCTCCTCGATCATGCCGGGCAAGGTCAATCCGACGCAGTGCGAGGCGATGACCATGGTGTGCTGCCAGGTGTTCGGCAATCACACCGCCATCACGGTCGCCGGCAGCCAGGGCCATTTCGAGCTCAACGTCTACAAGCCCGTGCTCGCCTACAACATGCTGCACTCGATCCGCCTGATGGCGGACGCCGCGCGCTCCTTCACCGAACATTGCGTCAGCGGCATCCGTGCCGACGAAAAGCGCATCAAGGAGCTGATGCAGCGCTCGCTGATGCTGGTGACGGCGCTCGCCCCGAAGATCGGCTACGACAACGCCGCCAAGGTGGCGAAGACGGCGCATGCCAACGGCACCACGCTGAAGGAGGAGGCGCTGCGGCTCGGCTTCGTCTCGGCGGATGAGTTCGACCGCCTGGTCCGGCCCGAGAAGATGACCAGCCCGGGATAAAATTCCGAATTCCGATAGTCATCCGTAATGATACGGACGCTCGACCCTCAGAAATATGCGGCTTTGGCAGCGGGATTTGATTACCGTCAATGTTGCGGCGGGGCGGTGTGTTACGCAGCCCTTCTGCCCTTGACGGGGCGAAATTCATCGTTTGATGGCCCAAGCGGCCGATTGACGAGGACGAGCGAATGACGATCAAGTCTTGTGGGGTGCGACGCGGCGCCCTGTTTCTGAATGTTTCATCCTGCCTGATGAGGATCGGATGATGGAGACGCGGCATGGGGAACGTCATCAACCTGAATCGTTTCAGGAAGCGCGCCGAGCGGGAAGCCTCGGCGAAGCAGGCGGACGCCAACCGGACGAAGTTCGGCCGCACCAAGGCGGAACGGTCGGTGGAGGAGACGCGCGCGGACAAGGCGAAGGCGCATCTGGACCAGCATCAGATCGATCACGAGGATCAGTCATGAAATCGCCCGTCGTGAAGCGATCGATCGTGGTCGCCGGCCACAAGACCAGCGTCAGCCTGGAAGAGGCGTTCTGGAACGGCATGAAGGAGATCTCGGGCCTGCGCAACATGACGCTGTCCGAGCTCGTCGGCGAAATCGACGGCGCCCGCCAGCAGGGCAATCTGTCCTCGGCGATCCGCCTGTTCGTGCTCGACTACTTCAAGAGCCGCGCCATGGCCGCCATCCAGCCGGACAAGGTCCCGGCCCAGTAGCCGCCAGGGGCGCCGTCCTCACGCTTTCGGCATCTGCACTTTAAAATCACTCTAAGGTGCAGCTTCCGTGGGCAAGTGCGCTTGACCTCAATGCCCTGCGTTGAAAATACAGGGCATGACCGACACCCCACATACGCGCCCGCACATGCCGCTGGGTCTGGCCCTGCGCGGCTACACCGGCGTCATCCAGCACCTCACGACCAAGGACACCGGCTCGGCGCTCTCGGACATCGAGCTCGAGAGCCGGCTGATCGAGCTCGGCTTCGTCGAGGGGGCCCGGGTCGAGGTCCTGCACGAGGGGCTGGTCGGGCGCGACCCCATCGCCGTGCGGGTCGACAACATCACGATCGCGGTGCGCCGCCGCGAAGCCATGGCCATCATCGTCGCCTGAGCGACCGGATCATTGATTCCATGGAATTACCCCTGCTGCATCTCGCCCTGGTCGGCACGCCCAACAGCGGCAAGACCTCGCTGTTCAATGCCCTGACAGGCAGCCGGCAGAAGGTCGCGAACTATCCGGGCGTCACCGTCGAGCGCAAGGAAGGCTTCTTCGTCACCCCGCAAGGGCGCCAGGTCTCGGTGGTGGACCTGCCCGGCACCTATTCGCTGCGCGGCCGCAGCCCGGACGAGGAGATCACCCGCGACTTCGTGCTCGGCAAGGCCACCGGCGAGACCGTGCCCGACCTCGTGCTGTGCGTCGCCGACTCCACCAATCTGCGCCTGACCATCCGCCTGCTGCTGGAGCTCAAGCGCACCGGCCGGCCGATGGTCCTCGTCCTCAATATGTTCGACATCGCCACGCGCCGCGGCATCACTGTCGACGTCGAGCGGCTCGCCAAGGAGCTCGGCGTGCCCGTGGTCACCTCGATCGCGGTGCGCAAGGGCGGCACCGCCGACCTGCTGGCGCTGACCGACGAGATCTCGGCGAGGCTCCCCGCC
>NZ_AKIY01000149.1 GCF_000282615.1 Bradyrhizobium sp. YR681 | reverse complement strand
GGCTTGTGGACCTTCGAGCCGCTGCCGCCGCCGCTCGCCTTCAGTGCGGAGCTTACGGTCTTCTTCTTCATGGCGCTGACGGGCAGATTGGCGGCGTCGCCGTACTTCTTGGTGCCGGCATAGGCGCCGGCCTTGCCCTGCACGGTGCGCTGTTTGGCGGTGGGATCGTCGACCACCGCGAGCTCGGTCGCGCGCAGGCGCTTGACCTCGTCGCGCAGGCGCGCGGCTTCCTCGAAGTTCAGGTCGGCGGCGGCCTCGCGCATCCTTGTTTCGAGATCGACGAGCACGGCTTCGAAATTGTGGCCGATCGAGATGACGTCGTCGGTCATGTCGTGGCCGCCGATTTCGACCAGCACGTGGTCGCGCTCGTAGACGGAGTTGAGGATGTCGCCGATCTGCTTCTTCACGCTCTCCGGCGTGATGCCGTTGGCGGTGTTGTACTCGACCTGTTTCTCGCGGCGGCGGTTGGTCTCGGCGATGGCGCGCTCCATCGACCCCGTCATCTGGTCGGCATAGAGGATCACCTTGCCGTCGACGTTGCGCGCGGCGCGGCCGATGGTCTGGATCAGCGAGGTCTCGCTGCGCAGAAAACCTTCCTTGTCGGCGTCGAGGATCGCGACCAGGGCGCATTCGGGAATGTCGAGGCCTTCGCGCAAGAGGTTGATGCCGACCAGCGCGTCGAAGGCGCCGAGACGGAGGTCGCGGATGATCTCGATGCGCTCGATGGTGTCGATATCGCTGTGCATGTAGCGGACGCGAATGCCCTGCTCATGCAGATATTCGGTGAGATCCTCCGCCATGCGCTTCGTCAGCACCGTGATCAGCGAGCGATAGCCGGCCTGCGCGGTGGCACGCACCTCGCCGACGAGATCGTCAACTTGCGTGCGGGCGGGGCGGATGTTGACGGGCGGATCGATCAGCCCGGTCGGGCGAATGACCTGCTCGACGAACACGCCACCGCTCTCGTTCAGCTCCCAGCCGCTCGGCGTGGCCGACACCGCGACCGTCTGCGGCCGCATCATGTCCCACTCCTCGAAGCGCAAGGGGCGGTTGTCCATGCAGGAGGGCAGGCGGAAACCGTATTCGGCCAGCGTCGCCTTGCGGCGGAAGTCGCCTTTGAACATGGCGCCAATCTGGGGGACGGTGACGTGGCTCTCGTCGGCGAACACCAGCGCGTTGTCGGGGACGTATTCGAACAGGGTCGGTGGCGGCTCGCCGGGGAGGCGTCCGGTGAGATAGCGCGAATAGTTCTCGATGCCGGCGCAGCTCCCGGTCGCCTCCATCATCTCGAGGTCGAAGGTGGTGCGCTGCTCCAGCCGCTGCGCCTCCAGCAGGCGTCCCTGGTTGTTGAGCTGGTCGAGCCGCATCTTCAGTTCGGATTTGATCGACTTGATCGCCTGCACCAGCGTCGGGCGCGGCGTCACATAGTGCGAATTGGCGTACATCTTGATGAATTCGAGCTCGTCCTGCTTGTGGCCGGTGAGCGGGTCGAATTCCTCGATGGTCTCGATGGTGTCGCCGAACAGGTTCACGCGCCAGGCGCGGTCTTCATAGTGCGCCGGGAAGATGTCGATGACGTCGCCGCGGACACGAAACGTGCCGCGGGTAAAATCGGCCTGGGTGCGCTTGTACTGGAGCGCGACGAGGTCGGCGATCAGCTGGCGCTGGTCGATGCGCTCGCCCTTCTTCAGCGCAAACGTCATCGCGGTGTAGGTCTCGACCGAGCCGATACCGTAGATGCAGGACACCGAGGCGACGATGATGACGTCGTCGCGTTCGAGCAGGGCGCGGGTTGCCGAGTGCCGCATGCGGTCGATCTGCTCGTTGATCGAGGAGTCCTTCTCGATGTAGGTATCGGTGCGCGGAACGTAGGCTTCCGGCTGGTAGTAATCGTAATACGAGACGAAATATTCGACGGCGTTATCCGGGAAGAAGCTCTTGAACTCGCCATAGAGCTGGGCGGCGAGCGTCTTGTTCGGCGCCAGGATGATGGCCGGGCGCTGCGTTGCCTCGATCACCTTGGCCATGGTGTAGGTCTTGCCGGAGCCGGTGACGCCGAGCAGCACCTGGCTGCGGTCGTTGCGGTTGATGCCCTCGACCAGCTCGGCGATCGCGGTCGGCTGGTCGCCGCGCGGCTCGTAGGCCGACTTGATCTCGAAGCGCACGCCGCCTTCGGACTTCTCCGGGCGCGGCGGCCGGTGCGGCGTCCACACCTTGGTGGAGCCGTCATCCTTGCGGAACTCCGGACGGCCCTCGCGGATCAACGATTCCAGTGCATCGGCGGTTGCCTTGACGCCGAGCGCCTCCATCTTGTTGCGCGGCGGACGCGCCAGCGCCTCGGCGTCGTCCTCCTCCGTGGGAAAACCGAGCTGCCGCGCCAGTTCCGGATCGAGCGTCGGGATCGTGGCGGCGGTGCCGTAATTGGCTTGCGGCGCCTCGTCGAGGCCTTCGGTGGACGCGCGGGCCCCCGGCGGCTGCGGGTTGGGCCGCAGCGGCATCGGCTTGGCATTATCCTGCGGAAACTCTTTCGGCGTCGACGCCCGCGCCCGATGCGCGGCGGCCTCGCCGCCAGCCCGGCGGTCGCGCGAATTGTCCGGCGGCGGCTGCAGGCCGGTGCCCGATCCAAGCCCGGCATCGCCACGGTTGATCGCGGGATTGAGCAGCTCGGCCAGCGCCGGCCCGATCGGCTGCACGTCAGGGCGGTGCGCCTTCGAGTTCGGGGCTTTGATTTTCGGGGATTTTGGGGGAGCAGGTTTCTTCGCCATGAGGCGAATATGGGACGAGTCCGCCGCTCAGAAAAGGGCGAATGCCCGTCTGTGCTCAGGCTGCTGACAGCAGGTTGGCAGCAGGGGAGGATCCCGCCGTGGGCGGCGCGTTCGGCCGCTAGCGGCCGGCCGCCCGGATCTTTTGCAAGATCAGCTTCGGTGCGTCAGACCAGGAGGTGAAATCGAGGCCAAATTGCAAGGTCTTCATGTGAAGCTCGTCGCGGCACACCCTGATATGTTCGGCGTTCTCCGTGATGAAGAGCGTGTCACGCAGGGTGGCGCGGATCCCGGCGCGCTTGAGCGCGGTCCTGAAGGCCTTGGCCGCGGGCTTCCTCACCCCGGCATGGGTCGACAGCGTCACGCGTTCGTCGACCGGCTCGAAGAAGCGCCGCAGATGGGTCCCGTCCAGCACCCCCAGATATTCGACGAATGCTGCCGCGATGGCCTCCGGGGTCCTTGGTTCCGGCATCGTGTAGTCGGAGGCCAGGCACATGACCAGCGGTTTGCGGTTCGCTGCTTTCAGGGCTTTGAGCCTGGCGAGGGCGTCCTCGACCCCGGGGAACGGCTTCTTGGCGGCGGTGTCGTAGAGCGTGTCTCCGAGGTCGAGCAGCAGAGCCTTGATCACCGTCATGCCTCCTGCACGCCCCGCGCTGCCTCACGCCGCCGGCAGCGGTCCGTCGTCGTCCTCGCTCGCCGCGTACGGCTTGAGAATGTCGAGATGGATGCCGCCGCAATCGGTGCAGCGCATGGTCCAGTACTCGCACCCGGCGCGGCCGCCGATCACCCGGAGCACCGTGAGATCGCCGTCGCATTCCGGACAGTTCGACAGGACGGTGCGTGTATAGATCCGAGGCCGCGATGTGTTTTCGAATTCGATAACTGACATGACCGGTTCCCCCTGTGTTGCGCCGCCCGTCTCGAAAGTCCGTCTATTCGTCGTCGCTGTCGTCGGCCCGCCGGCGGAAGCGATCGATGTGGTGCTTGGCATCGCGGATCGCTGCGTCGCGGTCGGGCCAGGCGAAGCCGACTTCCATGGCCGGAAACAGCACGCCGTCGATGGCAACCAGGCTGAGATCGGCGCGCCGGATGCGGGCGTGCCAGAGGCCTTTGCCGGCCTCGAAGGATTCAATGTCAAAGCCGTCGTAAAGGGTCGTCATTGGTAGTCCCCAGAGTGTGTTTTACGTCTTGGCCGAGTGTTTTTGCTCGAGCGCCTTGTTGGAGGGTCAGGGGACCACATTTGCGGATTTCGGGATGTGAAGCCGTTCACAAGTGCCGGGGTTTTTTGCCCCTCGGCTCTCAGTTCCGCGCCGTTGTGCGGCCGGTCCGTTTCACCGGCCGGGCCGCAGGCTCGGAGGCCGCGCGCATGATCCAGCGGCGGAACGCGGCAAAATCGCGCTGCTCGGTCTGAAAGCTGCGATAGAGCAGGTACCAGCGCATGCCCTTGGGCACCGAGAGGTCGAACGGAGCGACCAGCCGGCCGGCGGCGAGATCGTCGTCGATATAGGGCCGGATGCCCATGCCGATGCCGAGGCCGTCGGCGGCGGCCTGGAGCGCCTGGCCGTAGAACTGGAATTCCGGTCCGCGCGCGGTGATCCGCGACAGGCCCGCCGCCTTCAGCCAGATCGGCCAGTCCTCCGGCGAATGCGTGACGCGGATCAGGCCGGGCCCCTTGAGGTCGGCGGGCCGCTTCAGGCCGCTCGCGAGCCGGGGCACGCAGACCGGCGTGAGGTCGCCCGCGAATAGCGGCTCGGCGACCAGCCCCGGCCAGTCACCGGTGCCGAGCTTGATGCCGCAGCTCCAGTCCTCGCCGAACGGGACCTCGGCGCCGCCGGTGGTGAAGCGCACCTCGATGTCCGGCTCCTCGCTGCGAAACTCCGACAGCCGCGGGATCAGCCAGCGCATCGCAAACGTATGGCCGACGCCGATGGTGAGCACGCGCACGCTGGAAGGCGCGGTCACCTGTGCGGTCAGGCTTGCCAGCGCATCGAAGATCGGCGTCAGCCCGCTCTGATAGGCCCGGCCGGCCTGCGTCAGCGCCAGCCTGTTGGCCTTGCGCTCGAACAGTGCGACGCCGAGCCGCTCTTCCAGGAGATGCACCATGCGGCTGACGGCGGGCGCC
>NZ_AKIY01000148.1 GCF_000282615.1 Bradyrhizobium sp. YR681 | reverse complement strand
AGCGTCTCGCCGGCCTTGACCTCCTGCCCCTCGGTCACCGCGATCGAGACGATCAGGCCGGGCATCGGACAGAGCAGCTTCTTGCCGGTGTCGGAGGCTGTGGTCACGGGCATCAGCCGCGCGGAGGCCGCTTCCGCTTCGGTCCAGACATAGACCGGCACCTCGACGCCCTGATGCGCCAGGCGGATGCCGTTGGGAACCGGCCGTGCCTGCACCGCGACGACATGGCCATCGATGGTGCCCTGCCAGACCGGATCGCCCGGCTTCCACGCCGACTGCAACAGATGCGCGTTGCCGACCTTGCCGTCGGCATCGACGAAGCGGATCGCGATGGCATCGCCCTCACGGGCGACCTCGAGCAAAATCTCCTGGCGGTCGAGCCAGACCGCGCGGCGGCGCTCGCGCTGCACGACGCGGCCGGCCATCTGGCCGGAGATCTGCCGCTTGCGCTCACCGAGCACGTGGTCGATGGCGGCGCCGACCGCCGCAATGCGACGCGCGACCTCGCCTTCGGGCACGCGCACGGCAAAGCCCTTGGGGAATTCCTCGGCGATGAAGCCGGTCGAAAGCCGGCCCTCGCGCCAGCGCGGATGATGCATCAGCGCCGACAGGAACGGGATGTTGTGCCTGATGCCGTCGACATAGAACGAGTCGAGCGCGGTGGCCTGCGCCTCGATCGCGGCCGCGCGCGACGGCGCGTGCGTGACGAGTTTTGCGATCATCGGATCGTAGTGGATCGAGATCTCGCCGCCCTCCTGCACGCCGGTGTCGTTGCGCACGGTGATGCCGTCCTGGCTCACTTCGGCCGGCGGGCGGTATTTCACCAGACGACCGATCGAGGGCAGGAAGTTGCGGAACGGGTCTTCGGCGTAGAGGCGAGATTCCACGGCCCAGCCCTTGAGCGTGACGTCCTTCTGCGCAAGCGCGAGCTTCTCGCCGGCGGCAACGCGCAGCATCTGCTCGACGAGGTCGACGCCGGTGACAAGCTCGGTGACGGGATGCTCGACCTGGAGGCGCGTGTTCATCTCCAGGAAAAAGAAGCTCTTGTCCTGGCCTGCGACGAACTCGACGGTGCCGGCGGAATCGTAGTTCACGGCCTTGGCCAGCGCGACCGCCTGCTCGCCCATCTTGCGGCGGGTGGCCTCGTCGAGCAGCGGCGACGGCGCCTCCTCGATGACCTTCTGGTTGCGGCGCTGGATCGAGCATTCGCGCTCGCCGAGATAGATCACGTTGCCGTGCTTGTCGCCGAGAACCTGGATCTCGATGTGGCGGGGATCGACGATGAACTTCTCGACGAAGACGCGGTCGTCGCCGAACGAGGCTTTCGCCTCCGCCTTGGCGAGGTTGAAGCCTTCGGCGACTTCGTTCTTGGAATGGGCAATGCGCATGCCCTTGCCGCCGCCGCCGGCTGAGGCCTTGATCATCACGGGATAGCCGATCTCGTCGGCGATCTTGACCGCGTGCTTGTCGTCCTCGATGACGCCGAGATAGCCCGGCACGGTCGAGACTTTTGCTTTCGCAGCCGCTTTCTTGGATTCGATCTTGTCGCCCATCGCGGCGATCGCTCCCGGGTTCGGGCCGATGAAGACGATGCCGGCGGCCTCCAGCGCGCGCGGAAATGCCTCGCGCTCGGACAGGAAGCCGTAGCCGGGATGCACGGCCTCGGCCCCCGTCTTGCGGCAGGCCTCGACGATCTTCTCGATCACCAGATAGCTCTCGGCCGCGGCGGGCGGGCCGATCAGCACGGCCTCGTCGGCCATCTCGACATGGAGGGCATCGCGGTCGGCCTCGGAATAGACCGCAACCGTCTGAATTCCCATGCGGCGAGCGGTCTTGATGACCCGGCAGGCGATTTCGCCGCGATTGGCGATCAGGATCTTCTTGAACATGCTTTTCTTGAGTCTCGACCTTGGGCGGGACCCTTCCCCTGGCCGTTGGGGCCTGCGGGACGGGCCGTATGGCCCCCGTGGTACATCAAAATGGGCCGGAGGCAACGGTCTAAATCCGCGCCCCTCTGGCGTACCAGCGCAAGACCGCAACAGGCTCCGGGACGCCCTACAGCCTCCCGGCCCCGGACTCGGTCTTGGACTCGGTCTTGGACTCGGTCTTGACCTTGGCCTCCGCCTTGGATTCGGCCTTGGCCACGTCCCGGACCAGGCCGTGGATGAAGCCGAGTTTGGCAACCACCGCGGACGACAGGATGAAGGGATAGAGGTCGCGGGCGCCCATGGCGCGGTTGACGCTGTTCATGGCGAAGGTGAAGGGCAGCCATGCGTCGACGATCGCCTGAACGTCCCGTGCCTCGTAGGGGTTGAACCGGATCCGCGTCGACAACTCTCCGTCGCGGTCGACCCGCGGCCGCACCTCCAGGCCGAACTCGCTGGCCATCTCCAGGGTGTCGACGATGTGGAGATAATGGGCCCAGGTCTCGGCAAAATCCTCCCAGGGATGGGTCGTGGCGTAGGCCGAGACGTAGCTCTGCTGCCAGTCCGGCGGCGCGCCTTCCGTGTAATGACGCTGCAAGGCCTGGCCGTAATCGGTGGAATCGTCACCGAAGACCGCGCGGCATTCGTCCAGCTTGCCGCCGTCGCGGACCAGCACATCCCAGAAATAATGGCCGACCTCGTGGCGGAAATGCCCGAGCAACGTCCTGTAGGGCTCGCCCATCTCCAGCCGTCGCCGCTCGCGCTCGATGTCGTCGGCTTCGGTGAGCGCGATGGTGATCAGGCCGTTGTCGTGGCCGGTCAGGATCTTCTGGCCGCTGTTCGGATCGTCGGCGAGGAAGTTGAAGATCAGGCCGTGCTCGGCGTTCTCCTGCCGGGTCTGGAGTGGCAGCTTCCAGCGGATCAGGGAATAGAACAGACGGTGTTTCGCCACCTCCAGCTCGCGCCAGCCGGCGAGCTGAACCGGATCGGAGAGATCGGGCACGATGCCGTTGTGGCGGCAGGCGCGGCAATAGCCGGTGGTATCGCTTACATCCGTCAGCCAGTTGCAGGCATCGTACTCGGCATTGCGACACAGCATCCGTCCCCTGCCCTTGTCGGCGAGCGTGGCCCAGCCCTCCCCGTCGGGCTCGAGTGCCGACATCGTCTCCTTCTCCGGGAGGAAGGCGACCCGATGGCCGCAGCGTTCGCAGGCGCGGTTCTCGAAGTAGAGGACATTGCCACAGGACTGGCAGACAAACAGTTTCAAGATTTAGCCTCTTCGGAAAGGGAGTTTTATCAATGAGAGTTGTGGCGCCTCGCAAAGACGCGTCCGCAGACGCATCGTTCCAATATCAGGAACAAATAGCCAGCCCCGCCGTTATTTTACCGGACTTTTCCGCATTCAGGCCGCCCCGGCCCTTTCCGATAATTGATCCCCTTTGAGCAATGGCTATCACGCTTTGTCTGTGTGAATATCGGTCCGGCACGTGCGCACACGCATCACAACGGCCGAAGCCTTGAACGATCCCTTGCCAGAGACCATCGCCGCCGAACGGCTGCGCCAGCACCTCGAAGACGTCGCGCGCGAGCGCGACAATGCCTATCGCGCGCTGCAGGAGCGCGAGGCCGAGCTTGCGCGCATCCAGCGCATCGGCAAGGTCGGCGGCCTCGAGGTCGACTTCCGCGAGGGCTTCAAGAACCGCCGCTCGCCGGAATATTTGATGCTCCACGGCCTTCCGGCGGAAGCGGCCGACGAGTCGCACGAGGCCTGGGTCAACCGCATCCATCCTGATGACCGCGAGACGACCGTCAAGCACTTCATCGACGCGCTTGCCGGGACCAGCGAGGATTACACCGCCGAATACCGCATCATCCGCCCCAGCGACGGCGAGACCCGCTGGATCCGCGTCGTCGCCAAGATCGAGCGCGACCATGACGGCCGCGCCATCCGCCTCGTCGGCGCCCATATCGACATCACGAACCAGGCAGTCGCGCGCGAGACGCTGCGCGAGAGCGAGGAGCGGTTTCGGCTGATCGCGGACAGCGCACCGGTGCCGATCTGGGTGACGAAACTCGACCGCAAGCGGTCCTTCGCCAACCAGGCCTATGTCGACTTCGTCGGCCTGCCCTACGAGGAGGCGATCGATTTCGACTGGCGCAAGGTGCTGCATCCGGACGACCTGCCGCATGTGCTGCAGCAATCCGTCCAAGGTGAAGCCTCGCTCAAACCCTTCGTGCTGGAAGCGCGCTACAAGAACGCCGGCGGCGAATGGCGCTGGCTGCGCTCGGAATCGCAGCCGCGGTGGGATCCGACCGGCAAGCATATCGGCTTCATCGGCGTCGCCCACGACATCACGGTCGCAAAGCAGGCCGAGATCGAGCTGCGGCAGCTCAACGAAACGCTGGAAGAGCGCATCGCCGAGCGCACCGCCGAGCTCGAATCCAACGAGGCCCGGCTGCGCGCGATTTTGGAGACCAGCAACCAGTATCAGGGTCTGGTCAATCTCAGCGGCGCGTTGCTTTACGCCAACAAGACCGCGCTCGCCGGCATCCGGGCCGATGCGCGCGACGTCATCGGCAAGCCGTTCTGGGACACACCCTGGTTCAGCACCACCGAAGGCATGAACGCCGTCGTGCGCGAGGCCTTCGAGACCGTGCTGAGGGGCGAAGCGGTGCGGATGGAGATGCGGCTGCGCCTGCCGATCGGCG
>NZ_AKIY01000147.1 GCF_000282615.1 Bradyrhizobium sp. YR681 | reverse complement strand
CGGCGGAAGCCGGTCTCGCGCTCGGCATCGACCGGGAAGATCACTGCGGCGATGTTCTTGGAGCGGTAGTAGGCCGCGGTCTCCGGCACGGTCGGCGGATGCTTGTGCGGCGACTTGAAATAGTCCGCCATCTGCGCCTGGAAATCGTCATAGCCGTCGTCGGGATGGGTGCCGCAGGGCTCTTCGGCGTGGGTGTGGATGTCGATCGCGACGACATCGTCGATGTTGGGCAGCTTCAGCTTCGGCATTGGTGTCCTCCCGACCGGTTGCCAAATTGATTATATGATATAACGAACTTGGCAAGCGTCGCGGGCGACGAAACCGCAGTCCGCGAAAGTCTTTGCCGTGCCTGGCCGCGAATGAACAGATCGGGCCGATCCGGCCGCTTCTACTGTGCATGGGGTTGTTTTCGCGAATTTGCCGGTTCGGAACCGGGCAGTTAACATTGACATGACCTCCCGCCATGCCTTAAGAACCGCCCCGTCCCGGGCGGTCGGTCCGCCAGCGGGAAAAATCTCATTTTGCCACATTCGCGCGTGCCGAAACGGGTGTGCCGAACACGGCCTTTCGAACGTTCAGGATTCTGCCATGAAGGTCCGTAACTCGTTGAAGTCGCTGCGTGGTCGCCATCGCGCCAACCGCCTGGTCCGCCGCAAGGGCCGGGTCTACGTGATCAACAAGGTGCAGCGCCGCTTCAAGGCTCGCCAGGGCTGAACTTGCCCTCGCGGTCGCCTGCGCGCGCCCCGCAAGACCACGGTCTCACACGAGTTTGACGCCGCCTTTGCTTTGCAAGGGCGGCTTTGTGCGTTTACACTTTCGCCATGGCAGTGAGATTCCCGGCAGCGACATTCCTTTTCGCGCGCACCCTGTTCATGGGTCTTGGTCTGGCCCTTGTGCTGGGAGCCGCCGGCCTTGCGCCGGCCCTGGCGCAGAAAGAACTGCCTGCTCCTCCGGGCAAGGAGCAGAAGAAGCTGCCGGAGCCGCCGGCCAAGCTCCCCAAGGTCGATCGCAGCAAGAATATCGATTTCCTGTTCGGAGCGCTGAAGGCCGCGCCGGACGAGGCCAGCGCCAAGCATGTCGAGGCGCGGATCTGGGCAATCTGGCTCCAGACCCCCAGCGACACCGCGTCGTTGTTGATGGCGCGGGCCAAGACGGCGGTCGACGCGCAGAAGATCGAGATCGCGATCAAGCTGCTGGATTCGATCATCAAGCTCAGGCCCGATTACATCGAGGCCTGGAACCGGCGTGCCACGCTCTACCACATGCAGAACGACTACGGCCGGTCGCTTGCCGATCTCCGTGAGGTCCTGATCCGCGAGCCCCGCCATTTCGGCGCGCTCGTCGGGCTCGGCATGATCATGCAGGAGGTCGGCGACGAGAAGCACGCGCTCGAGGCCTATCGCAAGGCGCTCGCCGTCAATCCGCACCTCGAGAAGATCCCCGAATACGTCAAGGCGCTGACCGAGAAGGTCGAAGGCCGCGATATTTAGCCTCGAACTCGATCATGTCTTGAGTGAATGCGGCGCCTGCGGGTTAACCACGATCTGAGCCGCGGCGTCGTGAGGGCTATTGTCGGCGCCGCCGCAGGCCTACCTGCATGGCAGGAGCGAAAGCCATGAAGCGCTTGATCTTTGCGGGTAGCCTGCTGCTCGCGTCGGGGACGGTGAGCCTCGCCGACGGGTTGTTCTGGGTGGTCGGCAACCGCGCCACCGGCAAATGCAACATCGTGACCAGCAATCCGGTCATCAACGGCGACATCTGGTTCGGCGATGGTCCCTACAAGTCCAGGGCCGATGCCAAGCTTGCCCGCTCGACCATCCGCGCCTGTCCCGCCGTCACGCCCGACGAGGAAAAGGCCGAGGACGGCACGGGCTAGCCTGCACGCTAGTGCAGGGCGCTGCCGCCGCGCTCGGCGAGGCCCTGATCGGCGGCCGCGGCGTAAGCCTTGGCTAGCTCCGTCTCGAGATGCTCGTTGATCAGGAGCAGCGCCCGTACGGCCCCGCGCAGGTCGCCATTGCAGCGCGCCACGATCTCGTCGATCGCAGTGTCGTTCGATCTGAAGCTCATCGAAATTCTCCGGTTCAAATCAGGACTAGTCCTGCCGGCCTTTCCCGCATCTTCCGAGGTTGCGAAAAGGATCGGCGCCCACCCGCGTCTAAATGGCGGAACCGACCATGGCGATTATATGGACACCGCGATGACGACCGCATGAAGCTGGTCCGAGGCTTATGTGTCAGTGGAGAATATCATTGATTCCATTGAATATTTCGATCCGGCAATTATGCACATATCCACAGCCCCTGCCTTTTCGGTGGAATGTCCGAAGCCGGGCGGGGCGAAACTGTCGCCTGCCAAACCCGTAGCTGCGATGTGCCCTGGATTTCCCGGACTCTCTCCATGATCGTGATCTCAGTCGTGACGGCGCTGGCTCTGCTAGCGCTGGCCACACAGGCCGGCATTGTCGCCGTGCAGCGCGCCTTTCCACCTCAGGGCCGGATGATCGAGGTCGATGGCGCGGTGCTCCACGTCGTCGATATCGGCCCGCGCGACGCTGGCCTGCCGATCGTGATGCTGCATGGCGCGAGCTCCAATCTCGAAGCGATGCGTCGGCCGCTCGGCGACCTCATGGGCAAGGACCATCGCGTCATCCTGATCGACCGTCCCGGCCACGGCTGGAGCACGCGCGCCAGACGTGAGGATTCGACGCCGCAGGTCCAGGCGCGGATGATCGACGAGGCGCTTCGCAAGCTCGGGATCGATCGCGCGATCTTCGTCGTGCATTCCTGGAGCGGCGCGCTCGGCGCACGGCTGGCGCTCGATCATCCCGACCGCGTCGCCGGGCTCGTGATGCTGGCGCCGGTGACCCATCCCTGGCGCGGCGGCGTCGGCCGCTACAACGAGATCATCGCAATGCCGCTGATCGGCCCGCTGCTCGCCTACACGATTACGCTGCCGCTGGGGTACTTCGTCGCCGAGTCCGGCGCGCGCAACGTGTTCCTGCCGCAAGTGATGCCTGACGGATTCGTGCAGGACTCCGCGACGCCGCTGTTGCTGCGCCCGCGCGAGTTCATCGCCAATGCCTATGGCCTGGTGACCTTAAAGGAGTCGGTTGCCGCACAGGTCGCGCGCTACGGCGAAATATCGGCGCCGGTCACAATCATCGCCGGCGAGCCGGACAAGACGGTGAGGACCGACATCCATGCCCGCCCGTTCGCCGCGACCGTACAGAATGCGAAGCTGATCGTCCTGCCCGATCTCGGCCACATGGTTCAGAATGCCGTGCCGGATCTGGTGAAGACGGAGATCGAGACGATGATCGGGAAAATAGCTTCAGAAAGGGCGGCCGCTGACTAGCGGCCGCCATTCGCGCGCCTACTGCTTGATCTTCCCGTCCTTGTCGAACTGCGAGACGTAGGTCCAGAGATTGTTGATCTCGTTCTCGTTCTTGATGCCGGCGAACGCCATCTTGGTGCCGGGAATCTTGGCCTTGGGATCCTTGATGTATTCCTTGAACGTCGCTTCGTCCCAGGTGATGCCGGAATTCTTGTTCGCGTCCGAATAATTGTAATCGGGCGCGGTGCCGGACTTGCGGCCGTTGAGGCCATTGAGCTCGGGGCCGACCTTGTTCTTGGCGCCTTCGCCGATCGCGTGGCAGGCCAGGCATTTGTTGAATGACGATTTGCCGGCCGCAACGTCCTGCGCCATCGCGGCGGACGCAGTGGCAGTGACGGTGAGGATCATCAGCGCGCCAAAAGTCAGTTTTTTCATAGGGTGCTCTTCGTCTCTTTCCCAGTGGGGCTTCAATCTGGTCGGCAATCGTCGAACCTGCCGGTTTTGACAGGCCCGCCCGTCTTGGACAAGCCGGGAAACCATGACAGGTTTCATCATTTCCTACTTGTCCCAGAGCGAACTCGCCGAAGATCGCCGCTCCGACTTTCGGATGGCCTACCCAAACCGTCCGGGACGTGATTGATTTGCCGCGATAAATTTGATCGTGGGCTGCGAGTCGGAAGGATATGTCATGGCCATCATGATGCCTGCGAGTGACCAGGCCGTGCTTGCGCGCCGCGCCGAGATCATTGCTGCGTTGCGCGCAATCGTGCCCGGCGAAGGCGTCATCGACAGCGCCGCCGAGATGCGCGCCTATGAATCCGACGGGCTGACCGCCTACCGGCAGCCGCC
>NZ_AKIY01000146.1 GCF_000282615.1 Bradyrhizobium sp. YR681 | reverse complement strand
CGGCTCGGACAAGCCGAGCCAGGCGCTGCGGCGCGGCCGCAAGACCTCCTCGATGTGGCTTGCCATCGATGCGGTGAAGAAGGGGGAGGCGGATGTCGCGGTCTCCGCCGGCAATACCGGCGCATTGATGGCGATGTCGCGCTTCCACCTGCGTACCCTGAAGGGCATCGACCGCCCGGCGATCACGGGGATATGGCCGACCAAACGCGGGGAATCCGTCGTGCTCGATCTCGGCGCCACCATCGGCGGCGACGCCCATCATCTGGTGTCGCTGGCGCTCATGGGGGCGGCCACGGCGAGCGTGCTGTTCGACAAGAAGCGGCCGACGGTGGGGCTGCTCAATATCGGAACCGAGGAGATCAAGGGGCACGAGGAGATCCGCGAGGCCGGCGAAATCCTGCGTGCCCGGAACCTGCCGGAGCTCGACTATATCGGCTTCGTCGAGGGTGACGGCATCGGCAGAGGGGTGGCCGACGTCATCGTCACCGAGGGTTTCAGCGGCAATATTGCGCTCAAGGCCGCCGAGGGAACCGCGCGGCAGATGGCCGAATTACTCCGCGAGGAGATGCAGCGGAGCTGGTTGTCCAAGCTCGGCTACCTCTTTGCCCGCAGCGCCTTCCAGGCCCTGCGCAACAAGATGGACCCGAACAAGTCGAATGGCGGCGTGTTCCTTGGGCTGAACGGACTGGTGGTGAAGAGCCACGGCGGAACCAGCGCCGAAGGCTTTGCCTATGCGATCGATGTTGGCTATGAGATGGCCCACTACGATCTCCTGAACAAGATCAATCAGATGCTCAACCGCGAGGGTGGGGCACTCAATTCCGTGCAGCCCGCGCCGGAGGATGTTTCGTGACCAAAATTCGTTCGGTCGTGCTGGGCTGCGGCTCTTACTTGCCGGAGCAGGTGGTGACCAACGCCCAACTGGCGGCGCGTATCGACACGTCCGACGAGTGGATCGTGCAGCGCACCGGCATTCGCGAGCGGCACATCGCGGCCGAGGGCGAGTTCACCTCGCATCTGGCGATCAAGGCGGCGCAGGCTGCGCTCACCGATGCAGGTCTCGACGCGCAGTCGATCGACCTGATCGTGCTGGCGACCTCGACGCCCGACAATACTTTCCCCGCGAGCGCGGTCGCCGTGCAGCACGGGCTCGGCATCAATCATGGCGCCGCGTTCGATCTTCAGGCGGTGTGCTCGGGCTTCGTGTTCGCGCTCGCCACGGCCGACAATTTCCTGCGCACCGGCGCCTTCAAGCGCGCGCTGGTGATCGGCGCCGAGACCTTCTCGCGCATCCTCGACTGGAACGACCGCGGCACCTGCGTGCTGTTCGGCGATGGCGCAGGCGCAGTCGTGCTGGAGGCGCAGGAGCAGCCCGGCGATGCCGCCACCGACCGCGGCATCGTCACCACGCACTTACGCTCTGACGGCCGCCACAAGGCAAAACTGTTCGTCGACGGCGGACCGTCCTCGACCCAGACCGTCGGTCATCTGCGCATGGAGGGCCGCGAGGTCTTCAAGCACGCGGTCGGCATGATCACCGACGTGATCGTCGATGCCTTCGAGGCGACCGGGCTCAATGCCGACAGCATCGACTGGTTCGTGCCGCATCAGGCCAACAAGCGAATCATCGACGCCTCCGCCCACAAGCTCCACATCGCGCCCGAGAAGGTGGTGCTGACGGTGGACCGTCACGGCAACACTTCGGCGGCCTCGATTCCCCTGGCGCTGGCGGTGGCGCGCAAGGACGGCCGCATCAAGCGCGGCGACATGGTTTTGCTGGAGGCGATGGGCGGCGGCTTCACCTGGGGCTCCGCGCTCGTGCGCTGGTAGGGCCACAGTCGATAAAATTTTGCCCGAATCTACGCCGATTATCGATGCGTCTGCATTGATGAGCGCTGTTGACCGCCGTATCGTAACCTCATAATTTCAGACAACAATTGTTCGCCGTGATGTGGGGCAGGGCGATGACCGATCAAAGTAAAACCGTAACGCGTGTCGATCTCTGCGAAGCCGTCTACCAGAAGGTGGGGCTGTCGCGGACGGAATCGTCTGCGTTCGTGGAACTCGTGCTGAAGGAGATCACCGACTGCCTTGAGAAGGGCGAGACGGTGAAATTGTCCTCGTTCGGCTCCTTCATGGTCCGCAAGAAGGGCCAGCGCATCGGCCGCAACCCGAAGACCGGCACCGAGGTGCCGATCTCGCCGCGCCGGGTGATGGTGTTCAAGCCATCGGCGATCCTGAAGCAGCGGATCAACGGCCAGCACCGCGCCAATGGCGATGCCAGCAAGACTCAACCCGAGGCGTAAGTCCGCCTCGCGCGAAGGATTTGGCATTTGGACAAGGCGCCGGATGCGTTCCGAACCATCAGCGAAGTAGCGCAGGAACTCGACATTCCGCAGCACGTGCTGCGGTTCTGGGAGACCCGATTCTCCCAGATCAAGCCGATGAAGCGCAGCGGCGGCCGCCGC
>NZ_AKIY01000145.1 GCF_000282615.1 Bradyrhizobium sp. YR681 | reverse complement strand
GCCGCCCGCCGTCGTTCGATTTCAGGGCCGAGCGCGTGTCCGACGATCCTCATGTCGGTCATCTCATCGTCGAGACCGCGCGCGCCCTGAACGCCGGCGCATTGCGGATGGCGCAAGAGGACAGCGTTCGGCTGTTCGACGTGCTGCTCGATCTCGTTGCGCTCAGCCTGTCGCGCCGCTCGCGGGCGCAGACGGCGGAAGCTGCAAGTTTTGCGGATGCCACCGTGCTGGCGCTGCGCCGTGCCATTCACGAGCGGCTGCGCGAGCCGGGGCTGACGGTCGCAGCGGTTGCCGGCGCCGTCGGCATCAGCGAGCGTTATGTCCACAAGCTGTTCGAGCGCTCCGGCACGACGTTTTCGGACTATGTGATGGACCGCCGGCTGGTCGGCGCAGCTGCGGACCTGAAGGATCCGGCGCTCTGCGGCCGCGCGATCGGCGCCATCGCGTTCGACTGGGGTTTTTCGGACCTCTCCCACTTCACCCGGCGCTTCAAGCAGCGCTTCGGCTGCCGGCCGCGCGACTGGCGTGCGCGGTGAGGGAGGTTGGGCGAAACGGGCTTGCGGCAACGCCGTTGCTCCGCCGTCGCCGGGACGGCAGTGCTTTTTGTGGAACGATACTGCCTCAAACGCCCTTCGCCTGAGGTGAACCAGCGCTACAGCGACCGCGCGATCAGCAGCTTCATGATCTCGTTGGTGCCGCCATAGATCTTCTGGATCCGGGAATCGATGAAGATGCGCGAGATCGGGTATTCCTGCATGTAGCCGTAGCCCCCGAACAGCTGGAGGCATTCGTCGGCGGTCTGGACCTGCTTGTCCGAGCACCAGTATTTCGCCATCGACGCCGTGACCGTGTCGAGATCCCCGGCGATCAGCTGCTCGATGCACCAGTCGACGAAGACGCGCGCGATCATGGCTTCGGTCTTGCGCTCGGCAAGCGTGAAGGCGGTGTTCTGGAAATCCATCAGCGGCTTGCCGAACGCCTTCCGTTCCTTGGTGTACGCGGTGGTGAGTTTCACCGCGCGTTCCATCGATGCGACGGCGCCGACCGCGAGCGCGAGCCGCTCCTGCGGCAATTGCTGCATCAGCTGAACAAAACCCTGGCCCTCTTCCTTGCCGAGCAGGTTTTCCGGCGGCACCGTGACGTTGTCGAAGAACAATTCCGACGTGTCGGAGGCGTGCAGGCCGATCTTGTCGAGGTTGCGCCCGCGCTTATAGCCATCGGCGCCCGCCGTCTCGACCACGATCAGCGAAATGCCCTTGGCACCGACATCGCCGGTGCGTGCGACCACGACGACGAGATCGGCGGCCTGGCCGTTGGTGATGAACGTCTTCTGGCCGTTGATGACATAGGAATTGCCCTGCTTCTTCGCCGTGGTCTTGACGGCTTGCAAATCCGAGCCGGTGCCGGGCTCGGTCATGGCGATGGCGCCGACCATCTCGCCCGAGGCCATCTTCGGCAGCCAGCGCTTCTTCTGCTCCTCCGAGCCGTAATTGAGGATGTAGTGGGCGACGATGGCGCTGTGCACGGAGACGCCGGTCGTCAGCTCCGGCACCGTGCTCTCGAGATCATCGAGCACCGCGGCGTCATAGGCGAAGGTCGCGCCCAGGCCGCCATATTCTTCCGGCACGCTCGCCAGGAGCGCGCCCATCTCGCCGAGCCCGCGCCAGGCGAAGCGGTCGACCATTTTCTGCTCGCGCCATTTCTCGGCATGCGGCGCCAGGTCCTTGGCAAGATACTTCCGGAACTGGTCGCGGAACGTATCCAGCTCTTCGGTCATCCACGACGATCGGTAATGCATCAGGACCTCGCTCTCAGACAATCAGGCCGCCACCGGCGACGACCACCTGGCCGCTGATATAATTGGATTCCGGGCTGCAGAACAGATAGACGGCGTCGGCCGCCTCTTCCGGCGTGCCGCCGCGGCCAAGCGGGATCATGCGCGACATCGCCTCCAGCATCTGCGGCTGCACGCCCACCTTGATGTCGCGGCCGGCGACGTCGATGGTCTTCTGCTGCGCCTCGATCGGCTGGGTCAGGCGGGTGTTGATGAGGCCGAAGGCGACGCAATTCACATTGACCTTGTAGCGTCCCCACTCCTTGCACATGGTTCGGGTCAGCCCGATCAGCGAGGCCTTGGCCGAGGAATAGCTCGCCTGTCCGGCGTTGCCGTAGAGGCCTGCGATCGAGGAGATGTTGACGACCTTGCGGAATACCTCGCGGCCCTCCTCGGCTTCCTTTCTGGCGAAGACGCGGATCGGCTCGGCGGCAGCACGCAGGATGCGGAACGGGGCGACGAGATGGACGTCGAGCATGGCCTGGAACTGCTCGTCCGTCATCTTCTGGATTGTGGAGTCCCAGGTGTAGCCGGCATTGTTGACGATGATGTCGAGCCCGCCAAACTTGTCCAGCGCAGCCCCGACGAAGCGGTCGGCGAAACCCGCTTCCGAGACGCTGCCGTTCACGGCGGCCGCGTCGCCGCC
>NZ_AKIY01000144.1 GCF_000282615.1 Bradyrhizobium sp. YR681 | reverse complement strand
CGGGTCGGCAATTCCGGCCGCCACGACCGCTACGCAACGACGACGCTGTCGACCTGGTCGAGCGGACGCGCGGCGATCGTCGGCGATGCCGCCCATGCGATGCCCTCGAGCCTGGGCCAAGGTGCCGGCGTCAGCATCGTCAACGCGGTCGCGCTCGCGCAGGCCGTTGCCCACGCTGACGACATCGATGCCGCGCTTGGCGACTGGGAAGTCGCGATGCGCCCGATGGTCGAGGGATGGCAGCGCCGGGTCGAGGACGTCGCCAGCCAGCGCAGCCTCAGCCGCACCGATCGCCCCAGCGAGCAGCGGCTCGTCGAGCTCTCGTCCGAGGATTCGGATCGCAAACACGCAAGACACGAAGGGACCAATGCATGACGCTCGTTCCAAGCGCATCCTGGTACACGGACATCATCGCCGCCGTGGACCAGCAGCAGGCCGGCATCAGGGATCATCTCGGTCGCCCCTGGGCGCAGCATTTCGAGCGCGTCGCGCTCCGCCTGATCTTCCGCAAGCCGGATGCGACGCGCGCCCATATCGAATCCGCCCTTCTCCACGACGCGATGATGGAGCGTGGCGGCGGCCGCGAGATGCTCAGTGCCCTCGGCATCAGCCAGGAAGCCTGCGAGATCATCGACATCACGACCCCGCCGCCGAACGCGGATTATTATCGCCGCTTCCAGGAGGTCGGCCCCGCGGAGTGCGAGATCTATCTCGACTACGTCCGAAAACTCTGCGCCTCCGGCAACCGCGCCGCGATCCAGATGAAGCTCGCCGACATCACCGACACCATCGAAGCCTGCCGCACGGGGCTAACGCCGCTGCTGATCGACCAGTTCGTCAACCGCTACGAGCCGAGCCGGAAGCTGCTGGAGAAGGCGCTGGGGTCGGAGTTGGGGTGACGGAGAGCGCTGCCGGTCGTGGCCGGATGCGACGGCTGTCGCAAGGAGACAGAACGCATGCCGCCAGGGACGCCGGCGCTCGCGCGGCTCCATGACCCACAGGGCGGCATGATGACATCATATCCCTGTTTTGCCCGACGGGGCAAGTCAATTTCGGAGAAACAGCAATCAACATCGGAAAAACGTTATCCGGCAAGGGCATCGCTACTGTGCATGGGGTTGTTTTCCGGATTTTGGGTTGCCGGTGCTCCCGGCAGTCAACTCGCCACGCTTTTCGCTGCCTTCGCGGGCAGTTCCGGGGACCGTGGGCGGGCGCGCCAAAATGCTGCGACATCGCCTTGCGCATCGCGCCGATCCTAGCTAATGGAACGACGTTCGGAGCGTGGCGCAGCCCGGTTAGCGCACTAGTCTGGGAGACTAGGGGTCGGAGGTTCAAATCCTCTCGCTCCGACCATTTTTCTGAAAAGCATCGATTGGGTGGATGGACGATCGGGATAGAGCCCGCTCCGGGCGCTGACCCATGTGCGATGACCCATGTGCGATGACCGCCCCTACCCCTCGTTCTGCGCCTGATCCAGCATGTCCCTGATGGCCACGAGGTCGGCGAGCGCCCGCCCGAGGCGCTCCCGGTCCAGCGCGCTGGGGCCGGCGGGTGCGGCTGGGGTGCCTCCCTTGCGGAAGGTGGTGAGGATCTCCTCGTCGTCGACCTCCGTGAAGCGGAAGTCGATGCCCTCCTCCTCATCCCCCTGGTAGTCGTCCTCGTCGGACTCGGTGACGCCCTTGATGGGTGCCTCGTCGTCCGGCTCCATCAGGCTCGCGCCGATGGCGTCCTCGATGGCGCCGAAGGAGACCGCGGCCGCACCGTCAGCGAGGCCCTGCACCGATTTGACGCCGTGCTCCTTGAGGATCCGCTGCACCCCGCGGATGGTGTAGCCCTCCCCATAGAGGAGACGGCGGATGCCCTTGAGCAGATCGACGTCGTCGGGGCGGTAATAGCGGCGGCCGC
>NZ_AKIY01000143.1 GCF_000282615.1 Bradyrhizobium sp. YR681 | reverse complement strand
CCCCCGGCCGCCGCAGCGGCTTGTCGCCGCGCAGGAGCGACGGACTGCACACCGGAAACAGCTCGTCCGCCATCAACCAGTCGGCACGCAGGCCCGGCCACTGACCGCGGCCGTAGCGGATTGCGGCATCGACATCGTCGCGCTGGAAGTCGACGAGGCTCGTCGACGTCGTGATGCGGACGTCGATGCCGGGATGCTGTTCCTGGAAATCGGTCAGCCGCGGCAGCAGCCATTTCGCCGCGAGCGAGGCCAGCGTCGACACCGTCAGCACCTTGTCGTCGTCCTTGCGCAACAGGCGATCGGTCGCGAGGCGCAGATCGTTGAAGGCAGCACGAACGCCGGGAAGGTAGTCGCGCGCCTCCGCCGTCAGCGCCAGCGCACGGTTCTGCCGGATGAACAGGCGGATGCCGAGCTCCTCCTCCAGCCTGCGGATCTGATGGCTGATCGCGGTCTGCGTCACGTTCAGCTCGGACGCCGCCAGCGTGAAGCTGAGATGGCGCGCGGCAGCCTCGAAGGCCCGCAATCCGTTCAGGGAGGGCAATCTGGCAGTCATCTGGCAGCAGGATACATGACGTTATTTCATGCGAAGAGGTACAAATTGTCGTTTGTGGCAGTGCACCAGGAAGCAGATACTGGCCGTCAAGTTAGCTCAAGGAGCTGAAAATGTCTACTTTGACCCAGAATTCGATGACAAATCATCATGCAAACGGCCTGATCCAGCAGATCGGCGAGACGCTTCACGTCTGGCACGAGCGCTATCGCACCAGGCGCGAGCTGACCAACTGGACCGCCCGAGATCTCCACGACGTGGGCCTGTCCTGGACCGACATCGCCTACGAGGCCGACAAACCCTTCTGGCGGGCCTGATTGGCCGCCAGGCCGGCGCCGCCTGACTGCGGGGGCGCCGGCGGTCCCTCTTTGCCGTCCCTTTGGGGCTCGTGTCATGAGCACTCTCCGCCTGGAAGACCTGAACCAATATTCCGACGTGCTGCGGACCCGGCAGGGCGAGGCGATCAACGTCCGTTTCGTCGAGCCGCGCGACACCGAGGAGCTCCAGCACTATTTCCGCTCGCTCACGACCCGCTCCCGCTACAACCGCTTCTTCGGCGCGATCAGCGAACTGCCGAAGGGGCTGCTCAGCGAATTCCTCGATGTCGGCGCGCGCGATCGTTTCACCGTGGTTGCGACCAGGATGGTCGACGGCTTCGAAACCATCGTTGCCGAAGCGCGCTATGCGCTCCATGCCGAGACCTCGACACTGGAATTCGGCCTGTCCGTCGACGATCGCTGGCAGGGCCATGGCATCGCGACCGCACTCATGAAGAATCTCGAATGCCGCGCGGCAGCACTTGGTACCGAGCGCATGTTCGGCGAGACGCTGCGCTCCAACGAGACCATGATCTCGCTGGCGCGCAAATCCGGCTTCGCCTTCGTCAATCATCCTGACGACTGGAAGCTGGTGCGCTTCGACAAGGAAATCTCCCTGGCACCGAAAGACGTTCCCTGTGCCAGCTGGCGTCTTGTCGCTCTTTCCCGTCAGGCCGATAGCCCCTCAGCCACGGCCTGACACCACTGCGAGCCCGGCCTGGTCGTCCAGCGCCGGGCTTTTTTTTGCCCTCGCTCAGGCGTCGCCGTTGGTGAAATCGGTCGAGGTCGCAACCGACCGCCACCCCGCCAATTCCCGCGCGACGAACGCGTTCTTCGCCTCGATCCGCTCCACCGTGTCACTGCCGAGCGGCAGCCGC
>NZ_AKIY01000142.1 GCF_000282615.1 Bradyrhizobium sp. YR681 | reverse complement strand
CTCGCGGCTGGAGCCGCAGCCGAAATTCGGACCCACGACGAGAAAGCAGGCGTCGCGATAGCCGTCCTTGTTCAGCACGAAATCGGGGTTCGGCTTGCCGGCGTTGAAGCGCAGCAGGTTGAAGGCGCCGTCGCTGAGACCGCTGCGGTCCACGCCCTTCAGGAACATCTTTGGCATGATCACGTCGGTGTCGATATTGGGCGTCGTCATCGGCGCGGCGACGCCGGAAACGCGATGGAACGGCGTCATGGCAAATCTCCTCCGATCAGGCTGCGCACGTCGGTGATGTGGCCGGTGACCGCGGCGGCCGCGACCATCGCGGGGCTCATCAGATGCGTGCGCGCGCCCGGTCCCTGGCGGCCCTCGAAATTGCGATTGGTCGAGGAGGCCGAGCGCTGCCCCGGCGCGAGGATGTCGTCATTCATCGCAAGGCACATCGAGCAGCCGGATTGCCGCCACTCCACGCCCGCATCGATCAGGATCTGCGCGATCCCCTCCGCCTCGGCCTGCGCGCGGACCTGGGTCGAGCCGGGCACGACGATGGCCCGGACGCCCGACGCGACGTGGCGGCCCCTGAAAATCTTGGCTGCGTCGCGCAGATCCTCGATGCGTGAGTTGGTGCAGGAGCCGATGAAGGCGAAATCGATCGGCACCGACTGGATCGGCATTCCCGGCTCGAGACCCATATAGGCGAGTGCGCGCATGGCAGCCGTCCTGCGGTCCGCGGCCGCGTTGCTGTCGGGGTCGGGAATGCGATCGGTTACGGCGATCGCCTGGTCCGGGCTCGTGCCCCACGTCACCAGCGGTGCGACCTCGCCGGCGTCGATCGTCATCTCGCGGTCGAAGCGCGCATCGAGATCGGAGCGAAGCTGCAACCAGGCCGCGGCGGCGCGGTCCCACATCTCGCCCTTGGGCGCGCGGGGCCGTCCCACGAGATAATCGAGCACCTTCTGGTCGGGCGCGATGACGACGCCGCGTGCGCCGGCCTCGACGATCATGATCGACATCACGATCCGTCCCTCCACGCTCATTCCGGTCACGGCAGGGCCGGCGAATTCCACCGCGTAGCCGGTGGCCCCGTCCGCGCCGATGCGCCGGATGACTTCCATGACGAGGTCCTTCGCCGTCACGCCGAGCGGCGGGCATCCGCTCACGTTGATGCGCATCGTCTTCAGGCGGCGGTAACGCACCGTCGAGGTCGCCAGATAATGCTCGATGTCGGAGGTGCCGATGCCGTAACCGAGCGCGCCGAAGGCGCCGTAGGCAGTGGTGTGGCTGTCGCCGGCGGCGATCACCATGCCCGGCATCACCAGCCCCTGCTCGGGCGCGACCACATGCTCGATGCCCTGGCGGGGATCCAGGATGTCGAAATATTCGATGCCGAAATCGCGCGCGTTGTCGGCGAAATAGTCGACCTGCCGCGTGGAATCAGCGTCCGGCATCTGCCGCGTGCGGTGCGCCGCAGTCGGGTTGACGTGGTCGACGACCATCAGCGCCGACGAGGGGTTCCACACCTTCCGTCCCGCCGCGCGCAAGCCGGCAAAGGCCTGCGGGCTGGTATATTCGTTGAGCACGGTGCGATCGACATAGAGCAGCACGAGCCCGTCGCCGTCGAGCCGGCGCACCACATGCGCGTCGATGAGTTTGTCGTAGAGCGTGCGCCCGGACATTGCGCCTCCAGGGGAAAATTGGCTTTCCCCGAGCGTGCAGGCCGGCCTTCTGGAAATCCAATGTCACCTCATGATATCATTATGCAGAATTTGCATAAGCAGGGCAGGCCCATGGAAATCAACTGGCTGCACGATTTCATCGCGGTGGCATCGACGCGCAGTTTTTCGCGCGCGGCGGAGCAACGGAATACGTCGCAGCCAGCGTTGAGCCGCCGGATCAAGGCGCTGGAATTGTGGGCGGGCGCGGCGCTGTTCGAGCGCACGACGCATGCGGTGAGCCTGACGTCCGCGGGCGAGGCGTTCCGGCTCACCGCCGAGGACGTCATCCGCCGCCTTTCGTCCGGCCGTCTCGAGGCCCAGGAGCTGGCGCGCGGCTCCTCCGACGTGCTGAAATTCGCATCGACCAACGCGCTGTCGCTGACTTTCTTTCCCGACTGGCTGCGCGGAATCGAAACCGCGCTCTCTTTCGTGCCGAATGTTCAACTCGTCGCCAACCACATGGAGGCGTGCGAGCGCATGCTGCTGGCCGGCGAGGTGCATTTCCTCCTGTGCCACCATCATCCGGCCGCCGTCACCGCGCTGGCGACGTCGCATTTCCGGTCCGTGCATGTCGGCAATGACTGCCTGATCCCTGCGTCGGTGCCGGCTTCGAAGTCGGACAAGGCGCCGCGCTTCAAACTGCCGGGAACGGAGGCGGCGCCGGTGCAATTCCTGAGCTATCGCTCTGAATCGGGGATGGGAAAAATCCTCGAAGCGGTCCGCTCGACCTCTCCGCTTCAACCGCAGCTGAAGCCGGCGTTCACCTCGCATCTGGCAAAGCTCCTCGTCACCATGGTGCAGGCCGGTCGTGGCATGGCCTGGCTTCCGGAAAGCCTCATCCTCGATCAGCTTGCATCAGGCGAGCTGGTGAGGGCAGGCGGACGGGGGTGGGAGATTCCGATCGAGATCCACGTGTTTCGGCCGAAGTCACGGCTGACGCCGGCAGCGGAAGCGTTCTGGAAGCACGTTCAGGCGCATCCGCCGAAGAGCACCACGCAGAAGCCGGAGCGCGTGCGCCGGCGCCGCAGCCAGCGGCCTACTCCTCCGGCTCGGTCGTGAACAGCAGCGGATAGCCCTTGGCACGGCCGGCATCGGTGGCGCGCGTGGCCTTGGTCTCGGCGACGTCCTTGGTGAAGACGGCGACCACGCAGGCCCCGAGCTTGTGGGCGGTGATCATGACCTTGTAGGCCTGATCCTCGGTCATGCGGAATTCGGCCTTCAGGATCATGGTGACGAATTCACGCGGCGTGAAATCGTCGTTGATCAGGATGACCTTGTGCAGCTTGGGCCGCTCGACCTTGGTCCTGGTCCTGGTTTTCGGCTTGGTGACGGCGTCGTTCATCGTGTCCTGAAAAGTCCCTTCCAGACCGCTTATTATATTGCACGCCCGGGGGGCTCTCCAAGATGGGGCAACCGCTCATCATCATGCCCGAGGTGATGGGCAGGAATGCGTCGATTGTGCGGGTGCCCTCACGGCAGCGCCCTGACGAGTTGCAATGCGGCTATGAGCGCACCCACAGACAACACGACCGACCCAACCATATAGGCCGCGGAGGCCCATGTTTGCCCGCGCTCGATCAGGGACCAGGCATCCAGCGAGAATGTCGAGAATGTGGTGTAGCCACCGCAGATCCCGACCGTAAGGAAGATACGGGCGGCCTGCGGCAGGTTCCATCTGGTGGCGAACAGAGCAGCGAAAAGGCCGATCAGGAACGATCCCGTCACGTTGATGATCAGAGTGCCCCAGGGAAAGTCGGTGCCGAACAGCCGGCCCGAGGCGATCGCGACGAGGTAGCGCACGACCGCACCGAGTGCTCCGCCCGCTGCGACGGCCAGAATATATTGAACGTTCAACGTCTCGTCCCCCAGTTTGCGACCTGCATGATCATTTGTTCTCCTCCGCCAGCCCGTTGCCCACGGTGAGCAGTCCCACCAGCGCGACCAGTGCGAAGCCGAGCCCGGCCAGGAACGTGCCGGCCGGACCATAGGCGTCCCACAGCGCGCCGGCGATCACGCTCGCGGCCAGCAGGGCCAGTCCCGTGAACAGGTTGAAATAGCCGAATGCGGTGCCGCGCAGGCTCGGCGGCGCGGCGTCGGCGACGAGGGCCGAGAGCAGGCCCTGCGACAATCCCATATGCAGCCCCCACAGCACGACGCCGAGCGCGAGGCCCGCGAGGGTCGGCAGCAGCGCGAGCGCGAGATCGGCGCCGGCGAGGAAGACGAGGCCGAGCGCGAGCAGGCCGGTGCGGTTGATGCGGTCCGACAGCACGCCGGCCGGATAGGCAGAGAGTGCATAGACGATGTTCATCAGCACCAGCACCGCCGGCACCCACATCGCATTGAGGCCGATGTTCTGGGCGCGCAGGATCAGAAAGGCCTCGCTGAAGCGCGCCAGCGTGAAGACGATGCCGACCGCCACGACGCGCCAGTAGACGGAGCCAAGCCGCCGCATCGCGGAGGTGTTCAGCGGATTCCTCGCGGGCTCCCGGCTCGGGTCCGGGTCCGGCTCGCGCACCGCAAAGGCGATCAGCCCGAAGGACAGGAAGGCCGGCAGCACCGCGACCCAGAAGACAAGGACAAAATTGTCCGCCGTCCACCACATCAGGCCGATCGCGACGAGCGGCCCGACGAAAGCGCCGATGGTGTCGAGCGACTGCCGCAGGCCAAAACTCGCGCCGCGCAGGCCCGTAGGCGCGATGTCGGCGATCAATGCATCGCGGGGCGCACCGCGGATGCCCTTGCCGACACGGTCGATGAAGCGCGCCGCCACCAGCCATTCGATACTGGGCGCGAGCGGGAACAGCGGCTTCGTCACCGCGGCCAGTCCATAGCCAAGGGCGGCGAGGAGCTTGCGGCGGCCGAGCCAGTCCGACAATGCACCGGAAAAGATCTTCGTGATCGAGGCCGTCGCCTCCGCGATGCCCTCGATGAAGCCGACGGTCAGCGTGGAAGCGCCGAGCACGGTGACGAGATAGAGCGGCAGCAGCGCGTGGATCATCTCGGAGGAGACGTCCATCAGCATCGAGACGAAGCCGAGCACCCAGATTCCCCTGGGCAGCCCGCTGCGCGCAGCCATCGGTGTCGTTGTCGTCACGCCTTCGCCTTCTCCGGCCGTCCCCCTGGCCACTGTTTCAGGCAACAAAAAACCCGCCAATGGCGGGGTTGTCCATGCTCCCGCCAAAGGCAGAGGCTCAAAGATTGCC
>NZ_AKIY01000141.1 GCF_000282615.1 Bradyrhizobium sp. YR681 | reverse complement strand
CGCGCCCGCCGTCGAGCGGCGGGATCGGCATCATGTTGAAGACGGCCAATGCCGCGTTGAGTCGGACCGAATTCACGAGGTTGTTGGCGATCCATTGCGCCGAACTCGCCGGAGCAAGCGGCAAGGCATGGAATGCCAGGGCGGTTGCAAGCGCCAGCAGGATGTTGGTGGCGGGCCCGGCCAGCGCCACCCAGACCATGTCGAGCCTGGGGTTGTTGAGCTTGCGGAAATTGATCGGCACCGGCTTGGCATAACCGAACAGGAACGGCGAATGCGCGAACAGCAGCATCGCCGGCAGAAGCACGGTGCCGAACGGGTCGATATGCCTGATAGGATTGAAGCTGACGCGGCCAAGCTGCCAGGCCGTGTCGTCGCCAAGGCGATGTGCGGCGAAAGCGTGCGCGGCCTCGTGGAAGGTGATGGCGATCAGGAGTGGCAGCACCCAGACCGAGAGGTCGTAGAGAGAAATGTTCACAGCGCGTCCGTCCCGGTGTGCCTGCGGCCTTGCAGCCGACCCAGCCAAACCGGCGGAGCAGCAACGTCCTGACCAACATAGGGGAGCCGGTTCGGAAATGCCACGATCTACGCCGGGATCGTCCCCTCATATTGGATCAGGCCGTCGTCGAGCTTGAGCCAGGCGAGCTTCTCGCTCACCCAGATGTGCTCGGTCGGCGCGAAGGCGTTGCGGTCGTCGAATGTCGCGAGCGAAACGCCCGCCAGCGTGCCGTTGCGCCGCCAGGCGAACAGGCGCGTGCCACAGCGCCTGCAGAACACGCGGTCGATGTTCTCGGACGAGGCATAGCGCTCGGTGTCGCCCTCGACGGTGAGCGCGCGCTGGTCGAACTGCGCGCGGGCGAAATAGGGCGAGCCCATCGCCTTCTGGCACAAGCGGCAATGGCAGATGCGGACGTTGAGCGGCTCGCCCTCCGCCTTGAACCGCACCGCACCGCACAGGCATCCACCTTCCCGGATCATGGCTTCAGGCCACCCGCCATTCGCCGACCTGGCGCGCCATGTTCCAGTTGAGATTGTCGAGATCGCCGTCCATGTCGGAATTCCTCCGTCTGGTGTTGGTGAAGGCGGCCCAGCAGAAGCCGCCATGGGTGCGCACGGCAATCGTGCTGGTGCCCGGCAGGCTGCCATTGTGCCACCAATTGTCGTGTTTGTTGACACAGAAACCCTTGGCATAATCCGGGCTGTAGCTCGGCGCGGTGGTCATGACCTCGATGGTGCGCGGCCGCAGGATGTTGGCCGGCCTGGTGTAGCCGTCCACATGCATCAGGAATTGCACGAGATCCGCCGGCGTCGCGATCCAGCCGCCATGGGAATCCATCCGCCGGACATTCATGCCGTAGGGGCCTTCACCCTGGCGGTAATAGACGACCTCGCCGGCCTGGCGCTGCTCACGCGTGTCGCCCGCGATGGTCATGTCCGTGACGCCGCAGCGCGCGAGCACCTCGGTGCGGACATGATCGGCATAGGGCTGGCCGGTGAGCTTCTCGATCACGCGGCCGAGCACGCAATAGCCGAAATTGGAATAGGCGTAGCGCTGGCCCGGCGGCCGGTCGAGCGGCCGGTTGGCGAGCGTCCAGCCGATCAGCTCGGCATGATCCATCCGCGGATGGGTGAACATGGGATCGCGGTTGTCGTTGCTCCAGCCGCCGGCGGTGTGGGTCAACAGATGCTCGAGCGTGATCTGGTCGATGTCGGCGGAGGAGGGCGGCGACGCGTAATCGGTGCCGAGCAGCGCGCCCGGGCCGAACACGCGATCCGTCAGCTTGAGGCGGTTCTGCTCGATCAGGCGGAAGAGCGTGACCGCGGTGATCATCTTGCTGACGCTGGCGATCCGGAACAGATGCCGCGGCGTCACGGCCTCGTTCCGCTCGATATCGGCGGCACCGAAGGCGTCCTCGTGGACAACAATGCCGGCATAGCCGATCGCAACCGACAGTGCCGGCACGCCGTACTTGTCCATGAAGCTGTGCGCGAGCCGCGCCATGGCGCCGCGTTCGGCCGGCGAGGGCGGCCGGATGCTCGGCGGGTTGGGCGCGAGTTGCGCTGATGCCGTCGACGACAGCAGCGGCAGCGCGCCTGCGCCCGCTGCAAGCTTCACGAAATCCCGACGCCCAACCCGCATGGTCCGCCCTTTCGCGAGGGCGGCCATGTCTCAGTAGGTCGCCCGTCCACCGGAAATATCAAACACGGCGCCGGTAGAGAAGGCACAATCCCCGGATGAAAGCCACGCGACCATCGCGGCAAGCTCTTCCACCAGCACGAAGCGGGCCTTGGGGATTTTCGACAGCATGAAGTCGATATGCTGCTGCGTCATCTGGTCGAAGATCGCGGTTTTCGCCGCAGCCGGCGTCACCGCGTTCACCAGGATGTCATGTGCCGCCAATTCCTTGCCGAGCGACTTCGTCAGCGCGATCAGGCCGGCCTTCGACGCCGAATAATGCGAGGCGTTGGGATTGCCTTCCTTGCCGGCGATCGAGGCGATGTTGACGATCCGCCCGTATTTCTGCTTGAGCATTTGGGGCACGATCGCCTTGCAGACGATGAACGGGCCGTCGAGGTTGATGCGCAGCACCTTGCGCCATTCCTCCAGATCCGTCTCCCAGACCGGCTTGTTGACGCCGGCAATGCCGGCATTGTTGACGAGGATGTCGATCTTGCCGAAGGCGGCCAGCGTCGCATCGCGCGCCTGCTCGACGCCTGCGGTGTCGGTGACGTCGACCTTGAACACTTTGGTCTCGCCGCCGACTTCCTTCGCGGTCTTCTCGGCCAGGGCCGAGTCAAAATCCCAGATCGCGACCTTGGCGCCTGATGCGATGAAGCGCTCGGTGATGGCGCGGCCAAAGCCCTGCGCGCCGCCGGTGACGATTGCGACGCGGCCGTTGAGATCGATCTTGTTCATGCCGGAGGCCCCTGGCGTCAGAGCATGTAGCCGCCGTCGACGACGAGGTCGACGCCGGTGGTGAAGGCGCTCTCGTCGCTGCCGAGATAGACCGCCATGGAGGCGATCTCGTCGGCGGTGCCGAGCCGGCCCATCTTCTGGCGGGAGATGAACATCTCCTTGCCCTGCGGCCCCTGCGCCGCGGCGCGGTCGAGCATCGAGGGGGTCTCGACGGTGCCGGGGCAGATCGAGTTGCAGCGGATGCCCTTGGTGATGAAGTCGAGCGCGACCGCGCGCGACAGCAGCGACACGGCCGCCTTCGACGAGCTGTAGACATAACGGTTCGCCGGCGGGCGCAGTGCTGCGCAGGACGAGATGTTGACGATGCTGCCGCCACCGCCCGCGATCATGTCGGGCAGGAACGCCTTGATGGTCCGGTGCATCGACTTGACGTTGAGGTCGAACGAGAAGTCGAAATCCTCTTCCGAGCATTCCAGGATGGTGCCGTGGTGCACGAAGCCGGCCGCGTTGAGCAGGATGTCGATCTTGCCGACGCGTTTTGCAAAAGCGTTGACCTCTGCGGTGTTGCGGACGTCGAGCTTTGCGACCTCGGCGATGCCTTCCTTGGTCAGGCCCGCGATGCCGCTCTCGTTGATGTCGGTGGCGATGACGGTTGCGCCTTCACGCGCGAACGCGAGAGCGCATGCGCGCCCGATGCCTGCTGCCGCAGCCGTGATGACGGCGCGCTTACCCTTGAGGCGGTCTGCCATTTTGTTTTTCTCCTCTGAATTTCTTGCCGTCATTCCGGGGCGCGGCGCAGCCGCGAGCCCGGAATCCATAACCACGATCGGGAGTATGGATTCCGGGCCTGCGCCTTACGGCGCATCCCGGAATGACGATCTTTCCTAGTGGTTGTCTCTCGCCACACCGAACGTGCCGGCGACGTTCTGGTACCGGGTGGCGAGCTCCATGCAGGCGCCGGTCGATTGCTGGCCGACGGTGTTGCGATAAAGCTCCTGCCACGGCGTCTGGTTTGCCGGATGCTTGAAACCGCCATTGGCCATCAGCTCGGCGTGACGCTTCTTCACCTCGTCGTCCGAGATCAGGATGTTGGCGCTGCCCTTGTTGAGGTCGATGCGCACCTTGTCGCCGGTCTTGAGGATCGCAAGCCCGCCATTGGCGGGCGC
>NZ_AKIY01000140.1 GCF_000282615.1 Bradyrhizobium sp. YR681 | reverse complement strand
GGCAAGCCCGGCCAGCGGCAGCCGCAGCACGCGGCCCGGTCCCTTGGCGATCACGACGAGATCGCCGCCCATTTCGATCGCCGCGACGACGCCGTGATTGATCCCGTCGACCCGGCTATGCAGCGAATAAAGCGGCTGGCCGTCAGCGTTAAGGCGGATGACGAGGCCGTAGGAACGCGGCGGCGCCCAAGGCTTGATGACGCCCATGGTCTTGATGTGCGCGCCCTGCATCGGCTCCTTGAACGAGAGGCCCGAGCGCAGGCGCGGGGCCACCCAATATGCCGGGTCGATCTCCGCCATCATGCGGCGGCGATAGGCCGGCTCGCGCAGCACGAATTCGATCAGCTGCGTACGCGCCGTGAAGGCGGTGAGCCAGTAGCCTCCGCTGGATGCCATCGACAGCCGCGAGGGGTAGACGGGCAGGTGAGCGAGCACGGTGCGCGGCGATGTGCCCGGCGCCACCAGCACGAGGCGGTGGCGCCAGCTCTCGCTGACCAGCACGCCATTGCCATGCGCGCAGGCGCCGAAGGCATGGCCGAGCCCCTGGGCCAGCGCTGTCACGGTCTTGCTGACGGGATCCAGCCTGAACACGCGGCCGCTCCGGTTGAGCTCCATCAGGTCGCGCGCCCAGTCGTGGACGCCGCATGTCGCCGAGCCATCCGTCGCGATCAAAGTGTTGTCGTTCGCGAGCGTCAGCGCGTTGACCGCGTTGAACGCGGCATCCGCAAACGTCACGCTGGGCTGCTCGGCTGAAGCGCTCGCGTAGAGGTGCACTTCGCGTCCTCCGAGCGCAATCGCAAGACCGCCGCCGGGAAGGGCGCACAGCGCCGAGATCGGCCGCTCGAAGCAGCGGACCTCCGACGCCGTGCTGCCATCCAGACGCATCAGGCGAAGGCCGTCCGCGATGAAGAGGTTGCTGCCGTCGGTGGCGAGGTCTTCCGGCGCCTCGCATGTCAGCAGGGTCTCGGCCGTCTCCAGCTTCTGGTTGGGTTTCAGAGCACCGTCGAACGACGGCACGGTGATGGTGGCGTCGCCGCGCCCGAGAAAGCGGTTGGCGAACTCCCTGACGGCTGCGATCACGACTGCTTCCCCCACCGTTTGTCATACTGGACGAAGTTCGGATCGGCGTTGTCGAGCTTGTAGCGGCCGATCCGGTTGTTGAGGATGCCGCCGAGATAGAGATAGCCGCGATGCTCGCGCATCGAGGTGATCATCGGATGGTTTTCGCCGCGCAGGTCCCAGAACGATTCGACGATTTTGCCCTGCTCGTTGAACTTGACCACGCAGCCCGTGTTGATGTTGGGGAACAGCCATTCGTCCACGGGCACGCGCTTGCCCATGCGCTTTCGGAAGCCGGGCATCTTCCAGGCGAGGTCGAGCGAGGGGCTGCGCATGCCGACCAGCGCCAGCCAGTAATTGCCGTCGGAGGCGAGGTTGATGTTGTCGGGGTAGCCCGGCAGATTGTCCATGACGACCTCGACCTTGCCCTTCTTCGGGCCAGCGAAGTAGTAGCGCTTGATCGAGCAGCCGAAGGTCTCGGCGAACAGGATCGACTGGCCATCGCTGGCGACGCAGATGCCGTTGGGGAATTTGAGGCCGCGCAGCTCGGTGCGCGTCACGCCGGTCCTGGTGTCGTAGGAGATGATGCGACCGTTGCCGCGCGCCTCGAGGCCGTCGATCGGCCATTCGTCCATCTCGTAACGCACCGTGGCTTCCGAGAAGAAGATCAAGCCGTCATCAGTAATGTCGAGGTCGTCGGCGAGCCGCAGCCGGCTGTCGTCGTTCACCGAGCGCATGCTGCGATTGGTCTCGTCGGTCGCTTTCTCCACCGTGCCGTCGGGCTTGATCCGGTAGAGCCCCATGCCGCCGATGCAAACGTAGAGATTGTCCTCGCGGTCGAAGGCCATGCCGAGCGGCTGGGCGCC
>NZ_AKIY01000139.1 GCF_000282615.1 Bradyrhizobium sp. YR681 | reverse complement strand
AGCCTTTAATGGTTGCTACGGCTCTGCGTCCCGGGACGACACTCCCCGACATTGACTCCCCCTCCCGGGTTGGCGAAAAGCGCGGCCGTGACGACAGCCGCTGACATCACCACGCCCCCCGCCGGCGCCATGCGCCGCCCCCTCGTTATCGCCGTGCTGATCATCGCCGCGATGACGCTGCTGCGCATCGTCTATGCCTCCGCCATCGAGCTGCGCACCGACGAGGCCTATTACTGGACCTGGTCGAAGGAGGGCGCGCTGAGCTTCCTCGATCATCCCCCCATGATCGCCTGGTTCATCCGCTTCGGCACGGTGATCTTGGGCGACACGCCGCTCGGAGTCCGCTTCGGCGGCATCGTCGCGATGCTGGTGACTCAGTTGCTGCTCGCCGACATCGTTCGCCGCCTCACCCACGATGCCCGCGCGATCATGTTCGCGGTGCTGATGCCGGAGGCCGCGCTTTATTACGGCCTGCTGATGGCCAAGGTTGCGCCCGATGTCGCGATGATCCCGTTTGCGGTGGCGATGATGTGGTCGCTGGTGCGGCTCGCGCAAAGCGGCGACGGCCGCTGGTGGCTCGCGGCCGGGCTGTTCGCAGGGTTGTCGATGCTGTCGAAATTCACCGCGATCATGTTCGCGCCGGCGGTCGCCGCGTTCCTGCTGGTGCCGGATTGGCGCTGGCGCTGGCTGCGCAGCCCCTATCCATATCTCGCGGTGCTGATCGCCATCGCCGCATTCTCGCCTGTGCTGATCTGGAACGCGCAGCACGATTGGGCCTCGTTCCGTTTCCAGGGTGTGCGCGCCACCGCCAATTACGGCATCTCGCTGCGGACCATCGGCGATTACATCGGCCTGCAATTCGGCCTGGTCGGCTTCGTCATGCTGCCGGTGGTGCTGTCGGGCCTGGTGATGACGGCGTGGCGCGGCACCCGCACGCGCGAGCCGGTTGCGATCCTGCTCTCGACCGCGGTGCTGGTGCCGTTCCTCTATTTCTTCTTCAAATCGCTGACGCTTCGTGTCGGCGACACCTGGCCGATGTTCATGTGGCCGGTCGGCTTCGCTGCTGCCGCGGTGAATCTCGTGATGCTCTCGCGCGAAGGTCGGTCGGCGCGGCTGATCCGCTCGAGCCTGTTCTGGCTCAACACCGCGGTCGTCTCGGGCATCGCCTTCGTCGTCATCGTCTTCCTCTATTACGTCGCCGCGCCCTGGAATCTGCTCGGCAAGATCGACCCGATCGGTGCCGAGGCCGGCTACGAGCAGGTCGCGGCGCGCGCGCAGGCGGCACTGGATGAGACCGGCGCGACCTGGATCGCGACCACGGACTACCGCACCTACGCCATGATGCGCTGGCTGTTCCGAGGCCGCGTGCCCGTCATCGAGATCAACGAGCGCGGCCGCTTCCAGGAGTTTGCCGATCCCGGCATGGACCGGATCAAGGGCCATGCCGGCATCTATGTCGGCCGCGAGCCCGACAACCGTTCGTCGCTGTGGGAGAATATCCCGGCCAAGCGCGAGCCGCTCGGCCAGGTCGAGCGCCGCTGGCGCGGCGTTCTCACGGATACCTATGCGATCGAGAAGCTCACCGGCTGGACCCCGGAGCTTTCGCCGCCGAAGGACTCGCCGCTGTTTCAGTGGCGCGTGCTGGCGGGGGAATTCGAAGCACGCACGCGCGCCTAGCTCCGGCCTCTTCGCTTCTCCCCTTGCGGGAGAAGGTGGCGCGAAGCGCCGGATGAGGGGTATCTCTCCGCAATTCAAATGAGCGTTGGACTCGCGGAGAGAACCCCTCACCCGTCTCGCCGCTTTGCGGCGAGCCACCCTCTCCCGCAAGGGGAGGGGGTGCACCGAGCTTGCGGCTCGCGCTACGCCTCGTCCTCTTTCTTCCTTAGCAAATCCGTCGCCAGGTCCGACAGCTTCGGCGGCGGCAGGGCCGCGAACGGCAGCGGGCGTGTGACGTCGATTGCCGCCAATCCCAGCCGCGCCGTCAGCAACCCGTTGAGCACGCCTTCACCCAGCCGCTGCGACAGCTTTGCCGCAATGCCGTGGCCGAGCATCTGCTGCACCAGGCTGTCGCTCGCGGCCATGCCGCCGGTGATGGCGAGATGGGCGATGACGTGGCGGAGCAGGCGGATCATGCCGAGCGCGCCGGGGCGGCCGCCATAGAGGTAAGCGAGCTGGCGGATCAGGCGCAGCGCCGCGACGAACACGAACATCACGTCGATCGCCGCGCGTGGGCTCACCGCCGTGACGATCGAGACTTTTTGCGCGGCTGAGGACACCAGCCGCCGCGCTTCCGCATCCAGCGGCGACATCAGTTCGCGTTCGGCGAGCTTGATCATGTCGGCGCCGTCGATGATCTCGCCGGTGTGGCTTTCCAGCGTCGCGCGTGCGCGCGCGAGCTGCGGGTTCTGGTGCGCGATCCTGAGCAGGTCCTGCACGATGACACGGCTCTCCTTGCGATCGTCGCTGGCAAGGACGGCGGCTGCGCGCGCATGCAGCTTCTCGATGGTCGCAAGACGCGCGAGTCCGAATGCCTCGCGCCCGATCACCACCGCAAGCGCGAGTGCGGTGACGAAGGCGAAGGCAAGGCCGACGTAGCCGAGGCTCTCGCTGCGCGCAAACAGATCCTCGATCAGATGGACGACGCCGAGCCCGGTGCCGAGCAGCGTCAGCCCGGCAAGGCCGGACCAGAACAGCGTGCCCCAGGGAAAGCCGCGCCGCGCCGGCAAAGCGGCCTCGATCGGCACCGGCAGCGCCTGCGGATCGTGCTCCGGCGTGATCTGAATTGTCGTGCGGCCGAGCCGTGCCGCCTCATCGGCCTCGGTGACGACGACGCCGGGATCGTCGAGCCGGAACGTCGCCGGCCGCCGCGGCTGGGATCGGTCGTTCATGACAATTTGTCTCCGATCAGGAACTGCAAGGCACGGTCGAGGCGGATATGGGGCAGCGTGGGCTCTTCTGTTCCCTCGCGTTCGAGTTTTGGCGGGCGGAAGCGCAGGAAGCGAAAATCGCTCGTCTCGGCGGCTTGCGTCGAGAGGCCGCGGAATGCATCCGTGCCGTTGAACAGCGGCTCGGGATCCACAGGCAGATCGCCCGGAAAGGTCGCAACCTCCGTGTTGCCGTCAAAGAACTCGCCGCCGGCGCTTTCGCCCGCGGCCGGTGTTCCCAGGATCGACGGCAATTTGTCGCGGCCATGCGCCACCTGGGCCTCGCGCGTGGCGCGCACGGCGGCGAGCGCGACGACGTCGATCTCAGCACCGGTCGTTTCCGCCCGCGCAACCGCCCGCGTCACCGCGCGGCGCAGTACGGCCTCGAGCCGGTCATGGCTGGAATGATGCAGATGGTCCGCCTTGGTCGCCGCGAACAGGATGCGGTCGATGCGCGGCCGGAACAGGCTGGTGAGGATCGTGCTGCGGCCGATGTTGAAGCAATCGAGAATGCCGGCGAGCGCGGCTTCGAGATCGTGCAGCGCTTCGGGGCCGGAGTTGAACGCCGCGAGCGCATCGGCCAACACGATCTGGCGATCGAGCCGCGCGAAATGATCGCGAAAGAACGGCCGCACCACCACGTCCTTGTAGGCCTCGTAGCGCCGCACCATCATCGCCCACAGCGATCCTTCCGGCGCCTGTCCGCCCACGGGCACGTCGAGCGGCGCAAAGGTCAGCGCCGGCGAGCCTGCGAGATTGCCGGGCATCAGGAAGCGACCGGGCGGCAGCAGGCTCATCGCGAACCGCTCGTCGCGGCAGGCGCGCAGGTAATCGGTGAACAGCTTTGCCGCCGTCAGGGTCGCCTGCTCGTCCTCGCGCGCCTCGGGCTTGAGCGTCGCGAGATGGGCGTGCCATTCGGCGGCGATATGCGCGCGCGGCGCCTCGCGCGAGAGCGCCAGGCTCTCCGCGGACCATTGCTCGAAGCTCTTCTGGAGCAGCGGCAGGTCGAGCAGCCACTCGCCGGGATAGTCGACGATGTCGAGCGTCAGCGTGCGGTCGGCGCCGTTCGGGCGCTGGTAGTCGATGACAAGACGCAGCTCGCTGATGTCGACCGTCGATTTCGGCCAAAGCCGTTCCTCGATCAGCGCGCGCAGATGGGTCTCATAGGCAAAGCGCGGCACGGCATCGTCGGGCTGCGGCGCGAGATTGGCCCGCGCGATCCGGCCCGAGGCATAGGCCTCGAACACCGGAAACCGGCCGCCGCGCGTCAGCCCGTGGATCAGCGCGGTGATGAAGACGGTCTTGCCGGCCCGCGACAGGCCGGTGACGCCGAGCCGCACCGTGGGGTTGAAGAAGTTCTCGCCATAATCGATCAGCGCCCGGGCCGACAGGCGTGCCTCCTCGACCATATCCTGGAAACTGAATGCCATATGAACGGGGATCTCGGGCGGGGGCGCATACGCAAAAAGGACTAATCACAAAAGTGGCAATTGCCTGAGGAAAATCAAGCTTCATACTTCCACCGCCTTTGTCGGTAAATCAGCCGATTGAACGACGCGCCGGCCTCGAAAGACCCATAGGAAAGGGCATTGTCTCAAGCCTTTACGGATTGCCATGACCGTCTTCCAATTGAAGCAGCTTGCTTCCACCTCTGTCCACGCGGCCGCCGACGCGATCGGCTGGCACTACGATCGCGCGGAACTGATCGCCGACGGCATCATCCACGCGATCGGCGTCCTTGCCGGCACCATCGCCGCGACCGTGCTGGTGGTGCTGACGGCGATCTATGCCGATGCCACCGACATCGTGGGTGTCTCGATTTATGTCGCCGGCCTGCTGTCGATGCTGGTGTTGTCGGCGACCTATAATCTCTGGCCGGTCTCGCCGGTGAAATGGCTGCTGCGCCGCTTCGACCATTCCGCGATCTATCTGCTCATTGCCGCGACCTACACGCCGTTCATCCTGGAGCTGAAGGACAGCGTGTTCGCGCTGGTGCTGCTCATCTGCGTCTGGTGCGTCGCGATCCTCGGTATCGTGCTGAAGCTGCGCTATCCCGGCCGGTTCGACCGCGTCGCGGTCGGCATCTATCTCGCCATGGGCTGGAGCGGCGTGATGCTTTACGATGCCGTGGTCAAGGTGCTGCCCGCGCTGGTGCTGGGCTTCATCCTGGCCGGCGGCCTGCTCTACAGCTTCGGCGTGATCTTCCACGCCTGGCGGCGGTTGCGCTTCCAGAATGCGATCTGGCACGGCTTTGTCTTGGCCGGTGCGGCGTGCCATTATACCGCGGTGCTCGACCTCGTGTTGAGCTGAGCAGGTTCCGCGAAGCGGTATAAGATAATACAAGAGGAGACGTCGCATGCAGGTGACCGGCAAGGTCGTGGTCGTCACGGGCGGCGCAAACGGCATCGGCAAGGCGCTGTGCGAGGCCTTTCACAAGGCGGGTGCGGCCAGGGTCGTCGTCGCGGATATGGACGCCGCCAATGCGCGGGCTGTCGCCGCCACGGTCGATGGCGCCGCCTTCAAATGCGACGTCGCGCAGGAAAAGGATATCTCCCACGTCATCGAGGAGACCGAGAAGCAGTTCGGCCCCATCGCGCTGTTCTGCTCCAATGCCGGCATCGGCGGCGGCTTCGATCCGATGTCGGTCAATGCGGGCGGCGCCTCCGACGAGCCGTGGCAGCGGAGCTGGGCGATCCACGTCATGGCCCACGTCTATGCGGCGCGCCATCTCATCCCCCGCATGAAGGCGCGCGGCGGCGGTTATTTCCTCAGCACGATCTCGGCGGCGGGCCTGCTGTCGCAGGTCGGCAGCCCCGCCTATTCCACCACCAAGCATGCCGCGGTGGGCTTTGCCGAGAATCTCGCGATCTCGCACAAGGCCGACAACATCAAGGTCTCGATCCTGTGCCCGCAGGGCGTCGACACCAACATGCTGCGCTCGATCCCCAAGGGCCCGCAATCCGGCGATGGCGATCTCACGCCGGAGCAGGTGGCGAAGGACGTGCTTGCCGGCCTCGAGCAGGAGACGTTCCTGATCCTGCCGCATCCGCAGGTGCTCGGCTACATGCGCAAGAAGACCGAGAATTACGACCGCTGGATCGGCGGCATGGCCAAGATCCAGGCGAAGATGCGGGACGAGTTCGGGAAGTAGTCGAGGCTGCTGCCGCGATCTCGGTCTTGTAGCCCGGATGGAGCGTAGCGCAATCCGGGGCCGCTTTAGCTTGCGGCGAGAACCCCGGATTGCGCTACGCTCCATCCGGGCTACGGCACTCACGCCGCCGACTCCGCCTCATCCTCCATGCGACTCTCCCGCAACGCCCGCGCATAGAGCATCATCCCCTCGCGCACCGTGCGCTGCTCCTCCGCCGTCAGCACGGCCAACGCACCGCTCACCTGCTGCCGACCGAAGGCGTGCAGCGCCTCCAGCGTGCGCCGGCCCTTCGCCGTCAGCGACAGCTTCTTGCTGCGCGCATCCGCTTCATCCGGCGTCTCCCGCAGCTCGCCGCAATCGACCAGCTTGCGCACCATGCGGCTGACGCTGGATTTTTCCAGTCGCAGGAAATCGCCGAGCTCGCCTGAGGTCAGCGGCCCGCGGATGCCGATTTCCAGGATCGTATGCACGGCTGAGGGCGGATAGTCCGACGCCGCCACCGTCGCATCCATGAAGCCGAGCTCGCGCACCATCAGCCGCGAGGCGGCGCGGATGTCGTCGATCAGCGAAAGCTCGGGCAACTTGACTCTCCGCATATAGTTGTATCATACAACTATATGCGTGCAACGACGCGCGCAAGCGTTTTGGAGTGAGCCATGAGCGGAACTTTGCCAACCGGAGAGCGGATGAGAGGCAAGGTCTGCCTCGTCACCGGCGGTGGCAGCGGCATCGGCCGCGCGACGGCCTTGCAGATGGCGTCCGAAGGCGCGGAGGCGATCGTCGTTGCGGGCCGGCGCGAGGCCGAGATCGAGGCCGCCGCCGCCGCGTGCCGCGCGCTCGGCGCGGAGGCGATCGCAGTCAAGACCGACATCACGCGAGAGGACGACGTCGAACGGCTGGTCCGCACCGCGATCGAGCGTTGCGGCCGGCTCGACGTCGCCTTCAACAATGCCGGCTTCCAGGAGCGCCGCGCGCCGCTGGAAGAGCAGGGCATGGATATCTACGACAGCGTGTTCGACACCAATGTCCGCGCGCTGTTCCTGTGCCTGCGCCATCAGCTGCCTGTCATGCTGGCGCAGGGGCGCGGCAGCATCGTCGTCAACGCCTCCGTCAGCGGCGTGCGCAATCCCAATCCCGGCTTCTCGCTCTATTCGGCGTCGAAGGCCGCAGCGATCTCGCTGACGCGTTCGGCGGCGATGGAGAACGCCCCGCGCGGCATCCGCATCAACGCCATCGCGCCGGGCCGCGTCGTCACCGACATGATGCTGCGCGCCGGCGTCGGCGATGTCGCGACGGTGAGTGCAGGCCTGCCGCTGCGGCGGATGGGGAGCCCGGAAGAAGTTGCGGAGGCCGTGGTGTGGCTGTCGTCCGACGCGTCATCCTACGTCGTCGGGCATGTGTTGGCGGCTGATGGAGGCTTCCTGGCTTCGTAGCCCGGATGGAGCGCAGCGCAATCCGGGGCCGACGCGCTTGTGGCACGATTCCCGGATTACGCTTCGCTCCATCCGGCCTACGGCACTGTTAATGCTTCTGCCCGTACAGCACCGGTACCGCCGAATCCACCACGACCTCGACAAGGCTGGTGCCCTCGTACGCCATCCCGCGCTTCAGCGCCTCGCCGAGCTCGGCCGCCTTCGTCACGCGCACCGCGTGGCAGCCCATGCCCTCGGCGAGCCGGACGAAATCGATGCCCGGCAGCTCCAGCCCCGGCACGTTCCGCACCTGCATCACCTGGCTGAACGAGCGCATTGCGCCGTAGCCGGAATTGTTGATGACGACGATGGTGAGCGGCAGCTTACGCTGCGCGGCGGTCCACAGCGCCTGGATCGAGTACATCGCCGAGCCGTCGCCGATCAGGCAGACGGTGCGGCTGTTCGGCTTGCCGAGCGCCATGCCGACCGCGGCGGGCAGCGAATAGCCGAGGCCGCCGCTTGCCATGGTGTAAAAACTGTCCTGGCCGCGCATCGGCAGGAATTTTTGCATTGCCGGCCGGTGCGAGGGCACTTCCTCGACCAGCGATGCGCCATCCGGCATCGCCTGCGATAGCGAATGCAGCAGGAACTCGACGGGCAGCGGATCGGACGCTTGCGGCGCCGGCGGCAGCGTGCGGCCTTTCGGCGCCGCGCGCTTGCTCTCCGGCAGAAGATCGAGCAGCGTGCTCAGTGCGGGCTTCATCGTCGCGATGATGCTGGTGCCGATCGGCGTGACCGCCGCAGCATCCGGATCATCCGTGATCTGGAAGATCGTCGCGCCGCCGTCGAAGATCGCGGCATGGCCCTCGACATGGAAGGTGAATACGGGCGCACCGATCACCACGACGACATCGTGCTCGCGCAGGGCGTCCGAGAGTTGCGCCGGCGAAGCATGCAGGAAGCCCGCGAATTGCGGATGACGCTCGGGGAACGAGCAGCGCGCCGAGAACGGGCTGACCCAGACGCTCGCCTTGGCCTTCTCGGCGACGCGCACCATCAGCTCCACCGCGCCGGCGCGGTCGATTCCGGGGCCGACGACGAGGGCAGGGTGTTTTGCGGAGCCGAGCGCCGCGACCAGCGCCTTCATCGCATCAGGCTCCGGGCCGATCTCGCGGCTGACCTTGCGCGCTTCGATGGGAGCTGCGGCATGCGCCCAGTCGTCGATCGGGATCGACACGAAGGTTGGCCCGCACGGCGGCTGCATCGCGGTGTAATAGGCGCGCGCGATCGCGGCCGGCACATCCTCGGGCCGCGCCGGCTCGACGCTGTATTTGACGTAAGGCCGCGGGAATTCCGAGGCGCGCTCGGCATAGAGGAAGGCCTGCAGCGGCAGGATCGAGCGCGCCTGCTGGCCGGCGGTGATCACCAGCGGCGTCTGGTTGCGATGCGCGGTGTAGATGTTGCCGAGCGCGTTGCCGACGCCGGCCGCCGAATGCAGGTTGACGAAGCCGGCATTGCGCGTGGCCTGCGCATAGCCGTCGGCCATGCCGACGGCGGAGGCTTCCTGCAGCGCCAGCACGTAGTCGATGTCGTCGGGCCAGTCGCTCAGGAACGGCAGCTCGGTCGAGCCGGGATTGCCGAACACCTTCTTGATGCCGAACGAGCGCAGCAGGTCGAGGGTCGCCTGCTTGACGGTGACGGACTTGCTGCCGGTCTTGCCGTTTTTGGACATTGGTTTCCGTCCCCTGTTGTTTGTCGGCGCCGCCAACCCCACCCGTCATTGCAAGCGAAGCAATCCAGACTATCTCCTCGGAGGGATTCTGGATTGCTTCGCTGCGCTCGCAATGACGAGGAGGAGACAGCGGCGCCTCACCACACCGCCGTGCCCTTCATCGTCGGCTGCCCTTCCGCATTCGCGGTCCACAGCTCCATGCCCGCCTCGGTCTCATTGGCGTTGATGGAAAACTCGGTGCCCTCGAACAACGGCTGCAGGCCGCGATAGGTGAACTTCTTCGGCGCCTTGCCGCCGTGCAGCTTCGCCGCCATCTCGATGATGAGCGCGGCCTGCAACGGTCCGTGGAAGATCAGGCCCGGATAGCCCTCGACCTTGGTGACGTAGTCGCGGTCGTAATGGATGCGGTGGCCGTTGAAGGTCAGCGCGGAATAACGAAACAGCAGCACGGGATCGGAGACATGGCTCTCGCGATGCTGCGCCTTGGGCGGCGGCGGCGGAGCCTTGCCACCAGTGGGGGCGCTGGTCGTCATCTCGCGATAGACGATGTCCTGCCGCTCGCGGATGGCCGTGCCGCGCGGCGAGGAGATGCTATGCTCGACCGAGACGAAGCACAGAGTGCCGGTCGATCCCGTCTTCACCTGCACGTCGGCGATGCGCGAGGTCCGCGTCGATTCATCGCCGACCTGCAGCGGCTGCAGGAATTCGATCTCGCCGCCCGCCCACATCCGGCGCGGCAGCGGCACCGGCGGCAGGAAGCCGCCGC
>NZ_AKIY01000138.1 GCF_000282615.1 Bradyrhizobium sp. YR681 | reverse complement strand
CGGCCACCCGCCGCTACGCGCTCGGCGGCACCCGGCCGGGCGTGTTGCAGGAGGTGATGGTGCTCGACGCCCAAGGCGTCAGCCACATTCCCGCGCATCTGTCATTCCAGGAGGCCGCGACGCTGCCTTGCGCCGGGCTCACGGCCTGGCGCGCGCTGTTTGAAGAAGCGAAAGTGCAGCCGGGCGACACCGTGCTGGTGCAGGGCACTGGCGGCGTGTCCATCTTCGCGCTGCAATTCGCCAAGCTCGCCAGCGCCAGTGTGATCGTGACGTCGTCGAGCGACGAGAAGCTCGAACGCGCCAAATCGCTCGGAGCCGACCACACCATCAACTACCGTTCGGTGCCGGAATGGGGCAAGGCGGCCTCGGAGTGGATCGGCGGCGGCGTCGATCACGTCGTCGAGGTCGGCGGCAAGGACACGTTTGCGCAGTCCCTGGAGGCCGCGCGGGTCGGCGGCACCATTCTGGTGATCGGTGTGCTCTCCGGTTTCTCGCAGCAGATCGCGATCCCGACCTTGTTCGCCAAGAACCTGCATGTCACCGGCCTGTCGGTCGGCAGCCGCCGCATGTTCGAGGGGATGACGGCCGCGATCGGCCGCAATGGCATGAAGCCGGTGATCGACCGCGTGTTCGGCTTCGACGCCGTGCCCGATGCCTTGCGACTGATGCAGCAGGGCGGCCATTTCGGCAAGATCGTGGTCGATTTTTCCTAACCCATCTCGCCCGAAAGCTTCCTGACGTCGTCGGGCGTCCGTCCGAAGCGGCGCCGAAATGCGCGGTGGAAGTAGGAGACGTCGTGAAAGCCGGCGAGATGCGCGATCTCGATGATCTTGCGCGTCCGCAGGTTCGGATTCCGAAGCAGCCGCTCGGCGCGCAGCAGGCGCTGCTCCAGCACGAAGCCGCTATAGGTGATGCCGGCCTGCTCGAACATCAACTGGATGGTGCGCGGGCTGATCCGGTGCGCGGCTGAAAGGACGGCGAGCGACAGCGCGGGGCTGTCGAGCTGCGCCAGGATGTCGGATTTGAGGGTTTCGAGACGCGCCGCCGCAAGGCCGCGCATGCGCGCCTCCTCGGCGACGTCGCCGCGCGCGCCGATCATCAGCACGGCAAGGTCGAACAAATGCTGCGAGACCGCATCGAGCTCGGCGGGCGCGAGCTTGTCGGCATAAGCATGCGCGAGGTCGTAATATCGCAGGTACATCGACGTGATCGGATTGGCCCCGGGGATCGACTGAGCAATCAGGTCCTCGGCGTTCGGGCACGCACGCAGCAGCGCCTTGCGCGGCAGCAGCGCGGTCTGGAAGTTGCCGTGTGTCGTCTGGGTGATATGGGCGCCCTTGATCGAGGGGTCGCCGATCGTGACGTCGCCGGCAGCAACCTCCAGCGGACGTCGCCCCATGGCCCCGCTCAGCGCCGAATTCGGCGACACCGTGATCACCAATTCGTCGTTCGTTCCCAGCGACACGAAGGTGCCGAACGAGGCCGAGAGTCGGAGGCGCGGAAGAATGGCCGGCGAAATGGTCCGGTGAACACGCCCTTCCCCGATCGGAACGAAATCAACGTCCGCGACCTGGCGGCAAAACTGCTCGCGCCATCTTTCATAGGCCTGGCCATTCGGGTCGCCATCGAATGAGAGTTGAGGCTGGATCATCGATCGGGAAGGGCAGGTTAGTTGGCGATTTACGACAGGTTGTATCGCCAGGCCGGTACGCCGCAACCGCAAAAACGCTGGATTGCGTGATAAGCCACTCGCGATGGCGCGCTTTGACCGCGACCTGGTGCCGCAGCCTGTGTGCCCGGATCGAAAAAGCAATTCGCGCCGTGATGTCCGGGCGGGCCGCTTGCCTCAGTACTTCTTCACCGCCGCGCCGAACGCGAGCCACAGCGCGATCGATGCGAGCCCGAAGCCGCCGAGCAGCAGGAAGGTTGGTCCGTAGCCGATCGACTGCGCGATCCAGCCGCCGAGCGCGGGGCTCAGGCTCGCGCCGACGCCCTGCACCGTGATCACGGCGCCCTGGCCGAGATTGATGCGGCCGGTGCCGTCGAGCGAGCGTGCCACCATGCCGGGGACGGCGACTGTCTGCAGTCCGGTGCCGATGCCGTCGAGCACCTGCATCGGCACCACGCCCCACCATCCCGTTACGAAGAACGCGAGCACGCCGCGGATCGGCAGAAACATGAAGGACACCAGGATCACTGGCCAGTAGTTGCGCTTGCCCGCGACCTGCATGGCAACCAGCGAGGTCACGACCATGACGCCTTGCGCAATGACGACGGTGGTCGCCACGAAGCTCGGTCCGTTGGCCTGGCCTTCGGCGACCGCCGCAAGACCGTAGAGCGGCACGATCGACGCATTGCCGAGATGGAACAGGGCGAGTGCCAGTGCCAGCACCAAGAGCGCCTTGTGCTTCAGGAGCACAGTCATGCCATCCGGCGGGTTCTTGCTCTCGTCCTCCTTGCCGCCGCGCGCCTGGCGATCGTCAATGGAGTTGGCGGGAATCATGAGGACGCACGCGATGGCGATGGCGCCGAACACGGCCGCCAGCACGAACACGGCGACGTAGCCGAAGGTGTAGCCGAGATAGCCCGACAGCGCCGCGCCGACCATGTTGCCGGCATGATTGAAGGCCTGGTTGCGTCCGTTCAGCGCATTGAAGCCCTTTTGCTTGGCGATGCCGAGAGTGATCCCTGTGACCGCCGGCACGATCGCGGCGCTCGCCAGCGATTGTGCGACCTGCGAAAAAGTCACCGCCCAGAAATTCTGCGAGATCAGGATGATTGCGGATGCCGCGACCACGCAGATGCCAGGGATGACGACCCACAGCCGCTTGTTGCGGCTGGAATCGATGAAGCCGCCGATCGGCGTCGTGACCAGCATGCCCGCGACATTGCCGACCGTCAGCGCGGAGCCGATCAAGCCGGTCGCCCAGCCGCGCTCTTGCAGGAACACACCGACGAACGGCCCGATGCCCGACTGCATGTCGGCCATGAAGAAGTTGACGGCGTAGAGGGGCCAGAGGCGGGGTGAGGAAGGGCGCGATGTCATCGAGACGCTGAAATTGTTCCTGTCGATCGAAGAGGGTCTCGCGCCACGCGCATTTGGCCGGCACTCTTGTGCCGGTGCTGATCAGAATCTAACCTGTCCTTGTCGCGTTGGTTCCGACCGCAATTGCGATAGCTGGATAACGACTATGTCCCTCTGGACCTGCGAAACCTGCGGCGCCCAATTCCCGGACAGCGAAAAGCCGCCCGCATCCTGTCCAATCTGCGAGGACGAGCGGCAATTCGTGAACTGGAAGGGGCAAACCTTCGTCACGCGCGAGGCGTCGGCAGAGCGCCACCGCATGATCTGGCGCGATGATCTCGGCCTCACCGGCATCGGGGTTGAGCCGGGCTTTGCCATCGGCCAGCGTTCACTGCTGGTGCCGTTGGCGGACGGCTGCATGATGTGGGATTGCGTGCCGCTGGCAACCCCGGAGGGGATCGCGCATGTCCGCTCGCTCGGCGGACTGAAGGCGATCGCGATCTCGCATCCGCATTTTTATGGTGCGCTCGCCGACTGGAGCGAGGCGTTCGGCGGCGTGCCGGTCTACCTGCATGCCGATGATCGCCAATGGGTGATGCGGCCGCATCCCGCGATCGTGCACTGGAGCGGAGACAGTCATCGCATCTCCGACGATGTGCAGCTGTTGCGTACCGGCGGTCATTTTCCCGGTGCCACGATGTTGCATTGGTCACGCGGTGCTGACGGCAAGGGCGCGCTGTTTGCCGGCGACATCGCCCAGGTGACGATGGACCGCCGCTTCGTCAGCTTCATGTACTCCTATCCCAATTACATGCCGCTCAATGCCGCCGCGGTGAGGCGGATCGCGGCCGCGGTCGAACCGCTCGCCTTCGATCGCATCTACGGCGCCTGGTGGGGCCGCAACATTGCCTCAGGCGCCAAGGCCGCATTCGCCGCATCGGTGGAGCGATACGTTGCGGCCATTGCCTGACCCCGCGCCGTCGAGCCCCGTTGCCTTCATTTAATAAATGTACTATAAGTACAGTTATTAGGCGCGACGCAACGGTGCGTTTGCTGGTCCGGCACGATCGATGCATCGTCGTTGCGGCGGGCGCATTCTGTGGCCGCGTGAGCGGGGTTGATCCATGACGGCGCAGCGTGACTACGAAACCTTCGAGGCTGGCGACGTCACGCTTCAGTCCGGCGCCGTCTTCCCGGCGATGAGGCTGGCCTACCAGACCTACGGCGCGCTCAACTCCGCCAGGGACAACGTCATCCTCTACCCGACCTCGTTCAGCGCGCAGCATTTTGACACCGAGTGGCTGATCGGGCCCGACGGTGTGCTCGATCCCACGCGGTACTTCATCATCATCCCGAACCTGTTCGCCAATGGCCTGTCGTCCTCGCCGTCGCATACGGACGCGCCGTTCCCGCAAGTCACCTATCACGACGCCATTGCTGTCCAGCACCGGCTGCTGACCGAGCGCCTCGGGATCGCACGGCTCGCGCTGGTCTATGGCTGGTCGATGGGCGGCATGCAGGCCTATCACTGGGCGGCGCTGCACCCCGAGATGGTCGAGCGCGCCGCGGTGGTCTGCGGCAGCGCGCGCTGCGCGCCCTATAATTATGTCTTCCTCGAAAGCGTTAAGGCCGCACTATCGGGCGATCTTGCTTTCCGCGACGGCCGCTTCGTGGAAAGGCCCGTCGCCGGCTATCGCGCCATGGGGCGCGTCTATGCCGGCTGGGCCATGTCCCACGGTTTCTACCGCGATGAGCTCTGGCGCGAGTCCGGCTTCACCTCGCTGGAGGACTATCTCGTTCGTGGCTGGGACACGGTGTTTGCCCGGCGCGACGCCAACGATCTCCTGGCGCAAATCGGCATCTGGCAGAACGGCGATATCGGCAATTGCGCCGCGTTCGGCGGCGATCTCAACCGCGCGCTCGCGGCGATCAAGGCGCACATGCTGCTGATGCCGGGCGCGACCGATCGCTATTTCGATGTCCGCGACAACGAGGACGAACTGGCCAAGCTGACCAACGCAAGGTCTGCGGTGCTGCATCCGATCCCGTCGCTGCACGGCCATCGCGCCGGCAATCCCGTTGGTAATCCGCGCGACCAGGCCTTCCTCAAGGCCGAGATCGCAGAGCTCCTCCGCAAGTAAGGCAGGCCCCCGATCATGACCGACGCGACCGTTTCACAGACCGGCCATCGCCTGAAGCCGCTGAGCCCGACGATGCTGCGCGAATTGTCGGTCCGCTCGAATCTGAGGGGCGCTGCACAAAGCCTCGGCCATTACGGAATGATCGTGCTGGTCGGCGCGCTGATCTGGATGGTTGCGTCCCGCTACGGCGTGCTCTGGGCGCTGCCGTTGATGGCGGTACAGGGCTATCTCGTCGCCTTCCTGTTCATGGCGGTGCACGAGACCGCGCACAAGACCGCCTTCAGGAGCCGGGGCCTCAATCTCGCAATCGGCTATCTCTCGGCCTTCATCATCGGATTGCCGTACGAATATTATTGCCTGTTTCACTGGGACCATCACCGCTACACCCAGGATCCGGACAAGGACCCCGAGCTGATCGTCGGCGTCAAGCCGGCATCCGGCACGCAGCTCGCGATCGCCTATAGCGGCCTGCTTCAGGTCGCCGGCCGGCTCCGGCTGATGCTCGGCCACGCCATCACCGGCAAGGTCGTGGTGCCCTGGATTCCCGAAAACAAGCGCGCGACCATCGTGACCGAGGCGCGCACCTATGTGGCGCTGTATGCGCTGCTGCTAGCGCTGTCGCTGTGGCTCTCTTCAGCGTCGCTGCTCTGGGTCTGGATCATTCCGCTTGTTCTCGGGCAGTTCTTCCTGCGCCCTTATCTATACGCCGAGCACACCGGTTGCGATCGCACCCGCAGTGCATTTGAGAACACCCGCACCACCTATACCGGCGCCATCGTCAAATGGATTGCGTGGAACATGCCCTATCATGTCGAGCATCACGCCTATCCCTCGATCCCGTTTCACGCGCTGCCGAAGCTGAACGCGATCGTCGACGGCGAGATCGTCTACCGCGGCCGCGGCTACATCAGAACGACGCGCGAGACCTGGGCCTGGTTTCGCCGGCAGCGGACCGGCGGCGAGCGAACGGTGCGCGAGTAGCGGCGCTTTCGAAGCCGGTGATCCATCTTGCCGGCTTCCGATAGGAAGCTTTACTCCGTGTTCATCGCACCCGGGGATCTGTTGGGCCACTCCGATACCGTCCCGCCATTCGACTCCCGTGAGGCAAGAAAAATCTTTTGAAATCAATCTCTTGGAAGGCGCTGAAACGTAGCTAACGAGTCGTTCCGGATCGGGAAAGTTTTAGCAGTCTTGTATTCACGGCAAGCTGAGCCGACTGCTCTAGCGTCAACGGCATCAACGCCGTCGGCGTCGGGAGAGATTGGTGATGAGTGCGACGAGAAACCGCCTTCTGGTGGTCGATGACGATCTGGTGCAGCGGGTCCTGATCAGCAAGATCGGAGCGAAGCTCGGCTACGACACTGTCGTCGCCCCGTCCTTCGAAGCAGCAACCGAGCTTCTGGCGCGGGAAGCCTTCGAGATCATGGCGCTCGACCTGTCGCTTGGCGAGCGGGACGGGGTGGAACTGCTGCGCTTCGTCGCCGAGCGAAACCTTCAGGCGATGTCGATCGTCATCATCAGCGGTTGCGACGATCGCATCATGAAGGCAACGCGCCGGGTCGCGAGCGGCCTGAAGTTGTCGATCGGCGGCTGCCTGACCA
>NZ_AKIY01000137.1 GCF_000282615.1 Bradyrhizobium sp. YR681 | reverse complement strand
CCGGCTTCCGCCGCTACAAGAACGAGGAGATGCTGGAGATCGCCTCCGACCATCTCGACGTCCTCATTCCCTTCGTCTCGATCGACCCGCACAAGGGCAAGCTCGGGGTGCGCGAGGCGCGCAAGCTGATCGAGGAGTACGGCGTGCGCGGCTTCAAATTTCATCCGACCATGCAGGGTTTTTACGCCAACGATCGCATGGCCTACCCGCTCTACGAAGAGATCAACAATGGCGGCGCGATCGCGCTGTTCCACACCGGCCAGACCGGCGTCGGCTCGGGCATGCCCGGCGGCATGGGCATGCGGCTGAAATATTCCAACCCGATGTACATGGACGACGTCGCGGCCGATTTCCCCGACCTCAAGATCATCCTCGCCCATCCCTCCTTCCCCTGGCAGGAAGAGGCGCTGTCGGTCGCGACCCACAAGCCGAACGTCTATATCGACCTCTCCGGCTGGTCGCCAAAGTATTTCCCGCCGATCCTGGTGCGCTACATCAACTCGATCCTGCAGGACAAGATGCTGTTCGGCTCGGATTGGCCGGTGATCACGCCGGACCGCTGGCTGTCGGACTTCGCCAAGATCGAGATCCGCGACGAGATCAGGCCGAAGGTGCTGAAGGCCAACGCACGCAAGCTGCTGGGGATCTAACAAACGCATCGAGGGCTTCGATCGAGCGACCGAAGCCCTCATGCTCAAAGCATCAGACCTGCGCGAGGCCTCCGTCGACGAACACCTCGCTGCCGGTCATGAAGCTGCTGTCGGAGGACGCCAGGAACGCGGCGACCGCGCCCGTTTCCGACGGGGCTGCCACGCGCCCGAGCGGCGTCGTGCTTCCAAGCGCGTCGAACGCTTCCTCGCCCACGATCTCCAGCGCAAGCTCCGTCTTGATCGGCCCCGGCGACAGCACATTGACGCGGATGCCGGTGCCGCGCAGATCCTGCGCCCAGCTGCGTGCCAGATTCCGAACCGCAGCCTTGGTCGCGCTGTAGATGCTGAACTGCGGCGTCCCCATCACCCCCGTGCTCGAGCCGGTCAGGATGATCGACGCCCCCTGCTTCATCAGCGGCAGCGCCTTCTGCACCGAAAACACCAGTCCTTTCACATTGACGTCGAAGATGTGGTCGTAGTGCTCGACCGTGATCTCGCCGAGTGGTGCGAACAATCCGGTGCCGGCGTTGGCGAACAGGATGTCGAGCGCGCCGCGTTCGGCTTTAACGGTCGCATACAGCCGGTCGAGGTCCGACAGATCCGTCACCGAGCCCCTGATCGCGCGCGCCGAGGAACCCAGCTTCGCAACGGCGGCGTCGAGCTGCTCCTGCCGACGCCCGAAGAGGTAGACGAACGCGCCTTCGTCGATGAACCGTTTGGCGGCTCCGAATCCGATGCCGGTTCCTCCGCCGGTCACCACTGCCGTCTTGCCTTGTAGTCTGCTCATGATGTGCTCCTTCATTAGGGTTGCACTGAGCTGGCGGCCTACCCACCTATCGACAAGTATGCACCTTTTGGTAAGCGCCAGAAAATGTCAGACCCCATCGTTAATTCCGCGCAGACCTCACCGTCCGTCCAGAGTTGCACGCCGACTTTGCCAGGCTTCACTTGCGGCCTCGACGCGACCCTGCGGGTTATCGCCGGCAAGTGGAAACCGTTGATCCTGTACTTCCTCGCCCAGGGCGGCCCGACCCGTTACGGCGAACTCCGGCGAGCGGTACGCGACGTCAGCGACAAGATGCTCATCCAGCAGCTCAAGGAGCTCGAGGCCGACGGTCTCGTGAAGCGGACCGACTACAAGGAGGTGCCACCGCGGGTGGATTACAGCCTCACACCCTTGGGCCGTAGTCTGGCTGAGGCCCTCGTCCCGCTCTGCTCCTGGGGCGAGACCCACGTCGCAGAAGTCAGCCGGGTCTTCGCGCAGAGAGACACCTCGAACACCGGAGCACGGTAACCTGACCGCTCCGTTTCGCTTGGCGGGAGTATAGTCTTTCGCCCGCCACGCTGCAGGAGGACCAGCCGATGCCCCTCAAAGCCGTCGTCTTCGACGCCTACGGAACGCTCTACGACATCCAGTCGGTCGCTGAGATCACCGAGGATGCGTTTCCGGGCTATGGCGAGATCATCACGCAGATCTGGCGGATCAAGCAGCTCGAATACACCTGGTTGCGCTCGCTGATGCGGCGCTACCAGGATTTTGGCGCGGTCACGCGGGACTCGCTCGCCTATACGCTGCGCGTGCTCGGGCTTGCCTACGACAGCGAGGCGTTCGAGCGCATCATCGACAAGTATCGACATCTCGATCTCTATCCGGATGCAGCCGCTGCGCTTGCGGCGCTGAGGCCGCGTCAACTCGCCATCCTCTCCAATGGCAGTCCGGACATGCTGAACGCGCTGGTGCGCAACTCCGGCCTCGACCGCCTGCTCGATGCCACCATCAGCGTCGATGCGAACAGGATCTTCAAGCCGTCGCCGGAGGCTTACACGCTGATCGGCGAGGTGCTCGGCACCAGGCCGGACGAGGTGCTGTTCGTCTCGTCCAATCCCTGGGACGTGGCAGGCGCCAAGGCGTTCGGACTGAACGTCGCCTGGATCGAGCGGGTGACGCCGGAGGCGATGGCGCTGGCTTGCGTCGAGACCGAACTCGTGGCACCGCTGACGATGTTCAAGGCGATCCGCACCCAGATGGACGAGCTCGGCTTTGCGCCGGACCACCGCATCCGTTCGCTCTCCGAACTGGCAAAGATCGCATAAGTATCGCCGCCCGCCCGTGAGTTGTGAATGAGCCTGGAATCCGTTCGCGCCTTCTTCGCCGAAAAAGCCCCCGACATATCAGTCATCGAATCTCCGATCAGTTCGGCGACCGTGCCGCTGGCTGCCGAAGCCTATGGCGTCGAGCCCGGGCGGATCGCCAAGACACTGTCCTTGCGGATCGGCGAGCGCGTCATCCTGATCGTCGCCGCAGGCACTTCGCGAATGGACAACAAGAAGGTGAAGGCGGCGTTCGGCGGCAAGCCGAAGATGCTGGGGCTGGAAGAGGTCGCCGAGATCACCGGTCACGAGGTCGGCGGCGTCTGCCCGTTCGGGCTGAAGTCGCCGCTGCCGGTCTATTGCGACGTCTCGCTGAAGGCGTTCGACGTGGTGGTGCCGGCCGCAGGCTCGACCCACAGCGCGGTGCGCATCACGCCGGAACGGATGGCCGAGCTCACCGCAGCCGAATGGGTCGATGTCTGCGAGGTCAGGCCGTAAGGCCGCTGCGGGACGCCTGATGCATTTGTCGGTTGGGGAGGCTAATGTAGGAACCATGACCGACGACAAAGTGAAACGACGACTGACCACCGTGCTGTGCGCCGACGTGCACAGCTATTCTCGTCTCATGGAAGCCGACGAGACCGGAACGCTGGAGACACTCCGCCGCTACTTCGCTGCCATGGCGCGATTGGTCGAGCGGCATGACGGCCGCATCGTCAATACCTGGGGCGATGCCGTGATCGCCGAATTCGCCAGTGTCGTCGAAGCCGTGCAATGCGCGATCGAAATCCAGCAGGAAGCTTCCAATCAGGAGTCGGCCCCGCCCCAAGCGAACCCAATGCGATTCCGTATCGGCATCAACCTCGGCGATGTCATGGTGGACGGCACCAATATCTACGGTGACGGCGTCAACATCGCATCACGCCTGCAGGAGCTCGCTGAACCCGGCGGCGTCGTGATCTCGAGCTCCGTCTACGATCAGGTGCACAACAAGATGTCGGTCGGCTTCGACTGTCTCGGCCAGCGCCCCATGAAGAACATTGCGCCCCTGACCAGCTATCGGCTGACCCTCGGCGGCCAGACCGCCGGGCTGGGAAACTTCGCGATCAATGAGGGCGCAGCTCCTTCAGAGAGGGCACGCGCTCCGCGGATGGACCTCAGCCGCCAACCGTCTACGTCGACGAACGTCGTCTCGCATTGGCTGGGAAAGCTGCCCCGCCCGCTTGCAGCGGCTCTCACGGTGTCGGCCTTCCTGATTCTGATCAATCTTTTCACTGGCCATAAGATCTGGTTCCACTGGCCAAAC
>NZ_AKIY01000136.1 GCF_000282615.1 Bradyrhizobium sp. YR681 | reverse complement strand
CCGCCGGCGGCCGCCGAACGTGTCGCCGAGGCGAAGTCGTCGGCCATGACGACGTCGGGGCCCGAGGCCTGCGAGATGTGGACATGGCTGTCGATGCCGCCCGGCAGCGCCAGCAGGCCCGTCGCGTCGATCTCGCGCGCTGCCCCCTCGATGCTGTCGGCGATGCTGACGATGCGGCCGTCGCGGATGCCGATATCGGCGCGGAACTCGTCGCTGGCCGTCACGATGGTGCCGCCGCGAATGGCGAGATCGAGCTGCGTCACTGATGTCTCCGTCACTTGATGACTGGCATTGTCTGGAATATCCGGCCCCATTTCGCAAGAGCCGCAATGTCCCCGCCGGCAAGGCTCAGCGTCCGCCACAGCGTGACCGCGACCGAGTCGAGCACCGCGATATCAAGTTCTCGCTCCAGCGAGGCCGCAAGCGCGGCGCCATCGAGATTGGTGCAGAGAATGACGACCGCGTCGGCGCCTTCTGCCGCCACGGCGCGGATCATGTCCGCAATGGTTGCAGGCGTGACCTCGCCAAAGGAAAAGTTGTCGCGGATGCCGAGATGCCGCTCGGCATGCGGGGCAACGCCCTCCTCGGCCCAGACATCGCCTATGCGCCGCTGCACGTCGTCGGTATAGGGCGAGACCAGGCCGACACGTTTGGCGCCGAGCGCACGGGCGGCATCGATGCAGGCGAGCGTGGACGTCGTCGCGGGTACGCCGGTGCGCGCGGTGATCGCCTCGCACAGGCTCCGGTCGCGGCCGATGCCGAGCCAGCTTGCCGACGTGCCGTTCCAGGCAATGGCGTCGACCTTGGCATCGGCCAGCAGATCCGCAGCGGGCAACATCACCGATGCGTCGAATTGGTTCAGCGCGGCGGCGTCAAGCGCGATCTCGGTGACGCGGAAGCGCGAGAAATGGGCGGTGACGCCGGGGGCGCCGGCCAGCATCGTGCTGGTGACGGGCTCGAGCACCGAGTTGGAGGACGGCGTGATCATGCCGAGACGTTTGCGCATGGCTCTACCTTACGACGCCTGCGCAAGCCGCGTCGACTCCTCCCGGATCAGGGACAGGATGCGGCGCTTGGCGTCGTTGAATTCGGGGCTGGTGATGTCGCGCGGGCGCGGCAGGTCGAAATTGACGGCCTCGCGGATCCGGCCCGGCCGCCTGGTCATCACCACGATCTTGTTGCCGAGCACCAGCGCCTCGTCGACGCTGTGGGTCACGAACACGATGGTACAGCGGCGTTTCTGCCAGATCGCGACCAGCTCCTCCTGCATTTCGAGCTTGGTCTGGGCGTCCAGCGCCGCGAACGGCTCGTCCATCAGGATGACGCTCGGATTCATCAGCAGCGCCCGGGCAATGCCGACCCGCTGGTTCATGCCGCCGGACATCTCGGAAGGATGATGATGCTCGAAACCGCGCAAGCCGACGAGATCGATGAACTCCATGGCGCGATGGTGCCGCTCGGCCTTGCCGATACCCTTGAGCTTGAGATGGAAGGCGATGTTGTCGATCGCCGTCAGCCACGGCATCAGGGTCGGCTGCTGGAACACGACGCCGCGGTCCGAGCCGGGCCGCTCCACCTGCTTGCCGCCAACCAGCGTGCGGCCGGAGGTCGCCTGCTCGAAGCCGGCGATGATGTTGAGGAGTGTCGACTTGCCGCAGCCGGACGGGCCGAGCAGGCAGACGAAGTCATTGGCCTCGATGTCGAGATTGATGTTGTCCAGCGTCAGCAGGTCGCGGCCGCGCCGCTTGTCCGAAAACACCTTGACGATGTTGCGAAGCTCGATTGCCGCCATCAGCCCGCCCTGCCCTGCACGGTGGTCGTCTGCTGCCAGCGCAGCGTGCGCGCCATGATCGCCTTGAGGCCGAGGTCGGAGAGATAGCCGAGCAGCCCGATCGATATCATCGCAGCCAGCACGATGTCGTAGCGCAGGAAGTAATAGGAATCCCACAGCACGTAGCCGAGGCCGCTCTTCACCGCGACCATCTCGGCCGTGACAGTCAGCATCCAGGCTGAACCTACCGCGATACGCAGGCCGGCGAAGATCGAGGGCAGCGCGGCCGGCAGCACGATGTCGGTCAGCATCTGCCGCTGGCTCGCGCCCATCATCGCGCCTGCCCGCACCAGGTTGTGGTCCACGGTCTTGACGCCGTGAATGCTGTTCATCAGCACGGGAAAAAAGGCGCCGAGGAAAACCAGGAAGATCGCCGGCTTGTCGGCGATGCCGAACCAGATGATGGCGAGTGGAATCCATGACACCGGCGGGATCGGGCGCAGCATCTGCAGCGTCGGCTCCAGCGTCTTCTCGAACAGGCGCGACCAGCCGATCGCGACGCCGGCGAGGATGCCGAGCAGGCTTGCCAGCGCAAAGCCGCCGAACACACGCAAGGCACTGGCGAGTGCATCGCGCAGCCAGTGGCCGGAATAGGTCTGCGTGGTCTCGTCGAAACCGAACACCCAGTCGCCGAGCGCATGCAGCACCGCGCTCGGCGCCGGCAGCAACGCCGGCGGCAGCACGCCGCTGCGGGCAAAGACCTCCCAGCCCGCGATCAGCAGCGCGGGCACGATGAGGCGTTCGAGCCCCTGCAATGCCCGCATCAGCCGGAACGCCGGCTTCTCCGGCGAGACGTCAGTAACCGAGGTCATTCCTGGCCTTTCCGGTGGCCTTCTCCAGGAACGAATAGTCCATGTTCTTTTCTGCGTCCGCAGAGACGTCCTTCGAGATGTATTTGAGATCCCGCATCATCGCGGCGATCGCCAGCGTCTGCGAGCGATGGATCGCCGGATCGGGCGAGGCGTTCTTCAAGGCTTCGGTCGCCACATTCTTGTCGAGGCCGGTGAGCTTGTTGATGACCTCGATCCACGGCGCCTTGTCGGCGATCAGCTTGTTGTCGAGCTCGACCACAGCCGTCACGACGCCCTGCACGCCGGCGCGCTGGCTGGCGATGACATCGGAACGGGTGACGATGAGGTTGGTCAGGTTTCCAGCAGCCTGGTCATACGGCAGCACAAAGTGCTTGCCGGCACCTGCGAGCCGGATCTGCGAGGCGAACGGCTCGACCGAGCAGATCATGTCGACCTCGCCGCGCTGAAGCGCCGCGAGATGGTCGGACGGGTTGGGAATGTTGATGAACTGGATGTCCTTGTTGGGGTCGACGCCCTGCTTGAGGAACGCGCCGCGCATGTGGATATCCTGCGCGTTGCCGCGGGAGGCCGCGACCTTCAGCGGCTGGCCGTCGCTTTTCCCCTTGGCGACGATCGCCTTGAACGCCGTCCAGTCATCAGGCGGCAGGTTCAGCTTCGTGGACGAGAGACATTCCGAGCCGCCGTTGATCTGGCCGGAGACGGCGACGACGTCAAAACCCTTGTCGAGCGCGGTGATGTAATGGAGATACGTCACCTGCGCGACGTCGATGCTCTTCGAGATCAGCGCGGTGAGCACGTCATTGCCGGAGTTGAAGCCGGTGGCCTCGACCTCGACGCCTTTCGCCATGCCTGAAATCAGCGACATCGGCAGGCAGTGCGCACATTTGGCGTAGCCGAGCTTGATCTTCGAGCCTTCCGCGGAAGCCAGATCGCTTCCGCCAAGCATTGCCGCCATCGCCACGAGGCCCCATCGCAAACCCGTCCGCATCGCTCACTCCGTTTCGAAGGCGCGAGATCCCGCGCGTCGCGCAGGATCATCCGTCGCTCTTCGGCGCAGCGCAATCCGGTTTTTGCATGCTGCATACAATTTGCGCGCTATGCCATTGTTTTCAGCGAGATGCGTCGGTATTTTGAGCACGCCAAAGGGCTGGAAACGGCTAAGATCATCGAGAGAAACGAGGCACGCGTGCAGCCAAAATCGGAAGCGCCGAAGGGACGAAAACCGCCCAAACTCAAGCGGATGGGCCTGCATGAGCGCGCGGCCGCGCGGATGCGGACGATGATCATTCGCGGCGAGCTGCCGCCGGGATCGCAGACCCAGGAGACAAAACTGTCGAAGGAGCTCGGCGTGTCGCGCACGCCGCTGCGCGAGGCCATGAAGGTGCTCGCGGCGGAAGGATTGATCGAGCTCCGCCCCAACCGCAGCCCGCGCATCGCGGGCCTCGCGGTCGACGGCATCTGCGAACTGTTCGAGGCACTGGCCGGCATCGAGCGGCTCGCCGCAGAGCTGGCGGCCGAGCGCGCCACCGAGCGCGATCTTGCCCGCCTGCGCACGCTTCAGACCCGCATGGAGGGTCACCACCGCAACGGCAGGCTCGACGAATATTTTGCCATCAACGGCGAGATCCACAACACCATCGTCCGCATGGCCCGCAACACGCCGCTGCGGGAGGCGCACGAGACACTGATCTCCCGCGCCGAACGCGCGCGCTATCTCGCGCTCGGCGCCGACCGGCGCTGGAGCAATTCCGTCGACGAGCACGCCGGCGTCCTCGCCGCCCTCGAAGCGCGCGACAGTGAAGCGGCCGGCCGACTGCTTGGCGCCCATGTCCGCCAGACCGGCACCGCCCTGCTCGAAACGCTTGCTCCCAAACCCAAGCTGACGGCGGCGTGACCATGAAGCTGCTGCTGCTCAACCCCAACACCAGCACCGCGGTCACCCAATTGATGACGGATGTCGGGCAGCGCGCGGCCTCCCCTGGCACCGAGATCATCCCCTGCACCGCGACCCGCGGCGTGCCCTATATCTCGACGCGGACCGAGGCACAGATCGGCGGCGCCATCGCGCTGGAGATGCTCGCCGAGCAGCACAAAAAGGTCGACGCCGCGATCATCGCCGCCTTCGGCGATCCCGGCCTGTTCGCCGCGCGCGAAACCTTTGACATTCCCGTGGTCGGCATGGCGGAAGCCGCGATGCTGACGGCCTGCATGGCCGGACGCCGCTTTGCCATCGTCACCTTCGCCCAGGCGCTTGGGCCCTGGTACGAGGAATGCGTCCGCGACCACGGGCTGGGGGAGCGCTGCGCCGGTGTCCGCATGCTCGACACGCCGTTCCAGGCGATCTCCGAGGTCGGCACCGAGAAGGAGGATGTACTGGTCGAACTCGCCCAGCGCGCGATCGTCGAGGATAATGCCGATGTGTTGATTTTTGCGGGTGCGCCGCTCTCGGGCCTCGCCGAACGCGTCGCCGCCCGGATCCCCGTCCCTGTCGTGGATCAGGTGGTCGCTGCCGTGAAACAGGCCGAGGCACTTGTCGCGCTGCGCCTGCGCAAGGCGACCGCGGGCACATTCCGCCGGCCCGCCGCCAAACCCACCATCGGCCTTGCCGGCGCGCTCGCCGCCCGGCTCGAGCATCGCGACAGCTAGGGGAGCTTCGGCCGGCGATGCGAAAAACCCAATTCGTTTTCGATGGTGCGGCCAAAGGCAAACAGGCGGGATTCGCATCCCGGGGGCGCGATGATCTGGATGCCGAATGGCAGCTCGCTCTCTCCCCGCCGCGCCGGCAGGGTCAGGACCGGGAAACCGACCAGCGACACGATGAAGGTGACGGCGAGATAATCGATCGGCGTCTCCAGCTGCGCGCCATCGATTGTCCTGACATCGCTGATCTCGTTCGGCCAGGGGAACACGGATGCCGCTGGCGCAACCAGGAAATCAGCGCGGGTGAACAGCTCGCGAAAGCTGCGGTAGATCGCGGTGCGGCGCCGCTCGGCGTCGAGGTAATCCTCGGCGGCAAGCGTTGCGCCCGCCTCGATGTTCCAGATCACGGTGGGCGTCAGCTCGGCCCGGCGCGTCCTCAGCAACTCGCCGTAGCTGTTGGCGATGTGCGCGGCCCGCAGCGTCCGAAACGTCTCGATCGCCCCGCTGCAATCGGGCGAGGACGACACCAGATCGGCAACGCCCGCGAGCGCCTCGCAGGCGTCGGCAAACCGCGCACGCACATCGCGCGCAACCGGCGCGACACCGAAATCGGGCGTCACTGCGATCCGGGGACGTCCCGCAGCCGGCCGATCGTCATCGACGACGCCGGTCGAGAGCGGGTCCTGCGCATCGCCTCCAGCACAGACCGACAGCGCCAGTTCGAGATCGTCGACACCGCGGGCGAGGAAGCCGTGCGTGGCCAGCATATCCCAACCGAGCGGACGGCGCGGCGACGGGATGCGGCCGGGCGTCGGCCTGATCGAAGCGATGTCGCAGAAGCTCGCGGGCGTGCGCACGGAGCCGCCGAAATCGGTGCCATGCGCCAGCGGCACCATGCCCGCCGCGACCGCGACGGCGGAGCCGCCAGACGATCCGCCGGAGGTCAGCGCGGGATCGAAGGGATTGCGCGTCGGCCCGCAGAGCTTATTGGAGCAGACCGCACCGAAACCGAATTCCGGCGTGTTGGTCTTTCCCAGAATGATCGCGCCGGCGCGCCGCAGCCGCGCGACCACGAGATCGTCCTCGGCCGGGACGTGATCGCGGAACAGCGCCGATCCGTAGGTGGTCGCAAGCCCCGTGGTGTCGGTGAGGTCCTTGATCCCTACAGGCACGCCATGCAGCGCGCCGGTTGGCGCGGGCGCGGCATCGCAGATGTCCGCGGCGCGGCGGGCGCCCTCCGC
>NZ_AKIY01000135.1 GCF_000282615.1 Bradyrhizobium sp. YR681 | reverse complement strand
CTCGGCGTCCGCCGACAGCGTCTGCGCGATCGGACCGACGCCGATGGTGCTCGACACCACCACCATACCCATCTCCGACAGCGTCCCGTGCCAGGCGGTCGAGGCGCGTGCGCCGGACAGGCGGCCGGCGGAATAGCTCACGATCGCGGCCGGACGCCAGAACCATTCTTCGAGGAAGTGGTCGGTGAGGTTCTTCAGGCCGGGCTGGATGCCCCAATTGTATTCGCCGGTGACGAAGACGAATCCGTCGGCGCCGCGGATCTGGCCGGCCAGCTTCTCCAGCGCCTCGGGCGCGGTGCCCTTGGGATATTCCTTGTACATGCGGTCGAGCATCGGCAGGCCGATGGCCTTGGCGTCGATGAATTCGACGTCATCGCCGCGCGAACGCAGGCGATCGATGACGAAATTCGCAAGGCGGATGCCCATGCGGTCGGAACGGTAGGAACCGTAGAGGACGAGGATGCGGTTGCTCATGATGGCCGCAGCCTAGCATGAAACGGAGCCGAGCAACGGCTTCCTTTGTCGCGGGCGCTCAGTGGGTGGCGCGGTATTTGGCCGGGCGCGCAATGGACCGGCAGGCCAGTCCCTCGGCAAGGCGCTTCATGTCCTCGCGACTGCCGCTGCGGATCAGCCGGCCGAACTCCTCAGGAGAAAAAGGAAGACTTGGATCATCATTGATCGGGCGCCGCACGCGCGGACCGAAGAACCGTCGAACCAGGCTAGCCAGCCGCCGCATGTCAATTCCCTCGCGCCAGCAACAAACCTCTCACGAGGCACATTGTTCCTGCCAGCGTGACGAGATTGCAAGCCCCAACACGGAGGTCGTCACCGAAAATTTGCGAGCGGCCGGACTCCGCCCTATCCGATCCGCTTGAGCGTCTCGATGTCGCTCATGGCGCTTGTCAACGCCCCGTTGCGGTCGCGCACGAAGCTTTCGAGGTCCGACAACACGGTGTTGATCATCTGAAGATTCTTGAACATCTCCTCGATCTGCGTCACGATGCTGTTGTAGCCCTCCTGGGTCTGGATCAGCTGGCCCCGGGTGTCGTTGATGTTGGCTCCGAGCGACTCGAGCGACGTTTCCATGCCTCCGATCGAGGCATGGGTACGCGTGAGGCTGCTTTTGGTGTCGTTCGCGAGCTTCTTCACCTCGGTCGCGACCACGGAGAACCCCCGGCCCGCTTCGCCCGCCCGCGCCGATTCGATGGTCGCGTTGAGCGCCAGCAGGTTGGTCTGGCCTGCGATCGTATCGATGATCTTCAGGATCTCCCGCAGCCCGTTCATGGCCTCGGTGAGGCCCGCGAACTCATGCGACAGGGCGGTCGTGTCGGTCGCTTTCGCCGCCGATTGCGCGCTCGCCATGATGACCGAGCGGATCTCCTCCACGATCGTGTTGATCGAGGCCGTCTGTTGCAGCGCGCCCTCGACCTTTCCGCTCAGCGTGGCGCTGGCGCTCAGATATTCCGTCAGACGATGAACGATGCCGTCCTTGATTTGATTCAGCAGCACCATGCGCTTGAGATGGGTGCGCGTGAAATATTCGACGAAATGCGCGTAATGGATCGGGAACATCTCGATGAAGGGATCGTTCAGCGGCGTTTCCCTGACGTCGAAGAACACGATCGCGGTCAGCGTCTGGTTGATGTTGATCCCGAACAGCTCGCCGAAGGTGGAAAATCCCGCGACCGGCATCGGCCACATGCCGCTCATGTTGCGGAGCTGGCTCTCGTTGTTGAGGCGGCGCAGGATGCAATCGTTGAGGATCGCGCCGATCGCCGGTGGCTTGCCGCGCAGGAAGGCGTCGAGGTCGCGCCGCGTCTGGTCGACGAAATCGGTGGCTTCCAGCAATTCGAGCCGGTCGCCCGAATTGACGTCGCAGAAGAACGACACGACGCCGCTCTCGGCATCGATGCCCGCGACCGAGCGGACGAACAGGTCGCCGCCGACCTCGATGCCGAAGGAGTGCTTGGTCATCATCGACATCAGGTTCGCCGGCGTCGTGTTCAGTGCCTTCGCCACGGCAGAGGCGAACGGCTTGATCTCGCTTCCCTCCATGACGCCCGAGGCGGTGCGCCGATCCGGATCGGCCCCCATCACCACGAAGGATTTGCCGGTCTTCTTGAAGTTCTGCGTCTTGAAGATGCTGTAGGCCCGGCCCGGCGCCAGCTTCATGAAGGCGATCAAGGCGTGGTTCTCGAGCACCTGCTTGCCGTCGTAGAGATGGGTGTGCTTGAAATCGAGCTTGCCGCCGGCGGACCCGCCGACGAAGGCGCAGGGAAACTTGCCGCTCCGGTACACGGCCTCCATGAAATAGCTCTCCGATGCCGACACGCCGTCCACCAGCGCGAAGGCGATCGTATCGCGCACGTCGATCGCGAAGGGCGTGCGGATCGCGGCGACCTCGCGCGTGATCGCCTCGATGCGAGAGTCATGCGGCTTGGACGGCTCGCCCTTGCGGATGTCGTCGTTGTGCAGGCGGACGCTGTGGATGCTGATGGACTGAAACAGATCGGCCGGGAAGACCTGCACGATGACGGACGACCAGCTCGATCCCGCAGGCTTGTAGAGCGACTGGCCCGCCGAGCACAGTTCGCCCGCAGTCGACATCGCGATCACCGGCGTCGACCCCGCAAGCCTCTGCAACGACGATGCCACGCGCGCGAAATCGCAGTGCGGCGAAACGAACGCGAGAGCGAGCGGCGAGCGCGCGCCGGCGACGACGAAATCACCCTCGGAAATACTTTGCAGCCGGTCGTCGCTCTCCAGCACCCGGATCGCGCCGGCTTCACGAAGCGCCGGAGCTTCTTCATGCCCCTGCGCAACGAGCGACGGAGCGGGCTGCTTATGACTTGCCTGGGAAAAGAACGAGAGCATGGCCATATCCTTGTTCGACGCGCGGCGCGTCTCAAAGGATCGAATTACGGATTCGAAATTGCCATTCGGTTAGGAAACGCGCCGCGCGACCGCGCGTGCGCGGCGAATGCGCACCGTAAGACTACGGCGCCGCATCGTTTCGCGGGCTCATGATACCGATCGCGTCAATGCATTTGATCTGGATCAAATCCGCGCGGCAACGTTGCAACGGAAGCCGGCGATGATCCCGCATCGCCGACACATGCATGCTTGCGTGCACTACTCGGCAAAGCCGACATAGCGCACGAACTCCGCGTTGTGCTCGCGATCCGAGCGCACCGCGTTCGCGGCGAAATTGTCGTCGGGATAGCCCAGCGCCACGCAGGTCATGATGACCTCATCCTCCGGGATCTTCGCGACCTCGCGCACGATGTCGGAGCGCATGATGCCCTGCCCGTTGATGACCGAGCCGAGGCCGCGGTCCCACGCGGCCAGCACGATGCCGTAGCAGAGCGCGCCGAGATCGAAATGGCAGACCGCGCCGGGATCGAGCACGCGGTCATAAGTCAGCACCAGCGAGACCGGCGCGTCGAACTGGCGGAAGCCGCGCAACACCCAGTCCTGCCGCATCGGCTTATCGTCGCGCGCAATCCCCATCGCACTGAACAGCTTCTTGGCGATGTCGACCTGGCGGGACCGGTGCACGCCCTGGTATTCGCCATGGCTGATGATGTCGCGCTTGACCTTGGCGCCGCCGACCATCTCCTCCATGTTGCGGCGGCGCAGCTCTTCAAGCGGCGCGCCGGTGAGCACATGAACATGCCAGGGCTGCGTGTTCATCGACGACGGCGCGCGTTTGGCGCTGTCGATGATCGCCTCGACCACGGCGCGCGGTACCTGCTGCTGCTTGAAGCCGCGCACGCTGCGGCGCGACTGGACCAGCTCTTCGAATTCCACCTGTTTGACCTCCCTGCCCGTTCATTCCGCGGCGTTGCAATTGGAACGCGCAAGCGGTTGCCGACGCGGCTGCCCAAATCTATGCTAACCCGCAAGCAAGACCAAGAACCCAGCGAGGACTTCAGCAAATGCCCGCACCGCTCGATCCCGTCATCGCCCAGATCATTCCGCTGCTGCCGCTGCGCGATCCCGCGACGATGACGCCACAGAGCGCGCGCGATTCCTTGCGCGCACTGGCTGCGGCACGCGCCGCCGTGCCTCCCCCGCCGGTCGACACCGTGCAGGATATCAAGGTGAAAGGCGGCGCCGGCCCGCTCGATGCGCGCGCCTACCGCGTCGGCGCCGGTCCCGCGCCGACCGTGGTGTTCTTCCATGGCGGCGGCTGGGTCGCGGGCGATCTCGAAACCCACGACCGGCAGGCGCGCAATCTCGCGATCGAGACCGGGGCGGTCGTCGTCTCCGTCGACTATCGGCGTCCGCCGGAGACGCGCTTTCCCGGCGCGTTCGAGGATGCGTTTGCCGCGGTGGGCGACGTGCTTGGCCGCGTCGCGGAATTTGGCGGCGACGCAAGGCGCCTTGGCGTTGCCGGCGACAGTGCCGGCGGCAATCTCGCGGCGGCCGCC
>NZ_AKIY01000134.1 GCF_000282615.1 Bradyrhizobium sp. YR681 | reverse complement strand
GCGCCTGCCGTTCACGGCCATGCAGGCGCTCGCCATCCTGCTCGGCCTGTTCCTCGTCAGCTTTGCCGGCTTCGCCATCTTCAACAAGGACCCGCTCGGCGGCGAGCCGATGACGCGGATCGCGATCCGCGAGCCCAAGGCGACCGAGGAGAAGCCGGCCGCCTCCGGCCATGGGGCGGAAAGCAAGCCGGAGACCAAGCACGAGAGCAAGGAAGCACCGAAGACGGCTGCCCCCGGCGAGCACAAGACCGTCACCATGATCGACGGCTCCACCGGGGCGCGCCACGACGTGGTGATCGGCGCCGGCGATGCCGCCGACAAGGGCGAAGCCGCGGCCGCCTCGGCCCCGCCGCCCGTCATGGCCGGGATCGATCCGAAACTGCTGGAGAAGTCGCGCTACGGCATGATTCCCGTGGTCGCGGGAGACCTCAAGCCGTTCAACGTCTATGCGGCTGATGCCGATCGCGCCAAGGCCGCCAGGATGCCTGTGATCGCGATCGTGATCGGCGGCCTCGGCGTCGGCGCCGCCAAGACCACCGATGCGATCATGAAGCTGCCGCCGGCGATAACGCTGGCCTTCACGCCTTATGGCTCCGATCCGGGAAAGCTCGCCGAGCGGGCGCGCGCCCAGCGCCACGAGATCTTCCTCCAGATCCCGATGGAGCCCTACGACTTCCCGGACAACGATCCGGGCCCGCAGACGCTGCTGACCTCGCTCACCGCCGACCAGAACACGGACCGCCTGTACTGGCATCTGAGCCGGATGCAGGGCTATGCCGGCATCGCCAATTTCATGGGCGCCCGCTTCGTGGCGACGGACGCCGCGATGCTGCCGATCATCCGCGAGGCGGCCAAGCGCGGCCTCGGTTTCTTCGACGACGGCTCCTCGCCCCGCAGCATCGCCTCCCAGGCCGCGGCGAGCGCAGCGATGCCGTTCGGCAAGGGCGATATCGCGCTCGACGCGGTGCCGACGCCGACCGAGATCGACCGGGCCCTGAACAAGCTGGAATCGGCGGCGCGCGAGCGCGGCATCGCGGTCGGCACCGCCTCGGCCCTCCCTGTCTCGATCGAGCGCATCGGCGCCTGGACCAGGACTTTGGGCGACCGTGGTATCCTTTTGGTGCCATTGACAACCGCGATGCTGAAATCAAAATCCAGCTAAATCAACGGATTGGTACGGCACTCGTCCTGCGGGACCGGCATGCCCCACCAAAAGCACGCGAGAGGTCTGGCGGAATGGCGCGTTACGAGGATCTGCCCTACCGGACCTGCGTCGGAGTGATGCTGATCAACACGAAGGGACTGGTGTTCATCGGCCGCCGCGCCGGCGGCATCGAGCATGTCGACGACACCCATGTCTGGCAGATGCCGCAAGGCGGGGTCGATCCCGGCGAGGACACCTGGGACGCAGCCAGGCGCGAGCTCTACGAGGAAACCAGCGTCCGCTCGGTGGAGCGGCTCGGCGAGGTTCCGGACTGGCTGATCTACGACATCCCGCGCACCGTTGCCGGGCGCGCCTGGAAGGGCCGCTATCGCGGCCAGCGCCAGAAATGGTTCGCGGTCCGCTTCACCGGCAAGGACAGCGAGATCAATGTCGAGAAACCCGGCGGCGGCCACAAGGCCGAGTTCGTCAGCTGGCGCTGGGAACCGATGAAAAACCTCCCGGAACTGATCATCCCCTTCAAGCGCCCGGTCTATGAGCGCGTGGTGAAGGAATTTTCGTCGCTCGCGGATGAATAGTTTGCATCGTCGTTCCGGGGCGTGCGAAGCACGAACCCGGAATGACGATCAAAGAAGTCACCGCATGTCGAATGAAAAGCCCTACCGTCCCAATGTCGGGATCGCGCTGTTCAACGCCGAAGGCCGCGTCCTGATCGGCCACCGATTCAAGGGCGACGGCCCCGAGATCATCCTGCCGGGCCTCGACTGGCAGATGCCGCAGGGCGGCGTCGACGAGGGCGAGAATCTGCGCGATGCCGCACTGCGCGAGCTCTGGGAAGAGACCAGCGTCAAGAGCGCGGACTATCTCGGCGAGACTGACTGGCTGACTTACGAATTCCCGCCCTATGACGGCCCGCAGACGCATCGCCTGGCGAAGTTTCGCGGCCAGCGGCAAAAATGGTTCGCGCTGCGCTTCACCGGCAAGGACGACGAGATCGACCCGCTGACACCGCGCAACGACCAGCCCGCGGAGTTCGACGCCTGGCGCTGGGAGCGCCTCGACCGCGTCGCCGACCTCGTCGTGCCATTCCGGCGCGAGGTCTATCAGGCCGTGGCGCGAGAGTTCGCGCCGTTCGCAAACTGAAACCGCGAAAACAACCCCATGCACAGTAGCCAAGCACCGCCGGCGCGCGGTGCTGTGGTGGTTGCGATGTTGCTGAAGCGTCGAAGAAAATCGGCGGAGAGGCGCAATCGTCGCGAGGTCGGCCGGTAACGCCTTCGCGGAGCCGTTTCGGCGCTAATTGATCGGTCCCACCGTGAACGGGCCGATCGCGATGACGTGGCAGTCGCTGTCGCGCCTGGCGCAATCGGCCAGCGCAGTGTTGACGGCGGTCTGCTCGTCGGCGGCTTTCAGGCCGAGGCCTGGGCGCCCTGCGGTGCCGACGGCCACCGCGTTCCAGCCCATGGCATCCCCTAACTTGCGCACGACCTCGTCGCGGGCATCGGCGATGATCGAGGCATTGCTGGCGGCGTGGAAGAAGCCGGTGATCCTGAGCAGGGTCGGGATCGGCACCACGAAATTATCGTCGACCGCGACGATCATGCAGGCAACACCGGAAATCGCACCGCAGGATTCCAGCGAACGCCGCGCCGAATCCTCCGGCGTCGGTGCGCCCAGCACCATGAAATATTGTCCGCCCGGGCCGAGCGCGACCGAGCGCGATTTCGCCGCCGGCACGAAGATGTTCTCGAGCCGGACCTTCGCGGGATCGCGCACCATCGGAAAATCCTTCGAGGCGAAGGCCCGCTCGGTCATGGCGTCATGTCGGAAAAAAGGAGACGGCGGCATCGGCGGCTTGCCGTGGGTGTAGACGACATTGTTGCCGACCGCATAGAGCTCGCAGCGCCGCGGCGATTGCGCGGCATCGGCGCGCTTCTGGCACTGATCCAGCGCCATGTTGCGTGCGGCCTCCTCGGTGGGCTGGTTCAGCGCCGAGCCGGAGAAGCCGCCGACATTGAGTGCGAAGGCCTTGTAGTCGCCGGAAGCGGAATAGTCGCCGGCGAGGTAGCTGCGGATGCGCTCGTTGATGAAGGGCACGCTGTCGGCGACGAGCTTGCCCGTTAGCGGCACGGCAGATGGTGACGGCGCGGGCATCGGCGCCATCGCAGCGCCGGCATTCGACGGCGGCATCGGCGCCATCGGCGCCTTCGCCATCTGGGTCGGCGTCGGACTCGGCGCTACAGCGACGGCCGTGGGCGTTGGGCTCGGCGTCGCGGCCGGCGTCACTGCGGCCGTCATCGCCTGCTTGAGCTTGGTGTTGTAGAGGAAGCCGGTGACGAGGATGGCGACGACCGAGACGATCGCAACCACCAGCGGCCACATCCACACCGGGGCCGCGGCCATCCTGGATGCGGGCTTCTTCAGTTTCGGCGTGGTGTAGGTCCCGTCCTCGCGCCGCATCGCCACCATGTAGGCATGCACCGGCGTCGGGATGTTCTTGACCTCCTGCGCGCCGATATCGGCAAACTGCACCGACAGCTTGTTGGCGACCTGCTCGTGCACGGCGCGGGAGACGCAGATGCCGCCGACCTCCGCGAGGCCTTCCAGCCGCGCCGCGATGTTGACGCCATCGCCCAAGAGATCGCCGTTGCGCTCGACCACGTCGCCGATGGTGATGCCGATCCGGAACGACATCTGCCGGCTCGGCGGATAGGCCATGTTGCGGGTCCGCAAGGACTCCTGGATATCGATCGCGCAGCGCACCGCATCGACCGCGCTCGGGAATTCCGCGAGCACGGCATCGCCCGCTGTGTTGAAGATGCGTCCGTTGGCCTTGGCGATGAAATCGTCGATGACTTCGCGGTAGGAGGCCAGACGCCGCAGCGTCTCCTCCTCGTCTTCCGCAACGAGCCTCGAATAGCCGGCAATATCGGCCGCGAAAATCGCCGCGATCTTGCGCTTCATCTGCGACCTGCCCTGGAACCCCTTCCGCGGCGGCAGAATGCCGCTATCTCCGGCACGGTGCAACAAAGTTTCAGCGCCCGCCACTTCCGTGACGAGCGCTGAACTTATTCAGGAATTTCAGGCTTGAGCCCCGGAGCGGTTGCGCCGGGGCTTAGTGCATAGCCGTGGAGCTGAGCTGCTGCTGGATGCTCTTGTAGTGATCGAGCCGCGCGATGGCTTGATCGAGCTCGTCACCTTCGTGCTCCTTCAGTCCCTCTTCCATCTCGGCGACGGTCTCGGCGAACTTGGCCTTGTCCAGCTCGGCCATCGAGGTCGCGACGTCGGCGAGCACGGTCAGGCCCTTGTCCGAGACTTCGGCGAGGCCGCCGAGCACGATGACCTTCTCGTGCTTGCCGCCGGTGGTGATGGTGAGAATGCCCGGGCGGATCGCGGCCACGACCGGCGCATGTCCGGCCAGCACGCCGAAGTCACCCTCGACGCCGGGGATGTCGACTTGGTCGACCTCACCCGAGAATGCGAGCTTTTCGGGCGAGACGAGATCGAAGTGGAAGGTGGCCATAACAAACCTGCGAATGGTGAGTGGCAAAAGAGGGAGCAGCTGTTCGCCACTCCCTAATCGCTATTCGAAAGCTCAGGCGGCCTCAGCAGCCAGCTTCTTGCCCTTCTCGACGGCTTCTTCGATGGTGCCGACCATGTAGAAGGCGGCTTCCGGCAGGTGGTCGTACTTGCCTTCCACCAGGCCCTTGAAGCCCTTGATGGTGTCGGCGAGGTCGACGAACTTGCCCGGCGAGCCCGTGAAGATTTCGGCGACGTGGAACGGCTGCGACATGAAGCGCTCGATCTTGCGAGCGCGGGCCACCGCCAGCTTGTCCTCTTCCGAAAGCTCGTCCATGCCGAGAATGGCGATGATGTCCTGGAGCGCCTTGTAGCGCTGCAGCACCTGCTGGACCTGACGGGCGACCGCGTAATGCTCCTCACCGACGACCAGCGGGGAGAGCATGCGCGAGGTCGAGTCGAGCGGGTCCACCGCCGGGTAGATGCCCTTTTCGGCGATCGAGCGCGACAGCGTGGTGGTCGCGTCAAGATGCGCGAACGAGGTCGCGGGCGCCGGGTCGGTCAAGTCGTCGGCCGGAACGTAGATGGCCTGCACCGAGGTGATCGAGCCCTTCTGCGTGGTGGTGATGCGCTCCTGCAGCGCGCCCATGTCGGTCGCGAGCGTCGGCTGATAACCCACCGCCGAAGGAATACGGCCGAGCAGCGCCGACACTTCCGAGCCGGCCTGGGTGAAGCGGAAGATGTTGTCGACGAAGAACAGCACGTCCTGGCCCTTGTCGCGGAAGTCTTCCGCAATGGTCAGGCCGGTGAGCGCGACGCGGGCGCGGGCGCCCGGGGGCTCGTTCATCTGGCCGAACACCAGCGCGCACTTCGACTTCACGCTCGGATCCGGATTGTGCGGATCGGCGTTGACCTTGGACTCGATGAACTCGTGATAGAGGTCGTTGCCCTCGCGGGTGCGCTCGCCGACGCCGGCGAACACGGAGTAACCGCCGTGCGCCTTCGCGACGTTGTTGATCAGCTCCTGAATCAGCACGGTCTTGCCGACGCCGGCGCCGCCGAACAGGCCGATCTTGCCGCCCTTCGCATACGGAGCGAGAAGGTCGACGACCTTGATGCCGGTGACGAGAATTTCAGCTTCGGTCGACTGGTCGGTGTAGAGCGGCGCTTCCTGGTGGATTGCGCGCAGGCCTTCGGACTTGACGGGACCGGCTTCGTCGATCGGCTCGCCGATGACGTTGATGATGCGGCCGAGCGTGCCTTCGCCGACGGGAACGCGGATCGGCGAACCGGTGTCGGTGACTTCCTGGCCGCGGACCAGACCCTCGGTGGTGTCCATCGCGATGGTGCGGACGGTGGACTCGCCGAGATGCTGGGCGACTTCGAGCACCAGGCGGTTGCCGCCGTTCTTGGTCTCGAGCGAATTGAGAATGGCCGGCAGGTGGCCTTCGAACTGCACGTCGACGACGGCGCCGATGACCTGGGTGACGCGACCGGACTGGGCTGCCATTGAATGTCTCCTTCGATCCGAACTTCTAAGCCGCGGTCAGCTAGACCGGGATGTTGCGTTTGACGGGTACTGAAGCGTCTTGGTCAGACGGCCTCGGCACCCGAGATGATTTCGATCAGTTCCTTGGTGATCTGCGCCTGACGCGTGCGGTTGTAGACCAGCGTCTGCTTGCGGATCATCTCACCGGCGTTGCGCGTCGCGTTGTCCATCGCGCTCATCTGCGCGCCGTAGAACGAGGCGTTGTTCTCGAGCAGCGCGCGGAAGATCTGGACCGCGAGATTGCGCGGCAGAAGACGGGTGAGAATCTCGTCCTCTTCCGGCTCGTATTCGTAGGACGTGGTGTTGGCGGCGGCGCCCGCCTCGACCACCAGCGGGATGACCTGCTGGGCGGTCGGGATCTGCGCGATCACCGAGCGGAAGCGCGAATAGAACAGCGTGCAGACGTCGAACTCGCCATTGTCGAAACGCGCCAGAACCTTCTTGGCGATGTCCTCGGCGTTGACGAAGCCGAGCTGGCGAACGCTGCGCAGGTCGAGATGCTCGACGATCTGCTTGTCGAACAGGCGGCGGAGCTGCTCGTAGCCCTTGCGGCCGACGCAGAAGAATTTGACTTCCTTGCCCTGCGCCATCAGCGCCTGGGCGCGCTCGCGGGCGAGACGCACGATCGAGGAGTTGAAGGCGCCTGACAGGCCGCGCTCGCCGGTGCAGACCAGCAGCAGGTGAACCTGGTCCTTGCCGGTGCCGGCCAGTAGCACGGGGGCGCCGGGCGAACCCGCGGCGGCGCTGGCGATGTTGGAGATCACCGCGCTCATCTTGTCGGCATAGGGACGCGCCGCTTCCGCCGCGGTCTGCGCGCGGCGCAGCTTCGAGGCCGCGACCATCTGCATGGCCTTGGTGATCTTTTGCGTCGCCTTGGTGGAGGCGATGCGGACGCGCATGTCTTTAAGTGACGCCATTCTTCGTTCACCCCGGCGGTTCGACTGATACGTCGGACCGCTAGCCTGTCCCTGTCGCAATGCCCGGCCGGGCGCCGGGCACGCTTCTTATTGCTTTGCCTCTCGCGAAGCGATCATGGCCGGAGGAATCCGGCCACGAAAACCTCTTCTTACGCGAAGCTCTTCGCGAAACCTTCGACCACCGACTTCAGCTTGGCAGCGGTGTCGTCGGTGAGGTCGCGGGTGTCGCGGATCGAGTTGAGGATCTCGGCGTTCTTGCCGCGCAGCAGCGACAGCAGACCGTCCTCGAACGCACGCACCTTGTTGACCGGAAGCGGATCGAGATAGCCGTTGGTGCCGGCCCAGATCACGCAGACCTGCTCTTCCATCTTCAGCGGCGAGAACTGCGGCTGCTTCAGGAGTTCGGTCAGGCGCGAGCCGCGGTTGAGCAGGCGCTGGGTCGAGGCGTCGAGGTCGGAGCCGAACTGCGCGAACGCCGCCATTTCGCGGTACTGCGCCAGCTCGCCCTTGATCTTGCCGGCGACCTTCTTGGTGGCCTTGGTCTGCGCCGAGGAGCCGACGCGCGACACCGACAGACCGACGTTCACCGCGGGACGGATGCCCTGGAAGAACAGGTCGGTTTCCAGGAAGATCTGGCCGTCGGTGATCGAGATGACGTTGGTCGGGATATAGGCCGAGACGTCGTTGGCCTGGGTTTCGATGACCGGCAGCGCGGTCAGCGAGCCCGAGCCCTGGTCCTTGTTCAGCTTCGCCGCACGCTCGAGCAGGCGGGAGTGCAGATAGAACACGTCGCCGGGATAGGCTTCGCGGCCCGGCGGGCGGCGCAGCAGCAGCGACATCTGGCGGTAGGCGACGGCCTGCTTGGACAGATCGTCATAGATGATGACGGCGTGCATGCCGTTGTCGCGGAAGTACTCGCCCATGGTGCAGCCGGTGAAGGGCGCGATGTACTGCATCGGGGCCGGATCCGACGCGGTGGCGGCGACGACGATCGAATATTCGAGCGCGCCCTGCTCTTCCAGCACCTTCACGAACTGCGCGACGGTCGAACGCTTCTGGCCGACTGCGACATAGACGCAGTACAGCTTGATGTTCTCGTCCGGCTGCGCGTTGAGCGGCTTCTGGTTCAGGATGGTGTCGAGCGCGATTGCGGTCTTGCCGGTCTGACGGTCGCCGATGATCAGCTCGCGCTGGCCACGGCCGATCGGGATCAGGGCGTCGATCGCCTTGAGGCCGGTCGCCATCGGCTCGTTCACCGATTTGCGCGGAATGATGCCGGGCGCCTTGACGTCGACGCGCATGCGCTTGTCGGCCTGGATCGGACCCTTGCCGTCGATCGGGTTGCCGAGACCGTCGACCACGCGGCCGAGCAGGCCCTTGCCGACCGGCGCGTCCACGATGGCGCGGGTGCGCTTGACGGTCTGGCCTTCCTTGATCTCACGGTCGGCACCGAAAATAACGACACCGACGTTGTCGGTTTCGAGGTTCAGCGCCATGCCGCGCGTGCCGTTCTCGAACTCGACCATTTCGCCGGCCTGGACGTTGTCCAGACCATAGACGCGAGCGATACCGTCGCCGACGGACAGCACCTGTCCGACTTCGGAGACTTCAGCTTCCTGGCCGAAATTCTTGATTTGGTCCTTGAGGATCGCGGAAATTTCCGCGGCGCGGATGTCCATCAGCCTGCCTCTTTCATCGCGTGCTTGATCGAATTGAGTTTGGTGCGAAGCGAACTATCGATCATGCGGCTGCCAAGCTTGACCACGAGGCCACCGATGATCGAGGGATCGACCTTCACGTTGAGCGCGACGTCCTTGCCGGTCACCGACTTCAGGGCAACCTTGAGGGCGTCGAGATTCTTGTCCGAAAGCGCCTCCGCCACGGTCACATCCGCGGTCGCCTCGCCCTTGAACTTGGCGACCAGGGCGCGATAGGCGCGGATGACGTCAGCCACCACGAACAGGCGGCGGTTGGCGGTCAGCACTTTGAGGAAATTGGCGGTGATGCCGGCGATGCCGGCCTTGGCCAGCACGGCCGAGAGGGCCTTGGACTGGGCATCGGCCGCGAACACCGGGCTGCGGACGAGGCGCGTGAGATCGGCGCTCTCCCCCAGCAGACCCTCGAACTTTTCGAGATCGGCTTTGACCTCGTCGACCACTTTCTGGTCGCGGGCCAGTTCAAACAAGGCCGTTGCATAACGGCCGGACACACCTGAAACGGACGTATCTTCTGCAGCCACAGACGCGCTCTTTTTGCTGTCAAACTCGCAAGGGAAAAACCGTCGCCACGAAGCGGCGCCTAGCGATCCAAGCCCTTGGAATTCAAGCGGGACTTCGATTTTCGGCCGACACGGGACGTGCCGGGTCCGTTAAAATCGCGGCTTTGCTAACATAGCAGGCGCGCACGTGCAACATGACGCCAAATTAAAGGCACGACGTTCTGTCGCCAGTTCGTCGCACACAGGACGCTTCAACAGAGTGGCGCGCTCATCTGCACCACGACCTGCCGCGCCACGGAATTGCCGTGAGCCTTACGTCGGCATCCCGCTGATCCGTTCCTGCCTTCAGCGCATAGCGGCCATGAACACGGATCACTGAGCCGTGATTCCGGCGCCGGTCGCTGGGGCCGCTGAATACTTACCCAATTCTAAACGCTGAGTGTGATGACTTCGTTTTACAGTATTCGAAAGTAATAGATCAGTTAACAAATCATTAAAATGAAAGATTACGGAATATCGGCTGAATAGTGGCAGGGGTCACAAGATATTTCATCACGACACATAGCTGAACTACTGCCCAATTCATGCCTCATTGCGCAACGAAACGCCAACCCGCTCACAAACTGATGGGGGCTCCACTAGCCACATATGTGGCAATACTAGCTTAGGGACCACTAAATGCTGTCTTTGAAGACGCTGGGCAATGTGACCCGGCCGCGTACGGCGATCGCTTTCGTTGCCGCAACTCTCCTCATTGGTGGAACTGCCACCGAAGCTTCCGCCAAATCCCGGCATCACCACCGGCATTCCTACCACCGCCACCACGCCCAGGCTGATACCAACGCGACCTCCGACTGGCGCAACGCCAATGCGTCGATGAATCCGTCCTCGGGCACGGGCCGCAGCTTCTCGGGCATGGCCTCCTATTACGGCAACGAGTCCGGCAGCCGCACCGCCTCGGGCGCGCGCTTCAACCAAAACGCCATGACCGCGGCGCATCGTTCGCTGCCGTTCGGCACCAAGCTGCGTGTCACCCATGGCGGCTCCAGCGTCATCGTCACCATCAATGACCGTGGCCCGTTCATCCGCGGCCGTGTCCTCGACCTCTCCACGGGCGCTGCCCGCGCCATCGGCCTCACCGGCGCCGGCGTCGGCCGCGTCACCGCGGAAGTGGTGTCGTAACGGCGCGAGAGCGCCTTAGCCTCAAAGCGCAGTTCTCGTCATTGTCTGCGGACATGTGAGCGGCGAGATCAGCGCGGGCGAAACAAGCCCGCCGTCTTGGGGGACGGCGGGCTTTTTGTTTGCGCCTACTTCGTAGCCCGGATGGAGCGCAGCGAAATCCGGGAAAGGTGCTGCGTCGAAAGTGCGGCCCCGGATTGCGCTGCGCTCCATCCGGGCTACAGGAGTGTTTTATTGCTCCGTCATTGCGAGGAGCGAAGCGACGAAGCAATCCAGACTGCCTCCGCGGAGGGATTCTGGATTGCTTCGCTCCTCGCAATGACGGGGAGAGAGCGGTGGGACCCTACAAAAAGCTCTGCGGATCGACGTCGACTTCGAGCTTCTGATTGCCCTTCGGCTTCGGGCACACCGCGAGCCAGTTGCGCAGATAATCCGACAGATCGAAACCGCGGGCCGATTTCACCAGGATGCGGAAGCGGTAGCGGCCCTTGATCACGGCGAGCGGCGCTTCGGCCGGGCCGAGCACCACGACGCGCTCGTCGCGCGGCGCAAGCGCAACGAGACGGCGGCCAAGGCCTTCCGCGCTCGGGCGGTCGCCGGCCGAAATGATCAGGCTCGCGAGCCGGCCGAACGGCGGATAGAGCGTGCGTTCGCGCAGGTCGATCTCGCTGTCGTAGAACGCCTCGCGGTCGCAGGCGATCAGCGCCTTCATCACGGGATGATCGGGCTGGTGGGTCTGGAGATAGCCGACGCCGCGGCCCTGCTCGCGGCCGGCGCGGCCGATCACCTGGTTGAGCAATTGCCAGGTGCGCTCGGAGGCGCGCGGATCGCCGTTGCTCAGGCCGAGATCCGCATCGACCACGCCGACGAGATTAAGCCGGGGGAAGTTGTGCCCCTTCGCCACGAGCTGCGTGCCGATGATGACATCGACGCGGCCTTCGGCAATTTCGTTCAGCTCGCTGCGCATGGTCTCGATCGAGGTGATGAGATCGCTCGACAGCACCATGGTGCGCGCGTCCGGAAACAGCGCCGCCGCCTCCTCCTGCAAGCGCTCGACGCCGGGGCCGACCGCAACCAGCGATTCCTCCGCCGCGCAGTGCGGGCAGGTTGGGGGCCGCGGCATCGAGAAGCCGCAATGATGGCAGACGAGGCGCTGGCGAAAGCGGTGATCGACCAGCCAGGCATCGCAGATGGTGCAGGCGAAGCGGTGGCCGCAGGCACGGCACAAGGTCAGCGGCGCATAGCCGCGGCGATTGAGGAACAGCAGCGCCTGCTCGCGCTTCTCGATTGCTTTTCTGATCTCGGAGGCCAGGCGCGGCGAAATGAAGCGGCCGCGCGCCGGCGGCTCGCGGCGCAGGTCGATGGCCTCGATATGCGGCATGTGCTGGCCGCCGAAGCGCGAGGGCAGCGCGATGCGCTGATAGCGGTTCTTGCGCGCATTGACCTCGGACTCGACCGACGGCGTCGCCGAGGCCAGCACGATCGGGATTTTTGCGATATGCGCGCGCACCACCGCCATGTCGCGGGCGTGATAATGCACGCCCTCGTCCTGCTTGTAGGCCTGGTCGTGCTCTTCATCGACGACGATGAGGCCGAGATTGGCGTAAGGCAGGAATAGCGCCGAGCGCGCGCCGACCACGACCGGCGCGGTGCCCTCGGAAATCGCCGCCCAATTGCGCGCGCGGGTGCGCGGCGTGAGCTCGGAGTGCCATTCGATCGGCCGCACGCCAAAGCGCTGCGCGAAACGATCGAGGAACTGGCCGGTCAGCGCGATCTCCGGCATCAGGATCAGGGTCTGCTTGCCGCGGCGGATGACCTCCGCAATCGCCTCGAAATAGACCTCGGTCTTGCCCGAGCCGGTGACGCCGTCGAGCAGCGCGACGTGAAAGGTGCCGTTGGCCGCGAGCGCGCGCATTGCATCGACCCCGGCGCGCTGCAGCGGCGAAAAATCCGGCCGGGCGAAATCCGGATCGGGGGCCGGCGGCGGCGCTGGCGGCGGCATCGGCTCGACCGCGAGCGTGCCTTCGTCGACGAGGCCGTCGATCACGCCGGCGGAGACGCCGGCCTCCTTGGCAGCTTCCGACTTGCCGTGCAGCAGCCGGTCCGACAACACCTCCATCACACGCTGGCGCGCGGGCGTCAGCCGCCTGGGGGGATCGCCGACCAGACGGACGCCGGCGCGCGTCCGCTCGGGGCCGAGATTCTCGCCCATCCGCAGGCACATGCGCAGCACCATGCCGCGCGGGCTCAGCGTGTAATTGGCGACCCAGTCGACGACCGCGCGCAATTCCGGCTTCAGCGGCGCGACATCGATCTTCTCGCTGACCTCCTTGAGGCGGTTGTGCAGGCGCGGATCGGGATTGGCGTTTTCGCCCCAGACCACAGCCAGCACCTCGCGCGGCCCGAGCGGCACGCCGACGAGATCGCCCGCCTTCAGCTCCATGCCGCGCGGCACCTTGTAGGAATAGGTCTGGTCGAGCGCGACCGGCACCAGCACGTCGACCATGCGGGTCGCGTTGGCGGGGGTGGTCGTGCTGCGCGACGAATGATCCATCGGGGGGAGAATCGGAACCTTGGGGGCCTGAGGCTAGCGCCGCGAGGCGGCCTTAGCGAACAGTAAACGGGTGTGATGCGATATACTGAGTGGAATCATTACGTCCAGAGCGCATGAGCAAAGCGGCCGCCCCACAAATCGAGCTCGCCAGCGCCGATCCTGACATTGCGCAGGAGATGACGCGCTGGCTGTCGCATCTCGGCACCGAGCGGCGGCTGTCGCCGAAGACGCTGGAGGCCTATGCCCGCGACCTCAGGCAGTGCCTGGATTTCCTCAGCAATCATTGGGGCGAGCGCGTGACGCTGGCGCGGTTCGCCTCGCTGGAGGCCACTGATATCCGCGCCTTCATGGCGATGCGCCGGGCCGACGACATCGCCGGCCGCTCGCTGATGCGGGCGCTGGCGGGCCTGCGCTCGTTCGGCCGCTTCCTGGAACGCGAGGGCAAGGGCAAGGTCGGCGCGCTCTCGGCGATCCGCGCGCCCAAGGTGGCCAAGACATTACCGAAACCGCTGCCGATGGCATCTGCAAAACGTCTGGCCGATGCCGACGAGCGCGCCGGCGAGGACCGCGAGACCTGGGTTCTGGCGCGCGATGCCGCGGTGATGGCGCTGCTGTATGGCTCGGGCCTGCGCATCTCCGAAGCGCTGGGACTGAAGCGCCGCGAGGTGCCGAAGCCGGGCGAAGGCGACGTGCTGATCGTGACAGGCAAGGGCAACAAGACCCGCATGGTGCCGGTGCTGCAAAACGTGCTCGAACTCGTGCAGGAATACGTGTCGATGTGTCCGTATCCGCTGCCGGCGGAAGGCCCGATCTTCCTCGGCGCGCGCGGCGGTCCGCTCAGCCCGCGCATCATCCAGCTCGCGATGGAGCGGCTGCGCGGCGCGCTCGGCCTGCCCGACAGCGCGACGCCGCACGCGCTGCGGCATTCCTTTGCCACGCATCTGCTCTCGCGCGGCGGCGATCTGCGCGCCATCCAGGAGCTGTTGGGTCACTCCTCACTCTCGACCACGCAGATCTATACCGGGATCGATTCCGAGCGGCTGCTCGAGGTCTATGCGAGCGCGCATCCGCGGCGGTGAGGCTGCGGCTCAGTTCGAGAGATATTCGATCTCGTAGACGTAGTTCGATCCGCGTCCGACCTCGACACGGACCGCCGGCCTGAATTTCTCCAGCCGTTCGTAGAGCGGCGTGGTGACCTTCACCGTTCGGCCGCCGATGTCGGCGAGGTAATCCGACCTGCGGCTACCTGACGTTCGCACGCGATCGACACGGCCTTCGATCACGAGCCGGGACGTCAGGTGGTCGAGAAACAGCATCCGTCCGGCATACCACGCAAGGCCGCTGCCGAGCAGCACGATCAGGATCATCGAGGCGAGCGCCTTCGCCTTGTCGCGAAACGAGCCATAGAGCGGAGACTGCCGCAGCTGGGAACCGGCCATGGCCAGGCCGACAACAACGAGGCCAACATGGACGTCGTTGACCGCGATGATCGAGCTCTTGTCATAAAATATCACCAGGCCGAGATAGGTCATGCCGACCGCGAACACGATCTTGCCGATGAACGGAAAAGCCGCGGTGTTGCGGGCCTTCAGCAGCGCGAATGCAGCGATGATGACGAAGGGCCAGAAGCAGGCTGCGATGCATTCCGCGGTAGTCATGAGGCAGGACTAGAACACCCCGGACAACAAGACCATTAATTGCATCGCCATGGCGTTTGTCCTCGGCGCCGATTGCGCCGTTCGGTCAACCGTCGGTAAACCCGGAGCCGACAATTCATCCGCGCACACCCGGCGCGGAAAAAATGATGTCCGACTATGTCCCGCCTGCCTTAATTGCGGAATGCGGCGGTGCAGCGGTGGCCAAATTCGGGCGACTTTCGCCTTGATGGAGAAGATTTAAGGTTACGCGCCGGACTGGAGTGCTACGCTCTGTCACAGACGGCGGGTCCGGCCCATCACGGCCGGTCGCCCTGTCGTGACGGGGCTTCAATGAAGAACAAGAAATTCCCTGTGGTCTTCATGACCATTCTGGCGTGTCTGGCCGCGCTGATGCCGACCAGCGCCTATGCCTATCTCGATCCGGGGACGGGCGCGTTCGCGGTGCAGAGCCTGATCGCCGCCATTGCCGGCGGCCTGATTGCCGTTCGCGCCTATGGACGTCGGCTTCTCGGATTGTTCTGGCGCTCGAAGGCCGCGCCGGAGGACTGGCCCAAGGATTCGTCCGGCAATGGCCATTCGTGATCCCGGCTCGTTCCGCGATCCCTCGGGCACCATCTTCTCGTCCGGCGACACGATCCTGCGCTCCGTCAACGGCGAGGCCGCGCAGAATTTCGCGCGGCTGAAATCATCCGGCGCCTATGACGATCTGGTCGGCCGGGGCTGGATCGTCAGCGCGGAACAGGCCGATGCGGCGGCGATCGCCGACATGGCGGAGCCCGCGCGGGGCGCGCGCGTGCTGGTGCATCCAAAGCTGCCGTTCATCTCCTATCCCTATGAATGGCCCTTCGCGCTGCTCAAGCGCGCCGCGCTGCTGCATCTCGATTTGCAGCTGCGCGCGCTGGATTTCGGTTTCGCGCTGTCGGATGCCAGCGCCTACAACGTTCAGTTCGCAGGCCACCGCCCTGTTTTCATCGACATCCCGTCCTTCGTGCCTTACCGCGACGGCGACTACTGGACCGGCCAGCGCCAGTTCATCGAGCAGTTCGTCAATCCGCTGCTGCTGCGCGCGCTGTTCGGGATCGCGCACAATGCCTGGTATCGCGGCGCGCTCGAGGGCATCGCAAGCTCCGACATCGTCGCGCTGCTCGGCCGGTTCAGGCGCTGGCTCGCGCCTGACATCCTGACCAACATCACGCTGCCTGACTTGCTGCAGCGCCGCGCGCGTCACGCGCCCGATGCGGACGCGCGTCCGGCACGGCCGCTGCCCAAGGCCGCGCTGCAAATGGTGCTGCGGCGGCTGCATCGCTGGGTCTCGCGGCTGACGCCGAAGCCGATCGCGCCGACCGAATGGCAGCGCTACGAGACCGGCAACGTCTCCTATGCCGGCGACGAGGAGCGCAGAAAGCAGGACTTTGTCGCGGATTTCGCCCGGCGCCATGCGCCGGCCTGCGCGTGGGACATCGGCTGCAACACCGGCCGTTACGCCGAGGCGCTGTTGCAAAACGGCGCGGGATCGGTGATCGGCTTCGACACCGACCTCGACGCGCTGGAAGCTGCGGCGGCGCGCGCGGCGGCGGCACGCCTCAATTTCCTGCCGCTGTTCTCCGATGCGGCCAACCCGAGCCCCGCGCAGGGCTGGGGCGAGGCGGAGCGATCGGGCCTCGCCTCGCGCCGCAACGCCGACGCCGTGATCGCGCTGGCACTGGTGCATCACCTTGCGATCGGCCGCAACGTGCCGCTGCCCTTCGTCGTGGAATGGCTGGTCGGCCTCGCGCCGCGCGGCGTGATCGAATTCGTGCCGAAACCCGATCCGATGGTCCAGCGCATGCTGCGGCTGCGGCGCGACGTCTTTGCCGATTACGACAGTGCGCAATTCGAGCAGGCGCTCGGTCGTCATGCCCGCATCGTCGGACGGCTCGCGCTCGCCGACGGCGGCCGGACGCTGTACGAATTCGAGCGCGTTGCAGGCTAGCACGATGGGCACTCGCAACGATCGATGGCTGCTCCTGCAATCGCTGCTCGCCGCCGCGATGCTGTCGACGGTGGCGCTGCTCGATTTCTATGCCGAAAACATCACGGCGCTCGCCGGCCCCTCCAGGGTCCTGCGCTACGCCGCAGCCACGATCGCGATCACGGCCTTCCTGGCCGCCGGCTTGAAACTCCTCCTGCGACGGCTCCCTCTCTGGCGCATCCTGCTGGCGGCGGGATTGATGATGTTCGTGTTCTTCGCCTACGACATCGGCCTGATCCAGCGCGAGCTGAAGGCGCATCTCGGCCAGCTCGCGCCGCTTGTGTGGGTGGCGGGCACCTTGGGCACCGGCATCGTGGCGCTCGGCACCATCCGCAATCGCGCTACCATATCGGTCGCGCTGGTTCTATCGGCCGCATTCGCGGCGCCCCCGATCGCGCGCATTGCGGCCCTTGCGATGCGCGATGATGCCGCACGCGCTGCCGCGTCAAGCACGACCGGGACGCACGAACGATTTGCGCTGTCGCCCAACATCTACTGGATCGTGCTCGACGGTTATCCGCGCCAGGACGTGCTCGCCGAGGATTTCAAGTTCGACAACAGCACTTTCATCGAGTCGCTGCGCGGGCTCGACTTCACCGTGCTGGGCAAGAGCCGCTCCAATTTCCCCGCCACCGTCAATTCGATCTCCAGCACTGCCAGCTTCGACTACACCGTCGAAGGCGACGGCGAGACGCTTCGGCCGCTGCCGATGCCGGAGCTGCAGGCACGTGTCCGGGGCAAGAACCGCACCGTGGCCCGCCTGACATCGGCGGGTTACACCTATGTGCATTTCGAGAACGGTTACGACTATCTGACCGAATGCGCGCCTGACGAGGTGCGATGCGTGCATGGCCATCTGGGGCTGGACGAGCTCGACATCGCAATCCTCTCCAACACGCCTATCATCGACCTGATCGTGCAGCACCGGCAATCGACGCCGTTCGCATGGGGCGGCGTCGACGATCTCCAGTCGAAGCTGAACGTCATCCGCGCGATGCCCTCGCCGTTCTTCCTCTATGCGCATGTGCTGGCGCCGCATCCGCCGATCCGCTTCCGCTCCGATTGCAGCTTCCGTCCAGCCGATCCGGACCTCCAGCTCTGGCGCCCGGAGTCGCGGCCGGCTTTCGTCGAGCAGCTCACTTGCGTCAACGCGCAGGCGCTGACGCTGCTTCATGACATCACGCGGACCGATCCGGACGCCCTGATCATTCTCCAGTCGGATCACGGCACGGCGTTCCGCGGCCAGTTCGGGAAGCCGCCGACGGCTTGGACGGATGAGGATCTGAACGAGCGTTTCGGCGCCCTGAACGCAATGCGGCTGCCCCGCCCTTGCGGCGCATTGGCGACTGAGGAATTGACGCTGGTCGACACGTTTCCCCTGGTGCTCTCCTGCCTGTCCGGCGCGGAGTTCAAGCCGCATCACCCACGCTTTTTCGTAACGCCGTATGACAATGGCGCGGCTCCCGGCCGCGCCATCGAATATTCATCCGAGCACGTGCGCTAGAAGCGACACCAGCGAATGCCGCTTGGCGCTTGCGTCCGGCAGCACATTCGGTCAATCGTTGCGGAACCGAACAGGAGGGGAATCATGAGCGCACATGAAAGCATGGAGCATGCCGAGCACGCCGAACACGCGTCCGGCTCGAACAAGAAGATCGCGCTGCTGATCGCCGTGCTGGCGCTGTTCCTTGCGATCTCGGAAACGCTCGGCAAGGGCGCCCAGACCGAATCGATCAGCAAGAACGTCGAGGGCGCCAATCTCTGGGCGTTCTTCCAGGCCAAGAGCATTCGCCGCACCGTGGTGGTGACCGCGACCGAGCAGGGCAAGCTGACGCTGGCCGGCACGACCGACGACGCCATGAAGGCGGTGGTGCAGAAGCAGATCGAGGACTGGACCAAGACCGCCGCACGCTACCGTTCCGAGCCCGAGACCGGCGAAGGCACCGAGCAGCTCGCCGAGAAAGCCAAGCACGCCGAGCACGAGCGCGACGAGGCGACCGCGAAGTACCATCATTTCGAGCTGGCGTCGGCCGCCTTCCAGATCGGCATCGTGCTGGCCTCGGCCACCATCATCACCGGCATGTTCGCGCTCGCCTATGTCGCCGGCATCCTGACGCTGGGCGGCATCCTCATGACCGCGCTCGGCCTGTGGTGGCCGCATCTGCTGCATCTGCATTGAGGGATTGAGGCTGCGACTGCACTGCTGACTCCGTCATCCCGAGGTGCGAGGAGCGCAGTGCATCAGCATTGCGCTCGGAGCCTCGAAGGATGAACGGCCGAAATGCAGCCGGGCCGTCGCCCTTCGAGGGCCGCTGAAGAAGCGGCCACCTCAGGGTGACGGTGAGAGACGAATTGCTGTGGCCCGGATTTGTAGCTGCATGGAGCGTAGCGAGATGCGGGGGCGACTGTCCCGGATTGCGCTGCGCTCCATCCGGGCGGCGTGACCGCCATCGTGGCGAAGCTTAGCGCGCCTGATGCACGCTCTTGCGGAAACGCTGGATCAGGCGGAGCGTGCGGGAGGACCAGCCTTCGCCGTTGCCGGCGATGATCTCCTTGATGCGCTGCTTGACCGGATCGACCAGCTCGGCCGCCTTGGCGCGCAGCTTCAGCACCAACGCGTAGAGCCGCTCGAACCAGTGCATCTCCATCAGCTTGTCGCGCGTCACGTCGAACACGAAGGCGGTGACGCCGACGCCGAGCAGCTTTGCGAACAGGAACGTGGAGACGCCGCTCAGCCAGTATTCATGCGTGAGCAGATACAGGCCAGCGAGCTTGAGCGGAAACAGCGGGATGATCGGCACCGCGAACACGATCAGCGTCATGGCCGGCGGCAGCGCGTCGACGCGCTCCGTCAGCCATTGCTTGAAACGCGCGAGCGGGATGGCTGCGACAACCCGCGCGACGATCGGTTCGAGATGGTCCCACAGCCAGGCTTCGATCAGGAAGATGATCGCCAGCAGGACCCAGACCGGTTGAAGAAGGCGGCGCAGCATGTGTTGTCCCGCCCGAACAGGCTCGGGGCGTGGCCTACATATGGATGGCCCGCTTGCCGACTGCAAGCGCGGCTTCCTTGACGGCTTCGGACCGGGTCGGATGGGCGTGGCAGGTGCGCGCGAGATCCTCCGCACTGCCGCCAAATTCCATGAGAACGCACGCTTCATGGATCATTTCGCCGGCTTCGCGGCCGATAATGTGCACGCCGAGCACGCGATCGGTCTTCGCATCTGCGAGAATCTTCACAAAGCCGTCGGTGGTCTGGTTGACCTTGGAGCGGCCGTTGGCGGTAAAGGGAAACTTCCCGACGGTATAAGCCACGCCCGCCTGCTTCAGTTCCTCCTCGGTCTTGCCGACGGAGGACACTTCCGGCGTGGTATACACGACGCCTGGGATAACATCGTAGTTCACGTGGCCGGCCTGCCCCGCGATGATCTCCGCAACGGCAACGCCTTCATCCTCGGCCTTGTGCGCGAGCATGGGGCCGGCGACGACGTCGCCGATGGCATAGACGCCCTTCAGGCTGGTGGCAAAATGCGGATCGATCTGCACGCGGCCGCGATTGTCCAGCGCGACGCCGGCTTCCTTCAGCCCGAGCCCATCCGTGTACGGCACGCGGCCGATGCAGACGAGCACGACGTCGGCTTCCAGCGTCTCGGCAGCACCGCCGGCGGCGGGCTCGATGGTCGCCTTCAGCGTCTTGCCTGAGGTGTCGACCGCGGTGACCTTGGCACCGAGCTTGAACGCGAAGCCCTGTTTCTCGAGGATGCGCTGGAACTGTTTTGCAATTTCGCCGTCCATGCCGGGCAGGATGCGGTCGAGGAATTCAACGACGACGACTTCGGCACCGAGGCGCTTCCACACCGAGCCGAGCTCGAGGCCGATCACGCCGGCGCCGACGATCAGGAGCTTGCCGGGGACCTTGTCGAGCGACAGCGCGCCGGTGGACGAGACGATGCGCTTCTCGTCGATCTCGATGCCCTTGAGGCGCGCGATGTCCGAGCCGGTGGCGATGACGATGCTCTTGGTCTCGATCACCTGCGACTTCCCGTCGGCGGAGACTTCGACCTTGCCGGTGCCGAGGATCTTGCCGGTGCCCTTGAGCACGTCGACCTTGTTCTTCTTCATCAGGAACTCGACGCCCTTGACGTTGCCGTCGATGCCCTGCTGCTTGAAGTTCATCATCGCCGGAAGCTCAAGCTTCGGCGCGGAGACGCTGACGCCCATCTTGGCGAAGGAATGCCCGGCTTCCTCGAACATTTCGGAGGCGTGCAGCAGCGCCTTGGACGGCATGCAGCCGACATTGAGGCAGGTGCCGCCGAGCGTGGCGTTCTTTTCGACCACGGCGACTTTCATGCCGAGCTGGCTGGCGCGCACTGCGCAGACATAACCGCCAGGTCCGGTGCCGATGACGACGAGATCGTAGGTAGCCATGAGAGAAAGTCCCGTAAGTTTAGCGTGATGGGGATGTGTCAGCGTCCGCGCGGCGCGTCAGCGTCCGCCGGACACATCGAGAGTGGCTGCGGTGATATAGGACGCCTCGTCCGACATCAGCCAGATGATGGCGCTGGCGATTTCGTCCGCGGTGCCGACGCGCTTCATCGGCACCATATGCGCCAGACGATGATGCCGGTCGGGCTCGCCGCCGGAGGCGTGGATTTCAGTATCGATCAGTCCCGGCCGGATGCCCGCGACGCGAATGCCCTCGCCGGCAACCTCATAACCGAGGCCGGTGGTGAAGGAATCGATCGCGCCCTTGGACGCGGCGTAATCGACGTAAGTGTTGGGCGCGCCGAGCTTGGCAGCCACCGACGACAGATTGACGATGACGCCGCCCTGGCCGCCATGCCTGGTCGACATCCGCTTCACGGCCTCGCGCGCGCAGAGGATGGAGCCGGTGACATTCACGGCGAGCACACGCTGGATGCGCTCGGCCGACATCTCGTCGACGCGCACGCCGCTGGTGCCGACGATGCCGCCATTGTTGACGAGCGCGCCAAGCGTGCCGAACTTGTCGGCCTGCTCGAAGAGATCGATGATGTCGCGCTCCTCGGCGACATCGCATTTCACTGCGATGGCCTTGCCGTTGCTGGCCGCGATCTGAGACACGACTTCATCGGCGGCGGTCTTGTTGCTGGCATAGCCGACCACGACGCGATAGCCGCGCGCAGCCGCTGCAAGCGCGGTCGCCCGCCCGATGCCGCGGCTGCCGCCGGTGATGACAACGACTTTATCGGTCAAACCCGCCTCCATCTTTCGACAAGCGCCGTCGCCCATGCAGGCGACGGCGCTTTCAAAACATTAGCGATCAGAGATCGAGCACCAGGCGCGCCGGATCTTCCAGGCTCTCCTTGACGCGAACCAGGAAGGTCACGGCTTCCTTGCCGTCGATGACGCGGTGATCGTAGGACAGCGCCAGATACATCATCGGGCGGACCTCGACCTTGCCGCCGACGACCATCGGACGATCCTGGATCTTGTGCATGCCGAGGATGCCGGACTGCGGCGCGTTCAGGATCGGGGTCGACATCAGCGAGCCGTAGATGCCGCCATTGGTGATGGTGAAGGTGCCGCCCTGCATCTCGTCGATCTTGAGCTGGCCGTCACGGGCGCGGCGGCCGAAATCGGCGATGCCCTTCTCGATGTCGGCGATCGACTTGTTGTCGCAGTCGCGCACGACGGGAACGACGAGGCCCTTGTCGGTGCCGACGGCGACGCCGATGTGGTAGTAGTTCTTGTAGATCAGATCGGTGCCGTCGATCTCGGCGTTGACCGCCGGGATGTCCTTCAGCGCCTGCACGACGGCCTTGGTGAAGAAGCCCATGAAGCCGAGCTTGCTGCCGTGCTTCTTCTCGAACGCGTCCTTGTAGTGGGCGCGCAGCGCCATCACGTTGGTCATGTCGACCTCGTTGAAGGTCGTGAGCATGGCGGCGGTGTTCTGCACGTCCTTGAGGCGGCGCGCGATGGTCTGGCGCAGCCGGGTCATCTTGACGCGCTCTTCGCGGGCGGCGTCATCGGCCGGCGAAGCGCTGCGGACCTGAACGGCGGCGGCGGGCTGGTTGACCGGGGTCGGCGCGGAAGCCGCGCGCTCGATTGCAGCGAGCATGTCGCCCTTGGTGACGCGGCCATCCTTGCCGGAGCCGGGGACGGTCGAGGCATCGACGCCGGTCTCGGCCGAGAGCTTGCGCACGGACGGAGCGAGCGGGGCGTCGGCCGGCGGCGCCTTCGCAGCCGGG
>NZ_AKIY01000133.1 GCF_000282615.1 Bradyrhizobium sp. YR681 | reverse complement strand
GCGGCTCGCCGCCGGTCAGCACCGCGTAGCGGTTGTCGGTGGACGCGGTCCATTGCGCGGCGATGGTGTCGGCGAGCTCCACAGCCGAGGCGTAACGGCCGCCGAGCGTGCCGTCGGTGCCGACGAAATCGGTGTCGCAGAACTTGCAGGTTGCATCCACCCGGTCGGCCTCGCGGCCGCTCCAGAGGTTGCAGCCGGCAAAACGGCAGAACACCGACGCGCGCCCGGCATGGGCGCCTTCGCCTTGCAGGGTCAGGAAGATTTCCTTGACCGCGTAACTCAATGGTCTCTCCTCAACATCTCAAACTGGCGGGTTCCGGAGCTGCCGTAGCGCCTCGCCGGCGGCCATCGCCGCGCTCATAGCGACATTGAGCGACCGCAGCCCCTCGGCGATCGGGATCACCAGCCGCGCATCGGCGGCCTCGACCACCGCGTCGGTGACGCCGGCGCTCTCGCGCCCGAATAGCAGGATGTCCGACCTCTGGTAATGAAAATCGCGGTAGTCGGTGGCTGCCTTGGTGGTGAACAGCAACAGCCGGTAGCCCTGTGCCGTGCGCCACTCCTCGAATTTCGTCCACGAGTCGTGCCTGAGGATGCTGACCTGGTCGAGGTAATCCATTCCCGCCCGGCGGAAATGCCGATCGGAGACCGGGAACCCCGCCGGTTCGATGATATGGGCGGCGATGCCCAGGCAGGCGCAAAGCCTGAGAATCGTGCCGGTGTTCTGGGGGATGTCGGGCTGGAAAAGTGCGATCTGCATGGGCGGCGGCGGGTTGGTTGCGGGCCGGAAATGTCTCAATAAAACATCGCTGGCCGCGGAATTCGTGCATTGCACGCTCCCACGCCGTTAGCGGGCTTGCGCTCGCCCGGCAAGGGTGCCAATAGAACGATTCTGGACTGCTGTTTTTCGCCATGTTTTGGCGAGGACAAGCCAAGTTCTGCCGCCGCGGGGGGCCGCGGGCGCCGGCAGATCGTTCTGGGGACCTTGGGGGCTCCTGGAGCGGTTCCGCCGGCAGCATAAGAAGAAAGGGTTGGAATCGTGACGACAGCGTCTTCGGCGGACCATCCGACACGCCGTGATTTCTTATTCGTTGCAACGGGGGCAGCTGCAGCAGTAGGGGGCGCAGCCGCGCTCTGGCCCTTCGTCTCCCAAATGAATCCTGATGCGTCGACCATCGCCGCCGGTGCGCCGATCGAGGTCGATCTCAGCCCGGTCGCCGAGGGCCAGGACATCAAGGTGTTCTGGCGCGGCAAGCCGATCTACATCAGCCACCGCACCAAGAAGCAGATCGACGAGGCGCGCGCCGTCAACGTGGCGAGCCTGCCCGATCCGCAGACTGACGAGGCCCGGGTCAAGTCGGGCCACGAGCAGTGGCTGGTCGTGATCGGCATCTGCACCCATCTCGGCTGCATCCCGATCGCTCATGAAGGCAATTACGACGGGTTCTTCTGCCCCTGCCATGGTTCGCAGTACGATTCGTCCGGCCGCATCCGACAGGGGCCCGCGCCCGCGAACCTGCCGGTGCCGCCGTACCAGTTCGTTTCCGACACCAAAATCCAGATCGGCTGAGCTTCGGACCTTCGTCCGAAGCCTCGAACCGTCATGTCGTATTTTTTCCTCAGGATCGCATCATGAGCGGACCATCCGACTACCAGCCGAGCAATCCGGCCCTGCAATGGCTCGAGCGGCGCTTGCCGATCCTCGGCCTCGTGCACTCCTCCTTCGTCGTCTATCCCACCCCGCGCAATCTGAACTACTGGTGGACCTTCGGCGCGATCCTCTCCTTCATGCTGGGGATGCAGATCCTGACCGGCGTGATCCTGGCGATGCACTACACGCCGCATGCCGATCTCGCCTTCAAGTCGGTCGAGCTGCTGGTCCGTGACGTGAACTACGGCTGGCTGCTGCGCAACATGCATGCCTGCGGCGCGTCGATGTTCTTCTTCGCGGTCTACGTCCATATGCTGCGCGGCCTCTATTACGGCTCCTACAAGGAGCCGCGCGAGGTGCTGTGGATCCTCGGCGTCATCATCTACCTCCTGATGATGGCGACGGGCTTCATGGGCTATGTGCTGCCCTGGGGCCAGATGAGCTTCTGGGGCGCCACCGTCATCACCAATCTGTTCTCGGCCATTCCCTATGTCGGCGAGAGCATCGTGACGCTGCTCTGGGGCGGCTATTCGGTCGGCAACCCGACGCTGAACCGCTTCTTCTCGCTGCACTATCTCTTGCCGTTCCTGATCGCGGGCGTCGTCGTGCTGCACGTCTGGGCGCTGCATGTGGCCGGCCAGAACAATCCCGACGGCGTCGAGCCGAAGACGGAAAAGGACACGGTGCCGTTCACGCCGCACGCGACCATCAAGGACGGATTCGGCGTCGCCTGCTTCCTGTTGCTCTACGCCTGGTTCATCTTCTACATGCCGAACTATCTCGGCGACGCCGACAACTACATTCCGGCGAACCCGGGCGTGACGCCACCGCACATCGTGCCGGAATGGTATTACCTGCCGTTCTACGCGATCCTGCGCTCGATCCCGAACAAGCTCGCGGGCGTGATCGGGATGTTCTCGGCGATCATCATCCTGTGCTTCCTGCCCTGGCTCGATGCCGCCAAGACCAAATCGTCGAAGTATCGTCCGCTGGCCAAGCAGTTCTTCTGGATCTTCGTGGCGGTCTGCATCCTGCTCGGCTACCTCGGCGCGCAGCCGCCGGAAGGCATCTACGTGATCGCCGGCCGGGTCCTCACGGTCTGCTACTTCGCCTACTTCCTGATCGTGCTGCCGCTGCTCTCGCGCATCGAGACGCCGCGGCCAGTGCCGAACTCGATCTCGGAGGCGATCCTCGCCAAGAGCGGCAAGGCCGTGGCCTCCGTCGCGGTCATGCTCGTTGCCGCCGGCGCGCTGTTCCTCGGCAGCTTGCAGGATGCGCGCGCCAGCGAAGGCAGCGACACGCCGCCGGGCAACAAATGGTCGTTCTCGGGCCCTTTCGGTAAGTACGACCGCGGCGCGCTCCAGCGCGGCCTCAAGGTCTACAAGGAAGTCTGCTCGAGCTGCCACGGCTTGTCCTACATCGCCTTCCGCAACCTCGCGGAAGCCGGCGGTCCCGGCTATTCGGTGGCGCAGGCGGCGGCGTTCGCGTCGGACTACAAGGTCAAGGACGGCCCGAACGATGCGGGTGACATGTTTGAGCGTCCGGGCCGGCCGGCCGACTATTTCCCCTCGCCATTCCCGAACGAGCAGGCCGCGCGTGCGGCGAATGGCGGCGCGGCGCCGCCCGACCTGTCGCTGATCACCAAGGCGCGTTCCTACAAGCGCGGCTTCCCGATGTTCATCGTCGACTTCTTCTCGCAGTACCAGGAGCAGGGCCCGGACTACGTCTCGGCGGTGCTCCAGGGGTTCGAGGAGAAGGTGCCGGAAGGCGTGACGATCCCGGAGGGCTCCTACTACAACAAGTACTTCCCGGGCCACGCCATCAAGATGCCGAAGCCGCTCAGCGACGGCCAGGTGACCTATGACGACGGCTCGCCGACCACGGTCGCGCAATATTCCAAGGACGTCACCACGTTCCTGATGTGGACCGCCGAGCCGCACATGGAGGCGCGCAAGCGCCTCGGCTTCCAGGTGTTCATCTTCCTGATCATCTTCGCGCTCCTGATGTACTTCACCAAGAAGAAGGTCTGGGCCGACTCGCACTGAACGGCGCGAGGCGAGACATGAAGAAGCCCCCGCAAGGGGGCTTTTTTGTTGGACACGCGCGTGTGTTGTTTGGCGCGATTGCCTATCGCGCGCCCAGCGGCCAAAATGCCGCCAACTGCTCCCCAGCACATCGTCGGAGGACACCATGGGAACCGCCATCACCTTCAAGCGCCCGGACGGCAAGGACGCCTCGGGCTATCTCGCCAATGCCGCGCGCGGCAATGCGCCGGGCGTGGTCGTGATCCAGGAATGGTGGGGCCTGTCGGACCAGATCAAGGGTCTGTGCGACCGCTTTGCGCTGGCCGGTTTCGACGCGCTGGCGCCCGATCTCTACAAGGGCAAGGTTGTGCCGTATCACGACACGGACGCGGCCGGCAAAGAGATGAACTCGCTCGACTTCATGGATGCCACCACGCAGACGGTGCGCGGCGCCACGCAATATCTGTCGCGCAACGGCGCGAAGGTCGGGCTGACCGGCTTCTGCCTCGGCGGCGCCGTCACCATCATCGGCGCGGTGCATGTGCCGGAGCTCGCCGCCGGCGTCGTGTTCTACGGCATCCCGCCGGAGCAGGCGGCCAAGCCCGCCGACGTCAAGATTCCGCTCCAGGCCCATTTCGCCAACAAGGACGATTGGTGCACGCCGGAGCTGGTCAACGGCTTCGAAAAGGCCATGAAGGCCGCCGGCAAGTCGCTGGAGCTGTTCCGCTATGACGCCGAGCACGCCTTCGTCAACGAGCAGCGCCAGGCCGTGCACGACCGCGAAGCCGCCGAACTCGCCTGGGGCCGGGCGACGGAGTTTTTCCGGAAGCACCTTGGGTAGGGGCAGGTCGTATTTGGCCGGCAACTGGTATATATTCCACCCATGACCAAGGTCTTGGATGATGTGATCGAGAAAGTGCGGAGCTTGCCGGAAGATCGGCAAGCTTATATCGCCGAGGTGCTTGAGCAGATTGTCGCCAACGACAGCGATCTGTTCGTTGTGCCGGACGACCATCGCGCGGCCGTGCTCGAGGGACTTGGGCAGGCCGAGCGAGGCGAGTTCGCGACCGACGAGGAAATGGCAGCGCTCTGGAAGAAGTGCGGGCTGTGAAACTCCGGTACGCCCGGCGTGCCCGCACTGATATCGACGGAATTCACGAATATATAGGTGAGCACGACAGGCGTGCTGCCAGCGCCGTTACGCGACGTATCCGCGCGGTCAGCCAATTGCCTGCGAAGTATCCGGGCCTCGGGCGTCCGACTGATATAGCCGGCGTTCGGGTGTTTCCGATCGTCCCGTTTCCGTACCTGATCTACTACCGCGTCGCGGCTGATGCGCTGGAGGTCATCCACGTGCGTCATGGAAGGCGTGATATCTCGAAACCGGATGAATTGGTTTGATCCGAAACTCGATCTTGCTGTCGGCCTGACGTTTGGATGGGCAGCAGGGGGCCTAGCCCACTCTTGACGCCGCCGCCTTGCCATGGTGAGTATCCGCCCCATGAGCACCGTCGTCCGCCCAGCCCGTCTTTGGTGGCGCACCTCCTAAGAGGTGGCCGGTGCGATTTATTCTCCCAAAATCGTCTGAGGTCGCCTGCACAGTGCGGCGGCCTTTTCGTTTGTCCTGTGTGGCGTTCCCTCGGCAAGTTTCGTAAGAGGACCACATGAACAGGACTGTCTTTGCCCTCCCGGCCAGAAGCGACTATGTGACCCGCGCGGGTCTCGCGATCACGCGCGTGGCCGAGCAGTTTACCGGCGGCGCGAGCCGGCTCGACGATCTCATCAACCTGCTCGACCGCCGCCGCGGCGTGGTGCTGTCCTCGGGCACGACCGTGCCCGGCCGCTACGAGAGCTTTGACCTCGGCTTCTCCGACCCGCCGCTCAAGCTCGAGACCACGGGCGTCAATTTCAAGCTGGAGGCTCTCAACGAGCGCGGCCAGGTGCTGATCGCCTTCCTCGCCGATGTGCTGCGCGAGCCCTGTGTCGTGATCTCCGAGAAGACCGCCACGCGCCTTGCCGGCCACATCATCCGCGGCGATGCGCCGATCGAGGAGGACCAGCGCACCCGCCGCGCCAGCGTGATGTCGCTGGTGCGTGATCTCGTCGCTGCCTTCTCCGCCAATGACGACGGCCTGCTCGGCCTGTTCGGTGCCTTCGCTTACGACCTCGTGTTCCAGATCGAGGACCTCGTGCAGAAGCGTCCGCGCGAGCAGGACCAGCGCGACATCGTGCTCTATATCCCCGATCGCCTGCTCGCCTATGACCGCGCCACCGGCCGCGGCGTGGTGCTCTCCTACGACTTCGCCTGGAAGGGCAAATCGACCGAAGGCCTGCCGCGCGAGACTGCCGAGAGCCCCTATCTGAAGACGCCGCGCCAGGGCTTTGCCGATCACGCCCCCGGCGAATATCAGGCCACGGTGGAAACCGCGCGCGCGGCCTTTGCGCGCGGCGATCTGTTCGAGGCGGTGCCCGGCCAGCTGTTCGCCGAGCCCTGCGACCGCTCGCCGGCGGAAGTCTTCCAGCGGCTCTGCGTCATCAATCCCTCGCCCTATGGCGCGCTGATGAATCTCGGCGATGGCGAGTTTCTCGTTTCTGCCTCGCCGGAAATGTTCGTGCGCTCCGACGGTCGCCGCGTCGAGACCTGCCCGATCTCGGGCACCATCGCGCGCGGCAGTGACGCGATCGGCGATGCCGAGCAGATCCGCCAGCTCCTGAACTCGGAGAAGGACGAGTTCGAGCTCAACATGTGCACCGACGTCGACCGCAACGACAAGGCGCGCGTCTGCGTCCCCGGCACCATCAAGGTGCTGGCGCGGCGCCAGATCGAGACCTACTCAAAGCTGTTCCACACCGTCGATCACGTCGAGGGCATGCTGCGCCCCGGCTTCGACGCGCTCGATGCCTTCCTCACCCATGCCTGGGCCGTCACCGTGACCGGCGCGCCAAAGCTGTGGGCGATGCAGTTCGTCGAGGATCACGAGCGTTCGCCGCGCCGTTGGTATGCCGGCGCGATCGGCGCGGTGAATTTCGACGGCAGCATCAACACCGGCCTCACCATCCGCACCATCCGCATGAAGGAGGGCCTCGCCGAAGTGCGCGTCGGCGCGACCTGTCTGTTCGACTCTGACCCAGCCGCGGAAGACCGCGAATGCCAGGTCAAGGCCGCGGCCCTGTTCCAGGCGCTGCGCGGCGATCCGCCGAAGCCGCTCTCCACCTTCGCGCCCGATGCCACCGGCTCGGGCAAGCAGGTGCTGCTGATCGACCATGACGACAGCTTCGTGCACATGCTCGCCGACTATTTCCGCCAGGTCGGCGCCGACGTCACCGTGGTCCGCTATGTGCATGCGCTCGACATGCTCAAGCGGAAGAGGTGGGATTTGCTGGTGCTGTCGCCCGGTCCGGGCCGGCCTGAGGATTTCGGGATCAGGAAGACGATCGATGCGGCGCTGGAAAAGAAGCTGCCGGTGTTCGGCGTCTGCCTCGGCGTGCAGGCGATCGGCGAATATTTCGGCGGCGAGCTCGGCCAGCTCACCCATCCCGCCCACGGCCGGCCCTCGCGGGTGCAGGTCCGCGGCGGACGGCTGATGCGCAATCTGCCGAACGAGATCGTGATCGGCCGCTATCATTCGCTCTTTGTCGAGCGCGACAGCATGCCGGAGGTGCTTGATGTCACGGCCAGCACCGAGGACGGTGTCGCCATGGCGATGGAGCACAAGACGCTGCCGGTCGCCGGCGTGCAATTCCATCCGGAATCGCTGATGTCGCTCGGCAACGAGGTGGGGTTGAGGATTGTCGAGAACGCATTCCGGCTGGAAGCGTCCGTCAGTTGAGAGGTTGGTTATGACATACGATCTGAAGGCGAGCGTCCGCACCATCCCCGACTATCCCAAGCCGGGGATCATGTTCCGCGACATCACGACCCTGCTCGCGGACGCGCGTGCGTTCCGCCGCGCGGTGGACGAACTCGTCAATCCCTGGGCCGGCAACAAGATCGACAAGGTCGCCGGCACGGAAGCGCGCGGCTTCATCATCGGCGGCGCGGTGGCGCACCAGCTCTCGGCCGGCTTCGTGCCGATCCGCAAGAAGGGCAAGCTGCCGCATACCACCGTACGCATCGCCTACTCTCTCGAATACGGCATCGACGAGATGGAGATGCATGTCGACGCCATCGCGCCCGGCGAGCGCGTCATCCTGGTCGACGACCTCATCGCCACCGGCGGCACCGCGGAGGGCGCGGTGAAGCTGCTGCGCCAGATCGGCGCCAATGTGGTCGCCGCCTGCTTCATCATCGACCTGCCTGAGCTCGGCGGCGCCGCCAAGCTGCGCGCCATGGACGTGCCGGTGCGCACGCTGATGACGTTCGAGGGGCACTGAGAGTCAGATCGCCTCGGCCTTCAGCTCCGCCAGCCAATGCAGCATGCGCTCCTTCAGGAGCGCGTTCCTGACATAGGCGCTCTCCTCATCCTCCAGCCGCTCGCACGCGCCGAAGCTCAAGCCTGTCTCGCCATGCGCGTTCCAGGCAGCCTGAAGATCGCGGCAGGTGTGATTGCCCTGGCGGAGCGAGAACCAGATGCGGTTCTGGATGGTATCGAGGTTCGGCGCCTGGCCGACCCAGGCCTCGCCTGTCGCCGCGCAGCGGACGACAAAGATGCCCGCGACGGACTTCCGCTCCTTGTAGGCGGCGATGGCTGCTTTCCGATCGATGCTCACGGGGTGGACCTTGCTGGAGGGGATGCCGACAGGCGTCCTCATAGGGGCAGTCCGCCACGCAGTCAATATTATCCGGGTAAATTTACCTCAGGACCGTTGCAGGATCAGGCTGAGCTCAAGCTCCCGGAAGGCGAGGTAATTGCGCCGGGTCCACTGGTGCAGCTCGGTCGAGGCGTCCTTTTCCTGGCGCAGATAACCGGTGAAGGAGAAGTTCAGCCGGTCGACATAGGTCTTGAGGAAGCCGGGCAGCGCGGGGAGGCGGAACACGCGCCCGGCGGCCATCGCGGCCGGCAGCTCGCCGCGGACGACGTGCTCGTTGTCCACCGTGATCAGGTTCATTCGCGGGATCTGCCCGCGCAGCATTTCATGGGCGCGTGCCGAGACGCGGTCGGTGTCGGCGACGAACAGGATCTGTGGTGCGACATGCCGGCGTGCCGCTTCCTTCAGCAGGCCGATCTCGTCGGCCATCTTGAAGAACTCGTCGAAGGCGTGGAAGCCGAGGTCGATCACCTTGGCGAGCCCGTCATCGACGATGACGCGGTCCATCAGCTGCATCTTGCCGTAGGTGTCGATCACATCGGCGGTCTCGGTCACCTTCGGCAGGTAGTCGAGCAGGGACGGCTCCTTCAGATTGACGTCGAAGGCCGTGACGTTGCCGTTCTTGAGCAGCAAAAACTCGCTCAAAAGCCGCGCCAGCAGGGTCTTGCCGACCTGGGGGCGGGGCGAGCAGATGATGTAGACGGGTGTCGCGGGCATCACGAACTATTATCTGAGCGAAGTCACCGCCCAATCCAGCCGTATCCGCGCCTCGCCCGCAACTATTTTTCGCTGTTGCGGGTCACGGGCTTCGAGCCGACGATGTCGGTCAGGTGGATGCGATCGAACTCGCTCCAGACATTGGCGAGCCAGTGCCGGACATAGCCACGCAGCACGAACGAATAGTTCGCGGCCTCGTCGTTGATGCCCTTGTTGGCGACGAATTTCAGGAACGGGACGGAGGAGACCTCGACCTGCTCATAGGCCATCTCGTTGAGCTTGGGGATGGTCAGCTCGGTCGCGTCCTTGATGCGGTGGAAGTAGGAATTGTAGGTCGCCTGGTCCCATTGGAAGAACTGGGTGTCGTTGATGAAGTTCTTCACCAGGAAATATTTTGCGCCGGTCATGAAGCCCGCCGTCTCCGCGATCTCGTCCAGCGAGGCGATCGAGGGTCCGAGGATGTGGAACACCGCGAAGGTGATCTGGCCGGCCTTGGCGGCGTCGAGGAAGCCGATGTCGCGCAGCGAAGCCAGTGCCGGCGAGAGCAGGCCGGCGCGAACGTCGATCACGGTGACCGACGGGCTGGTCGCGTTGAGCGTATCGAAGATCTTCATCTGGTCGGCCGTCGTCGTCATGTCGACGATTTCGGTGATGTCAGGATGGAAGCGCTTCAGCGTACCCCGCGGGGATTCCGTGTCGAAAGCGCGGGTCGGCACGTTGTTGGCGGAAAAATAATCGAGCAAGGTGCGCGACACCGTGGTCTTGCCGACCCCGCCCTTGTCCGCGCCCACCACAACCACTGCCGGCTTTGCCATTGCTGTCCCCTAACGCGCGCCCCCGATCGCGAGGTCGCAATCGGCCGGGCCCCAAATCGATGTCCCGAGTCTGCTGTTGGGCGCGAACATGGCAGAAACAAGGGAGAATTCAATTCCGCAGGCCGCGGTTGCGGCAATTCCCGAGGTTTTTCCCGACCGTCGCGATAACGGCCGCAAACCGCGTCGGATCGCTGGGCTCAGTGGCGGCCCCACGGTCCCATCGGATTGCCGACCGGGGTTCCTGAGGGGCTGGACGCAGGCACGGGCGGCGGGCTGGCCGGGCTGCCCGCATCGTTCCACGGGCCATGCGGCGCCGGCGGCGGGGTGTCTTGCTGGGCGGCCTGCGTCTCGGGTTGTTCCGCCCCGCGTTCGTCCGTTGAGTCCGGCAGCGGACCGGGATCGTGGCCGCCGGCGAACTTGACCAGCGCATCGACCCGGGACTGTACCGACGGGTGGGTGGCGAACAGATCGGCAAAGCCCTCGCGCGGATTGTCGACGCAGAGCTCCATCACCGCCGAGGTCGCGCCCGGCAGCTCGCCACGGTTCTCGATCTTGCGCAGCGCCGAGATCATGGCGTCAGGGTCTTTGGTCAGCTCGACGGAGCCGGCGTCGGCGAGATATTCGCGCGAGCGGGACAGTGCGAGCTTCACCACTTGCGACATCAGCCAGGCCACCACGATCAGCACGACCGCGATGATGATGACGATCACCGCCCCGCCGCCGGAACTCTTGCTGTCGCTCGATGACGAGGACGAGCGCGACGACGACGAGGAGCCCGACGACCATGAGCCGCCGCCCGAGCTCCAGCTGAAATTCGTGAACAGGCGGAAGAACAATTCGCCGAAGAAGCCGACCACGCCGGCGATGATGACGGCGACCACCATCAGCTGCACGTCGCCGTTCCTGATGTGGGTCAGCTCGTGGCCCAGCACCGCCTCGATCTCCTTGTCGTTGAGCGCATCGAGGAGGCCGGTGGTGATTGTGATGGAATATTGCCTGGGATTAAGGCCGGTCGCGAATGCGTTCAGCGCCGGGCTCTCCATGATCTTCAGCTTCGGCATGGTGATGCCGCGCGAGATGCAGAGATTTTCGAGCAGATTGTAAAGCCGGGGCTCTTCCTGCCTGGTAACGTCGTGGCCGCCGGTCACGGCGTCGATCATCGACTGGTGGAAGAAATAGGCGATCACGACCCAGATCGCCGCCACGACGGTCGCAACGGGTGCTGCGACTTTCAGATCGTACAACGCATGGCTCAGATAGAATGCGACGGTCTGGTTGCTGTCGATGAGAACTTCGGCGACGAGCGCGCCGGCATAGACGAGCACATAGACCAGCGCGAACAGGCCGGCGAGCAGCAGCATCGAACGAAACTTGTTCGAGGCGATGTGCGTGTAGAGACCATACGCGGCCATGACGCGATGCCCTGCCGGCCTATCGGCTCAAATCAGAACTTCACCTGAGGCGCGGCCTCGACCTCGGTGCGGCTGGCGCCGAGATCGAAGAAGTCCTTCTTGGTGAAGCCGAACATGCCGGCGAACAATGCGGCGGGCATCTGCTGGATGCCGGTGTTGTATTCCTGGACCGCGTTGTTGAAGAAGCGGCGGCTGGCCGCGATCTTGTTCTCGAGGTCGGAAAGCTCGGATGCGAGCTGCTGGAAATTGGCGTTGGCCTTGAGGTCGGGATAGGCCTCCGACAGCGCGATCAGCCGGCCGAGCGCGCCTGAGAGCTGGTTCTCGGCGGCGGACACCTGCGACGGGCCCTGTGCAGAGATCGCCGAATTGCGCGCCTTGATGACGTCGTCGAGCGTGCCGCGCTCATGCGAGGCGTAACCCTTCACCGTCTCGACCAGGTTCGGGACCAGGTCGTGACGCTGCTTGAGCTGCACGTCGATATCGGCAAAGGCCTGGCTGACGCGCTGGCCCAGCGCCACCAGGCGGTTGTAGGCGCTGAAAGCCAAAAACACGAGGACGACGATAACGCCGAGAACGATCCAGCCGGTCGACATGGAGAACTCCTGAAGGGGAAGAAGGCGGGCGCCAGGGTAGACCAAATTGGCGCGGAGCGAGAGCCCCGGCGCAGAGGAAAGCTAAGACTTGGTCGAAACGGGAGCCATCTGCGTTCAAGGCAAAAGCGGGGAAAGAGGTTAACTTTCGGACAGAACGGCCGAGGCGGACTGGCGCCTCAGAACTTGGTATCGAGCCTTGGTATCCCGGTCGCATCGGAGAGCCGGGCCGCGACCCTGCCAGCTTCCTGGATCGTACTTTCCTGGATCGGAATGTCATGCCGTCTTCCGGTTACCAGCTCGACATAGACGCCGTACGAGACATGGCCGTCGGTCTCATATTCGATCCGACCGAGCGCGCGGCACTGATCGAGCGGACAGTCGACGACCGTTTTGATCCATGGCCCGATGAGACGGCGGAAAATCTGCAGCCTGCGCGTGCGAAGGTCGATTTGAACAGTCGTTCGCTTATATGCGATCCAGAAGAACGCCAACAGCAGCAGGAATATCAGGCCGTCGCCCTTGTCTTCGTTCGAAATGAAGCCGGCTGCACACACGGCCGCAATGACAAAGACGTACGGAAGAAGCACGATGAATGTCGGGTGCTTCTTCTCAAAGATCAGGACTGCTGAGGTGCCTTTCGCCATAAGACGATTTCTACCTCAATTCGCGGTTGCACCCCAGCGCCATCGCCTTGCTTCTGCATAAGCTTCCTTATCACGTCGCGGGACCTTGGCGAGTTCGACACCGTCCGCGGTGCAGAGCTTTGCAGCGATCTCGGCCTTGCCGACATCCGGTGGCGCCAGCACGCGGGCAGCGCGGGTCGCTGGCGGCATGCGGGTGAGCGCGACATAGATAAAACGTTCGTCCTCGAACGGCACGTCGGCGCCCTTGATCTGGCGGTGCGCTTGCGAGCGCGGCAGGCGCTGGGAGAAATGGCACCAATCGGGCGCGGTGAGCGGGCAGGGCTTTTCGTGCGGGCAGGGAGCGACGACAAAGGCGCCTGCCGCGATCAGGTGCTGGCGCAGCGCGAGGATGCGGGCATAGCCGGCGGGTGTGCCGGGCTCGATCACGAGCAGCGCGTGGCGCGCCTTGGCCCACATCGTCTCCGCCAGTTTGCGTTGGTCGCCTTCGTTGAGCTCGCCGATGATGTAGCTGGCAACGACGAGATCGGCTTGCGAGGCTTCGGCAAGGTTGCCGCCGGCGTCGCCCGGCAGATAGCGGCACTCCGCCAGCCGCGTGCTGTCGCGCGCGAGGTCAAGCGCGAGCCGGCTGAGTGTCGCGTTGGCATCGAGCAGCGTGAAATCCTGTAGCGACGGAAACGCCTCCGCCGCAGCCCAGCTTGCAGTGCCCGGACCGGCGCCGACGTCTAGCAATGTCTCGGGGGCAAGATTAGGCGCGATCTCGGTCAGCGCGTTGAGGCTCGCGGCCACCGCCGCGTAGGTCGCCGGCATCCGCGCGAGCGCATAGGCGAGCGCGTCGGCTTCGGATTTGATCGTGCCGGAGCCGCCGCCGGCGCGATAGGCGGTCGAGATTTTCTGCGAACGCTGCGCGGCGTCGGTACGTGAAAAGCCCTGGAGCTTGCCGTCGAGGGCGGCTTTCAGTTCGGCGGGGAGAGTGGGCGAGATCGTCATCGTCATGCCCCGCGCAGGCGGGGAATCCAGTATTCCGAGACGGTACCGTCAAACCGAGAGGTCGCGGCGTACTGGATCATCCGCCTTCGCGGATGATGACGTCGGTGGGTGTGGCGCGAGCGCGGCCTCACGCCACGTTCTGGTCGAGGATGTCCACCGCCTCGGACAGGCTCACCGACACGAGCTGGGAGACGCCGCGCTCGGCCATGGTGACGCCGAACAGGCGGTTCATCCGCGCCATCGTGATCGGATTGTGCGTGATGATGATGAAGCGGGTGTCAGTCGAGCCGGTCATCTCGTGCAGCAAATTGCAGTACCGTTCGACGTTGTGGTCGTCGAGCGGCGCGTCGACTTCGTCCAGCACGCAGATCGGCGAAGGGTTGGTGAGGAACACCGCGAATATCAGCGCCATCGCGGTCAGCGCCTGCTCACCGCCCGAGAGCAGCGACAGCGTCTGCGGCTTCTTGCCCGGCGGCTTCGCGATGATTTCGAGACCGGCTTCGAGCGGATCGTCGCTCTCGATCAGATGCAGCGCGGCTTCGCCGCCGCCGAACAGCTCGACGAACAGGCGCTTGAAGTGATTGTTCACGACCTCGAACGAGGTCAGCAGCCGCTCGCGCGCTTCCTTGTTGAGGCTCTGAATGCCCTGGCGCAGCCGCTTGATGGCTTCGACCAGATCGTCGCGCTCGGTGACCAGACCCGTGTGCTGGGTCTCGACCTCGCGCAGCTCTTCCTCGGCGCGTAGGTTGACGGCGCCGAGGCGCTCACGGTCGCGGCGCATCTTTTCGAGGTCTTCCTCGATGTCGTGCAGCGGCGGCAGCTCGGCGCCGGGCTCGATCTCGGCGAGGCCGGCGACGGCCTGCGGCTCCACC
>NZ_AKIY01000132.1 GCF_000282615.1 Bradyrhizobium sp. YR681 | reverse complement strand
GCGAGGCTCGCCGCCGAGCCGCAGGAAAATTCCTGGCGCGCGCTCAGTGTCGCCGAGCTGCGTTCCACCCAGCGCGAGGCCGACCGCATCATCTCCGACTGCGTCAGCCTGCCTGCCAGGCCCGACACCTGGACCGCGCGGATCGATGCCGTGGTGCTGCATCCCGTCGGCGGCCTGATCGTGCTGGCGCTGATCCTGTTCGTGATGTTCCAGGCGGTGTTCGCCTGGGCGCAGCCGCTGATGGACCTGCTCAACAACGGCTTCGACGCGCTCGGCGAGCTCGTGCACGCCACGCTCCCCGCCGGCCTGCTCCAGAGCTTCCTTCAGAACGGCGTGATCTCGGGCGTCGGCAGCGTGATCGTGTTCCTGCCGCAAATCATCATCATCTTCCTGTTCATCCTGCTGCTGGAAGATTTCGGCTACATGGCGCGCGCCGCGTTCCTGATGGACCGCATCATGGGCGGTGCCGGGCTGCACGGCCGCGCCTTCATTCCGCTGCTGTCGAGCTTTGCCTGCGCCATTCCCGGCATCATGGCGACGCGCGTGATCGACAACAAGCGCGACCGGCTGACCACGATCCTGATCGCGCCGCTGATGACCTGCTCGGCGCGCATCCCGGTCTACACGCTGATCATCTCGGCCTTCATTCCGGCCAGGGACGTCTGGGGCTTCATCAACCTCCAGGGCCTCGTGATGTTCGGCCTCTATGCCGCCGGCATCGCCAGCGCGCTTGCCGTCTCGTTCCTCATCAAATTCTTCATGCTGCGCGACTATGCGCCGGCGCCGTTCATGCTGGAGCTGCCGGACTACAAGATGCCGCGGCTGAAATCGATCGCGATCGGCGTCTACACGCGGGCCAAGATGTTCCTCTACCGCGCCGGCACCACGATCTTCTCGATGATGGTGCTGATCTGGTTCCTGGCCTCGTTCCCGCAGCCGCCGGCGGGCGCGACCGAACCGGCCATCGACTTCAGCCTCGCCGCCATCATCGGCAAATGGCTCGAGCCCCTGCTCGCCCCCGTCGGCTTCAACTGGCAGATCGCGGTGGCGCTGATCCCGGGCATGGCGGCGCGCGAGGTCGCGGTCGCCGCGCTCGGCACGGTCTATGCGATCGAGGGCGGCAAGGAAGCCGCCGAGCAGATCGGTCAGGTGCTGGCAACGAAATGGTCGCTCGCAACCGCGTTGTCGATGCTGGCCTGGTACGTGTTCGCGCCGCAATGCGCCTCGACCCTCGCGGTGATCCGGCGCGAGACCGCAAGCTGGACCTGGATGGCGGTGACGTTCCTGTACATGCTGGTGCTGGCCTATGCGGCGAGCCTCGTGACGTACAATGTCGCGGTGATGTTGGGGGCGGGATAGCCCTTCTCGAACCCAAACTGCGAAAACAACCCCATGCACAGTAGGCGGGGTCAACGAAAACAACAGCTTACCAATTATCCGAAATCCATTTGACCCGTCGGGCAAAACAGGGGCATAATGGCATCCTCGGACCCAACGGCATCAAGCTCGCGACAAGCGTCAAGCGACCATCCGCGTCCATGAATCACTTCGGCACCAACAGGCTGACCGCCGAGAGGCTGAACGAAGATCACCTCGCCGACCTCGTTGCGCTCCACCTCGATCCCGAAGTGTCCCGCTATCTCGGCGGCGTGCGCTCGCCCGAGATCACGAAGACCTATCTCGGCGTCAACATGGCCCATTGGGACCAGCACGGCTTCGGGCTGTGGGTGCTGCGAACGAAAGACGGCGCGTTTGCCGGGCGGGCGGGCATCCGGCACATCCTCGTGGACGGCGTTGACGAGATCGAGATTGCCTACACGTTCAAGCGGAGCCTCTGGGGCCAGGGACTTGCAAGCGAGATCGCGATCGCGCTGACGGAGATCGGGCTATCAGAGCTGAAATTGCCATCCCTCATTGGCCTCGTCTTCGTCGAGCACGGCGCATCCCGCCGCGTGCTGGAGAAGGCGAACCACATCCTCGAGAAGAGCACGACCCATCATGGCGAAGACGTCGTGATCTATCGTATCAAGCAATGAGAGGCGGCTCATAGGAAGGATCGACATCGAATGAGTTCTGACGCGGACAACATCGTCGGATTGTATCGCCGGCACGCGACGGCGTGGTTGCACCAGCGCGGGCGGACTCTGATGGAGCGCAAATGGCTGGATCGATTCGTCGCGCAGCTGCCCGCCAAACCGAAGGTGCTCGATATCGGCTGGGGCCCCGGCGAGCC
>NZ_AKIY01000131.1 GCF_000282615.1 Bradyrhizobium sp. YR681 | reverse complement strand
GGCGGCTCGCCGCCGGTGATATCCACAGGATTTCCGGCCGCGCCGAACGGCGGGATGAACTTGCGGAAGGCCGCGTCCAGATCCGGCGGCATCGACATCAGCGACAGGCCGTTGTCGACGCAGGAGTCCGACAGCAGCACGCCCGAGCCACCAGCACCGGTGATGATCAGCACGTTCTCGCCCTTCGGCGTCGGCAGCACCGGCACGCCACGGGCGAATTCGAGCAGCTGCCGCAGGCTGCGGGCGCGGATCACGCCGGACTGCGCCAACACGTCCTCGTAGATCTTGTCGTTGCCGGCGAGCGCGCCGGTGTGCGACGAGGCCGCCTTGGCACCGGCCGAGGTGCGGCCGGCCTTGAGCACAATGACCGGCTTCTTCTTGGAGACGCGCTTGGCGGCTTCCGCGAAGGCGCGGCCGTCCTTGAGGTCTTCGCAGTGCTGCGCGATCAGGTTGGTGTTCGGGTCCTGCTCGAAGAAGGCCAGCAGATCGTCCTCGTCGATATCGGACTTGTTGCCGAGGCCGACGATCGCGGAGACGCCCATCTTGGCCGAGCGCGAGAAGCCGATGATGGCCATGCCGATGCCGCCCGACTGCGACGACAGCGCGGCGTGGCCCTTGACGTCATAGGCGGTGCAGAAGGTCGCGCAGAGGTTCGCCGGCGTATAGTAGAAGCCGTAGATGTTCGGCCCCATCAGGCGGATGTCGTACTTCTTGCCGACCTCGACGATCTCGGCCTGCAGCTCCGGCGCGCCGGCCTCGGCGAAGCCCGACGGAATCAGCACCGCACCCGGGATTTTCTTCTCGCCGCATTCGGTCAGCGCCGCCGCCACGAACTTGGCGGGAATCGCGAACACCGCCGTGTCGATCACGCCGGGCACGTCCTTGACGCTCTTGTAGGCCTTGTAGCCGAGGATCTCGGCGGCCTTCGGATGGATCGGGTAGATGTCGCCCTTGTAGCCGCCGTTGATGAGGTTCTTCATCACGGAGTTGCCGATCTTGCCGTCTTCGGCGGAGGCGCCGACCACGGCGACCGCCTTCGGCTGCATGATGCGGTTCATGGCCGCGACGATCTCTTCGGTCGGGCGCGGCTTCGGCTTCGGTACATAGGCGAAGTCGACGACGATGCGCACGTCGGCGGCGATCGCGCTCTTCGCCGTCGCGAAGACAGGGTTGAGGTCGAGCTCGACGATTTCAGGGAAATCGGTGACGAGCTGCGAGACCTTGACGATGACATCCGCAAGCGCCGTGCGGTTCACTGCCTCGCCGCCGCGCACGCCCTTGAGAATCTCATGCGCCTGGATGCCGTCGAGCATCGAGAGCGCGTCTTCCTTGGTCGCGGGCGCGAGGCGGAAGGTGATGTCCTTGAGCACCTCGACCAGCACGCCGCCGAGGCCGAAGGCGACCAGCTTGCCGAACGAGCCGTCGGTGATGGAGCCGACGATGACTTCGGTGCCACCGGCCAGCATCTGCTGGACCTGGACGCCCTCGATCTTGGCATCGGACTTGTACTTCCTGGCATTGCCGAGAATGGTCTCGTAGGCCTTCTCGGCGTCCTCGGCCGTCTTGAGGCCGACGATGACACCGCCCGCTTCGGTCTTGTGGAGAATGTCCGGCGAGACGATCTTCATCACGACAGGGAAGCCCATCGAGGACGCCATCTTGCCGGCCTCGCCTGCCGACTTCGCCACGCCCTCCTTCGGCACCGGAATGCCGTAGGCGTCGCAGACCAGCTTGCCTTCCGGCGCCGTCAGGCTGGTGCGATTGTCCGCCTTGACCTGGTCAAGCACCTTGCGGACGGCATCTTTGGAATTGGACATGTGGCTTCTCCCTTGACCTGGTTCGTTCTTTGCAAAGCGCGCGCGGTTAGCGGCTGCCCGTGATGCTTGCCATTCGCCGCGCTCTGTTCCATGCGACGGAACGGAGTGGCATAAAGCCAACGTTACTCCGCCGCTTTGGATCAAAAATGGCTGGCGATGGCATTTGGTATGCCAGAAGCCAATTTGTCAAGCTGATGCACTGCTTAGAATGCCGCAAAAAATAGGCAGCTTGACATTCTGGCATGTGGTATGCCAAAAACTTTCCCGTTAATAATCCTGTAAAAGACGACTCCCACTGGAGGAGATTCGTCGTGTCACTGCGGAAACCAACCAAGGCGTTGCCGAACATGGCCGAGGCAGATATCGCAATCGTTCGTATTGCCCCGGAGAGTAGCTTCAAGAACAAGGCGTATGACGCCTTGAAGGAAGCCATCCTCAAGATGGACATCTACTCGACGCCCGAGCCGGTCATGCTCGACGAGCGCGCGTTGTCCGAGCGCCTGGGTGTCAGCCGCACACCGATCCGCGAAGCCATCGCGATGCTGGAGCAGGACGGTTTCGTCAAGACCGTTCCGCGCCGCGGCATCATGGTGGTGCGCAGGACCAAGAGCGAGATCGTCGACATGATCCGCGCCTGGGCGGCGCTGGAGAGCATGGCGGCCCGCCTCATCACCACCACCGCACGCAAGAAGGACATCACGGCGCTGCGCGACTATTTCAAGGACTTCGGCAAGGACCGCCTGCCCGAGGATCACGTCGAGGAATATTCGCGCGCCAACATCGCCTTCCACCAGGCGCTGATCTCGCTGTCGGAATCCCCGGTGCTGGTCGATCTCACCAACGACCTGCTGCTGCATGTGCGCGGCTATCGGCAGCTGACCATCGGACGCAAGGACCGCACCGCGACGTCGCTACCCGAACATCTCGGCATGATCGAAGCACTGGAAGCGCGCGACACCGAACTCGCCGAGAAGCGCGCCCGCGACCACACCCTTGGCCTTGCCGCTTACGTCGAAGCGCACGGTCAGGAACTCTTCTAGCAACGTTCACCAGAAGGGCGAAAAATTCGCCCCAGTATTGAGACCAGGGAGACAAGGCCCATGCTGAATACCGCGACCAAGTCCGAAGCACCGGGCACCGAGCAGGAATTGACGGATGGTTTTCATCTCGTCATCGACGCGCTCAAGCTGAACGGCATCAACACCATCTATAATGTGCCGGGCATCCCGATCACGGATTTGGGCCGCATGGCGCAGGCCGAAGGCATTCGCGTGATCTCGTTCCGCCACGAGCAGAACGCCGGATACGCCGCGGGCATCGCCGGTTACCTCACCAAGAAGCCCGGCGTCTGCCTCACGGTCTCAGCGCCCGGCTTCCTCAACGGTCTCACCGCGCTCGCGCACGCCACCACCAACTGCTACCCGATGATCCTGGTCTCCGGCTCCTCGGAGCGCGAGATCGTCGACCTCCAGCAGGGCGACTATGAGGAAATGGACCAGCTCGCGATCGCAAAGCCGCTGTGCAAGGCGGCCTACCGCGTGCTGCACGCCCAGGACATCGGCATCGGTTTTGCGCGCGCCATCCGCGCCGCGGTCTCCGGCCGTCCGGGCGGCGTCTATCTCGACCTGCCGGCAAAGCTGTTCGGCCAGGTGATGAACGCAGAGGCCGGCCAGAAGTCGCTGGTCAAGGTGATCGATGCCGCGCCCGCGCAGATCCCCTCGCCCGCTTCGGTGAAGCGCGCGCTCGACGTGCTCAGGAACGCAAAGCGTCCGCTCATCATTCTCGGCAAGGGCGCGGCCTACGCGCAGGCCGACGAGGAGATCAAGACCTTCGTCGAGAAGAGCGGCGTGCCGTTCCTCCCGATGAGCATGGCCAAGGGCCTGCTCCCCGACACGCATCCGCAGTGCGCCGGTGCGGCCCGCTCCACGGTGCTGAAAGAGTCGGACGTCGTCATGCTGATCGGCGCGCGGCTGAACTGGCTGCTCTCGCACGGCAAGGGCAAGAGCTGGGGCGAAACGCCGAAGAAGTTCATCCAGGTCGACATCGAGCCGAGGGAGATGGACTCCAACGTCGAGATCGTCGCGCCCGTCGTCGGCGACATCGGCTCGGTCGTCTCGGCCTTCAACCAGGCGATTGGTACGGGCTGGACCGCACCGCCGGCCGAATGGACCAAGGCGATCGTGTCCAAGCGCGACGAGAACGTCGCCAAGATGGCGCCGAAGCTCATGAACAACAAGTCGCCGATGGACTATCACGGCGCGCTCGGCGTGCTGAAGAACGTCATCAAGGATCACCCCGAGGCGATCCTCGTCAACGAAGGCGCCAACACGCTCGACCTCGCCCGCGGCGTCATCGACATGTATCGCCCGCGCAAGCGTCTCGACGTCGGCACCTGGGGCGTGATGGGCATCGGCATGGGCCAGGCGATTGCGGCGGCGCTCGAGACCGGCCATCCCGTGCTTGCAGTAGAAGGCGACTCGGCGTTCGGCTTCTCCGGCATGGAGGTCGAGACCATCTGCCGCTACAACCTTCCGATCTGCGTCGTCATCTTCAACAATGACGGCATCTATCGTGGCACCGACGTCAACAGCGTCAACGCGGATCCCGCGACGACCGTGTTCGTCAAGGGCGCGCGCTACGACAAGATGATGGAAGCCTTCGGCGGCGTCGGCGTGAATGCGACCTCGCCCGATGAACTGAAGCGCGCGGTCAACGAGGCCATGGCCTCGGGCAAGCCGACGCTCATCAACGCGGTGATCGATCCGGCCGCAGGCTCGGAGAGCGGCCGCATCGGCAACCTCAATCCGCAGAGCGTTCTGCAGAAGAAGAAGTAAGGCGTGATCCGGAAAAGTGTGAAGCGGTTTTCCGGAAAGATCACGCCCAAACAAAAAGCTAAAGCGCGGGACGCGCTTTAGTCCACCCCTCAACCCTTTATTCCCTGCCGGGTGCAGGGGCAGACAGAGTATACGGAGCAACACGATGACCAAAGCGCTCGAGGGCGTTCGCATTCTCGACTTCACCCACGTCCAGTCCGGACCGACCTGCACGCAGCTGCTCGCCTGGTTCGGCGCCGACGTGATCAAGGTGGAACGCCCGGGCGTGGGTGACATCACCCGCGGCCAGCTGCAGGACATCCCGAACGTGGACAGCCTGTATTTCACCATGCTGAACCACAACAAGCGTTCGATCACGCTCGACACCAAGAACCCCAAGGGCAAGGAAGTCCTCACCGAGCTGATCAAGAAGTGCGACGTGCTGGTCGAGAATTTCGGCCCCGGCGTGCTCGACCGCATGGGCTTCCCCTGGGAGAAGATCCAGTCGATCAACCCGAAGATGATCGTCGCCTCGATCAAGGGCTTTGGCCCCGGGCCGTACGAAGACTGCAAGGTCTATGAGAACGTCGCGCAGTGCACCGGCGGCGCCGCCTCCACTACCGGCTTCCGCGACGGCCTGCCGCTCGTCACCGGCGCGCAGATCGGCGACAGCGGCACCGGCCTGCACCTCGCGCTGGGCATCGTCACCGCGCTCTATCAGCGCACGCATTCGGGCAAGGGCCAGCGCGTCACCGCCGCAATGCAGGACGGCGTGCTCAACCTCGCCCGCGTCAAGCTGCGCGACCAGCAGCGGCTCGAGCGCGGCCCGCTCAAGGAGTACAGCCAGTTCGGCGAAGGCATTCCGTTCGGCGATGCCGTGCCGCGCGCCGGCAACGATTCCGGCGGTGGCCAGCCCGGCCGCATCCTGAAGTGCAAGGGTTATGAGACCGATCCGAACGCCTACATCTACTTCATCACCCAGGCCCCGGTCTGGGAGAAGATCTGCGACGTGATCGGCGAGCCGACCTGGAAGACCGATCCGAACTACGCCAAGCCGGCAGCCCGCCTGCCGCGCCTGAACGAGATCTTCGCCCGCATCGAGCAGTGGACGATGACCAAGACCAAGTTCGAGGCGATGGAAGTCCTCAACAAGGACGACATTCCCTGCGGCCCGATCCTGTCGATGAAGGAGATTGCGGAAGACCAGTCGCTGCGCGCGACCGGCACCGTGGTCGAGGTCGATCATCCGACCCGCGGCAAGTACATCTCGGTCGGCAACCCGATCAAGCTGTCGGATTCGCCGAGCGACGTCGAGCGTTCCCCGCTGCTCGGCGAGCACACCGACGAAATCCTGCGCAGCGTGCTCGGCTTCAGCGACCACCAGGTCGCCGAGATCCACAAGTCCGGCGCGCTCGACCCGCCGCAGAAGCAGGCCGCCGAGTAAGCGGGATTGGCTCAAGACACGAAAGGCCGCCGGTTTCGGCGGCCTTTTTGTTGGCTGCGGGAGGGACTGCATCCCGCAATCGGCACGCTGGCCGCGATCAGCCATCCAGCGCCAAATTAAACACGGCTCCCGCGGAACCGACGCGGTGGCCCGCCGTTATTCTTTCGCCGGCGCGCTCTCGGAAACGCGAGTGTGCCGCTTCCACAGCGAGTGACCGAGCGCCTCGCAGAATATCTGCCCAATGCTGAAGAATTGTCCGCCCTCTTGACCCGAGGGCGCCAAGTCGATTGAACTCAGCTTGCGAGCGGGAGGCGTCGCGTCCAGCACTCGCCGGGACTACGCCCGTTGATCAAGCCGAGGACGACATGTTGAAAGATCAAACCCCCGATCGGGCCAAGCGTGAAGCCAACAAGGCGTTCAAGCCTGTCAAAACGCAACAGCCGATGAATGACTATGCGAAGGACCAGCACTCCTTCAACGAGAACCGGGAGCGTCTGAAAGCAGAGCGATTGGCCCGCGAGGCCAAGCCGGATGAACGCTCCGAATAGTAAGCATCGTGAAGGGGCGTCTGAAGATCGACGCCTGCCCTCGGCCTAGAGCATCGAGAGCACGACGATCCCGTCTTCGAGCTCGCCTGAAGCCAGCCGTATCCGCGCGATGCGCTCGAACTCCGTCCGGTACTTCTGAAGGTAGCTGAAGGCCTGCTTCTGGGTCTGAAACGTGGTGGCAAGCCGGCACATCTGTCGCCCTGCGCCAAGCGCGAGAAAAAAGGTGATTGTGCCGCCGCTATCCGGCTTGATCCTAGGCACGATCCGCACTCTCTAGCATGTGACCGGCCTCCAGATTTTCAGCGCGATTGACGTCGACTACGGTGAGAGTTTCCTCTTGCGCTTTTTCGGCGCAGGCACCGGCAACGACGCGCGAAGAGCTGCCTCCGCAGCTTCCTTGGCCTCACGCAGCTCGCGCAGCCGCGCCATGTTCTTGCGAAGTTCGGCAGATTGCTTTTCGGCATCCGCCATCGCCCGCGCCCCCTCTTCGGCCGCCAGACGTTGGCGATCGGAGCGCGCGATACCCGCGGGCGAAAGTTCTGCCGATTTCCTGGCGCTCATCTCTCACCTGCTCGACAACGGACAAAACCCGCTCAATCCTTACGATCGAGCGGGTCGCATGGCCGTTTCAGTACATCCGTGAAACGGCACTGGAGAGCTTAAGCCAGCGAGAGATTCTCAGCGCTGACCTTGCCCCGCATCTTGTCGGTCTTGGCCTCGAAGTTGACCTTCTGGCCCTCGGCGAGACCCGCAAGACCCGCACGCTCGACCGCGCTGATGTGAACGAACACGTCGTTGCCACCGTCGTCGGGCTGAATGAATCCAAAGCCCTTCTGGCCGTTAAACCACTTCACTGTACCTGTCGGCATTCTTCTTCTCCAAAGCGCACAAACGCGCAGTCCGCGTGACGCTCACGCAGAATCGTTTCAATTCGTCGATGTCTCTGGAAAAGGAGCCCGCGGGCGCATTCAACAAGGCACAGCGGCTGAACGAACGTGTTTAAAGTATACCTCACCATCGACATTAGCAAGGCTTCGACCGGATTTAATCGCGCCCGCGCCTTTGGTGGAACCTGTGCCGGTTCGAGGATGCGCGGCCGAACTCTCCGGGTCCCCCGGGGCTCCGACATGACAAAGGACGATCCCTGCCTGTTTTGACGCGTTTTCTCTGCGCGAACCGGCATCCACTTCGCTCGAACACGCTCTAATACCGCGCCCGTGGCACGATCCGCGCGAGCAGAGGAAGGCGTGAGTGCCACAGCATGCAATCGCGCGCGCGGGCGGTCTGGCCGGCCGCAAGCTCGGAAAGCTGCTCGCGTGAGAACACATGCCGCTCGCAGAAGAACGGTCGAAGCGGCGTACGCGAGAAGAACCTGTAGAAGAGCGCGCATCGGTCGCGCGCGATCGCCGGACGCCCGCGATGGTAGTGGCTGGCGACGTCCGCGAAGATCACGGTGCCGGCCATGCCGGTGCAGGTCGTCACGTCGCCACGATCCAGTTTCGAGCCGAGTCTCTCCTCCAGCATTTCCTCCGTCAGGACCGGAAAGTTGGCGCCGTCGAGCTTGTCGCAGCCCGGAAAGGAGCGGTGCAGGATTTCAAGCGGCCCGTATCCTCATCGACGTCATGCAGGTAGACGATCATCCTGACCATCCGCCGATCCTCGACGTCGCGATGCCATCTGCGTGCCGCCCACCTGCCGGCCGTCGGCCATGGTGTAGAAGAAATTCATGGTGTCATAAGCCACAGGCAGGCCGAGATAGGTCTCGACGATGTCGAGGATGCGATCGTTGAGGGCCCAGCGGACGATATGCGGATGACGCATCAGATCCCGGGCGCCGACCTGCACGGTATAGTCGCCGGCAAACTCGCCCGATCGAGCGCGGAGGGAATAGGCGTTCGCGATGCCGGTTGCCGACGCCCAAAGCGCGTCCGTGCCCGGCAGACCAAGCTTGTCGAGAGAGGTGATGTAGACGCCGTTCTTCTCCAGCCCGGCGACGATGTCGATGTCGAGCGGCGAGAGCTTGGGCAGGCGCGGCTTGTGAGATGCGCGCGCCTCGTCGTAGGCCTTGTTCAATTCTCGACTGATAGCCGGCATTCCGATCAATCTCGAGGCGGTCTCCGCTGGCAGGCTGCGGACCCGGCGCAGGCCCGGTATCGCAGCGTCGTCTGCTTCATGTCGCAAATTCCTCTGGTGCGATGGATTCGTCGCGCGGCCATGTCGTGACACGCGGCCTGCGACGGACTCATCGCTGAGACTAGAGGCTAAAATCCGGCTCAAGTGTTTCGAAACATATCGGAGCCAACATGCTCGCAAATTGTGCGAACGCTGCGCATGATACGCACGTCGTCCCATCACGGCGCGCGCTACGGCTTGCGCAAAGTCATGCCGTCGTGTCGAGAAGGACGATGGCTTCACGCCGCAGGAGCGAGCGACAATCCGACGACCGGTCGTGATCGATTGGTATTCACGATGACGCTCAGGACGTAGCGGCAAGCTCCTCGAAGCAGAACGAATCCGGCCGGTGATCGACAGGATATTCCCGTTCGACCAGGCCAAGGAGGCACTCGCCTATCTCGAACAAGGGCGCGCCAAGGGGAAGGTCATCGTACAGATGAGGTGAAAAATTCCGGCGAATGCTGTCGGATCGGCAGCGTCCCGGTCGTCCTCGGGACATGAATGGGCCATAGACGCTGGTGTCGGCCCATCAATTCGAAGAGGATAACAACCATGCCCGGCACTGTCCGCCTGCACCGCGTTCTCGCCGCCAGCCCGGAGAAAGTCTATCGCGCCTTCCTCGAGGCCGATGCGCTGGCGAAATGGCTTCCGCCGAACGGCTTCACCTGCACCGTGCATCATCTCGAGCCCAAGATCGGCGGGACGTTCAAGATGTCGTTCCGGAATTTCACGACGGGTCACGGCCACGCCTTCGGCGGGGAATATCTCGAGCTCGTGCCTGGCGAGCGCCTCCGCTACACCGACAGGTTCGACGACCCCAATCTGCCCGGCGTGATCGAGGTGACCGTGACGCTGAAGAAGGTCTCGGTCGGCTCCGAGGTCGAGATCACGCAGTCCGGCCTGCCCGACGTCATCCCCGTCGAGGCCTGCTATCTCGGTTGGCAGGAATCGCTGCGAAACCTGGCAAGGCTCGTCGAGCCCGAGATCAACCAGTAACGCGCCGAAACGAAGGGATTGGCGGGCGCCCTACGCGTCCGCCTTCGGCTCGCGCCCGCCGCCGGCGGTCCAGCGATCGGGATCGGGACTGTGTCCGATCAGCGCGAGGCCGTAGGCGATCGATTCGAACTGGTCGCCCGACATCAGCCGCTCGTTGCCGAAGCGGTCGGCGAACAGCTTTCGGACCGCGGGCACGAATGAGGTGCCGCCGGTCAGGAACACCTTCTCCACCTCGCGCGCGGTGATGCCGGCCTCGCCCAGCACCTTGTCGACCGTCGCGCCCAGCCGGGCGATGTCATCGGCGATCCAGGCTTCGAAATTCTTCCGCGTGATGGTCGAGCCGATCTCGACGCCGCCGCCCTTGAAACGGAAGTCCACCTCGTCGTGGCCCGACAGCGCGACCTTGGCGTCGGACACCGCGCGGTAGAGCGAAAAGCCGAGATCGAGGTCGACGATGGTGATGAAATCCTCGAGCAGCTTCGGCTTCAGTGCGGTGCGCGCCAGCTCCCGCAGTTCGCGCAGATCGCCGTTGCTCTTCATCATCGCGAGCTGATGCCAGCGCGCCAGGTTGGTGTAGTGGCCGCCAGGGACCGGCAGCACCTTGTCGAACGAACGGAAGCTCGAGCCCTTGCCGAGCCGTGGCGAGACGACGTGGTCGACGATGCGGTAATCGAACGTGTCGCCGGCAATGCCGATGCCGGCGTGTCCCAGCGGCTCGGCGCGCAGGCTGCCTCCCGCGCGCGAAAAGCGCATCACCGAAAAATCGCTGGTGCCGCCGCCGAAATCCGCGACCAGTACGGTGGCATCGCGCTCGAGCCTTCGGGCGAAGGAGAACGCCGCGCCCACGGGCTCGTAGACATAGCGCGCGTGACCGGCGCCGAGACGCTCGAACGCGGCCCGGTAACGCTGCATGGCCAGCGCCTCGTCGGGATTGCCACCGGCGAAGCGCACCGGGCGGCCGACCGTGATGTTGGCCGCCTCGAAGCCGAATTTGTCGCCGCCATGGCGCGCCAGCGTGCGCAAAAACGCCGCCAGGATGTCCTCGAACTTGAAGCGCTGCCGGAACACCTGGGTGGTGTTGAAGCTCGAGCTCGCGGCAAAAGTCTTGAAGGACTGGAGGAAGCGGTAGACGTGGCGCCCTTCGAGGAACTGCTCGATCGCCCAGGGGCCGCCTTCGGCCTGGGCGCCGGCACCCGGCCGGTCCTCCCAGAAGCACAGCGCCGAGACGTAGGTGCTGTGGCGCTGCCCGCCGTGGTCGAAGCGGATGGCCTCGACCCGGCGGTCGTCCGCCGCGAGAGCCACGACCGTGTTGCTGGTCCCAAAATCGATGCCGATCGAGACGGCGGGCGAGGCGCTCGACATGAACCACTCTGACAGATGATTGGAAAAGGGGGCAGACCTCTACCGGCTTCGCGCCCCGCTGCCAAGGCCCCGTTTGTCGACGCAGACGGGCCGAATCACCTGAATTCGGCGGCTTTTTGGCATTTGACGCCCAAATCGGCCGCTTTAACGGACTGTATGCTGCAATGCGAAGGGCTCCATGCTGCTATGCAATGGAATGCATGGACACTGGCATCTGGTATACGTAGATTGCCTTTCGAAATGAGACAGCACTACTGACCGTCTTGAGAAAGGGATTTCAGATGTCCAAGACCGCCGCCGTCGCTCTCGCCCCCTCCGCCTCGCTGCTCACCCGTTTTCTGGCCGCAGTCGACCGTTTCCTGATGGCCAGCGCCGAGATCTCGAATCACAACGGCGACCTGCCGCGTTTCGGGCTGTAAGCGCGCATTTCCGGCGCCGCGGCAACGGCGCGCCGGTTTCAAACCCGCCGACATACGACTTATGATGAATGGCCCCGCAGGACGGGGCCATTTCTACTTGTGCTGTCCTGAGTCACAGCCGCAACCGGTAAAGGTCCTGCGGCATTTGCGCACGGTGACCAGACCAGCGCTTGAACCTTGGCATAATGAATACAAGAATGCCCCTCCAGCGCTCGCAGAAAAATTAGAGGCGCCACGGGAGGCTTTATGACGGACATGGTGCAGGCAACGGCCCCTACAGCCGCGCGCGTTAGCGACACGTATCGCTGGGCGCAATTGGCGGTCGGTGTAGCGGCGATGGTGATGATCGCCAATTATCAATACGGCTGGACGTTCTTCGTCCCCGACATCCAGAAGAAGTTCGGCTGGGATCGCGCCTCGATCCAATGGGCCTTCACGCTCTTCGTCCTGTTCGAGACCTGGCTGGTGCCGGTCGAAGGATGGTTCGTCGACAAATACGGTCCGCGCATCGTCGTGCTGATCGGCGGCATTCTCTGCGCCGCCGGCTGGGCGATCAACGCGCAGGCGACCACGCTCAACGGCTACTATCTCGGCATGATCATCGCGGGCATCGGTGCCGGCGGCGTCTACGGCACCTGCGTCGGCAACGCGCTGAAATGGTTTCCGGACAAGCGCGGTCTTGCTGCGGGCATCACGGCGGCCGGCTTCGGTGCAGGCTCCGCGCTCACCGTCGCGCCGATCCAGGCCATGATCAAGGACAGTGGCTTCCAGACCACCTTCCTCTATTTCGGCCTTGGACAAGGCATCATCATCTGCATCCTCGCCTTCTTCCTGCTCGCGCCGAAAGCAGGCCAGGTGCCGGCCGTGGTGGCGAACGCGAATCTGGTGCAGACGCGCCGCAACTACCAGCCGACCGAGGTGCTGCGTCAGCCGATCTTCTGGCTGATGTACTTCATGTTCGTGATCGTCGGCGCGGGCGGCCTGATGGTGACGGCCAACCTGAAGCCGATCGCGGTCGACTGGAAGGTCGACAGCGTTCCGGTGACGCTGATGGCGGTGACGATGACGGCGGTGACCTTCGCGGCCACGATCGACCGCGTGCTCAACGGCCTGACGCGCCCGTTCTTCGGCTGGATCTCCGACATGATCGGCCGCGAGAACACGATGTTCATCGCCTTCGGCATGGAAGGGTTCGGCATCTGGATGCTTTACCTCTGGGGCCACGATCCGATCTGGTTCGTGCTGCTCTCGGGCTTCGTGTTCTTCGCCTGGGGTGAGATCTACTCGCTGTTCCCCTCGACCTGCACCGACACGTTCGGCTCGAAGTTCGCGACCACCAATGCGGGCCTGCTCTACACCGCAAAGGGCACCGCCGCGCTGCTGGTGCCGATCGCCAACTACATGCAGCAGTCGTCGGGCACCTGGGACAGCGTGTTCATCATTGCCGCCGGCGCCAACATCCTCGCCTCGGCACTGGCGATCGCGGTGCTGAAACCCTGGCGCAAGATCGTGGTCGCCAAATCGACCGTCTGACGCGCTTCACCGCAGTTCATTTGCAGCATGACGCCCGGCCTCACGGCCGGGCGTTTTCGTTTTTGCAGAACCTGCGCCTGCCGCCGCCACCAAAGGGAACCGCGCGCTTTTTCTTGCGCCGCATCACAAGATTGGGCTTGCCTTCTGGAATATGGTATACCAATCTCCCCGCCGCGCTTGCGACGATAAGCCACAATATTTGCGACACTGGGTCACCTTGCAATCCCAGGATGCAATCAATCAGGCGCGTTGGGAGGTTCTTGATGATTTCCAGCACGGACGGCGCCGTTACGGCCGCGCCTCTTCGCACAGGTTTCCGTTGGCTCCAGCTCGGCATGGGCATCGTCTGCATGGCGATGATCGCCAATCTGCAATACGGCTGGACGCTGTTCGTCGATCCGATCGATGCGGCCCACCATTGGGGACGCGCCGCGATCCAGCTCGCTTTCACCATCTTCGTCGTCACCGAAACCTGGCTGGTGCCGGTCGAGGCCTGGTTCGTCGACAAATACGGCCCGCGCATCGTCATCATGTTCGGCGGCGTGATGATCGCGCTGTCCTGGGTGCTCAACTCCTACGCCGATAGCCTCACCCTGCTCTACGCAGCCGCGATCGTCGGCGGCATGGGCGCGGGCGCGGTGTACGGCACCTGCGTCGGCAACGCGCTGAAATGGTTTCCGGACCGTCGGGGCCTTGCCGCCGGCGCGACAGCCGCCGGATTCGGCGCCGGCGCCGCGCTCACCGTGGTCCCGATCGCGACCATGATCGCTGCGAGCGGTTATCAGCACGCATTCTTCACCTTCGGCATCGGCCAGGGGCTGATCGTGTTCGTGCTCGCCTTCTTCATCCAGCCGCCGCGGCTCTCGATTCCGCCGAAGAAGAAGCAGCTCAATCTGCCGCAGACCAAGATCGACTTCACCCCGCCGCAAGTGCTGCGCACCCCTATTTTCTGGGTGATGTATCTCGTTTTCGTCATGGTCGCCTCGGGCGGCCTGATGACCGCGGCCCAGATCGGCCCGATCGCGCACGACTTCAAGATCGCCGACACGCCGGTGACGCTCGCCGGCTTCCAGATGGCGGCGCTGACCTTCGCGATCTCGCTCGACCGCATCTTCGACGGCTTCGGCCGTCCCTTCTTCGGCTGGGTCTCCGACACGATCGGCCGCGAGCACACCATGTTCATCGCGTTCGGCACCGCGGCGGCGATGCTGCTGACGCTGTCGGCCTATGGTCACGTTCCCGTTGTCTTCGTGCTCGCGACCGCGGTTTACTTCGGCGTGTTCGGCGAGATCTACTCGCTGTTCCCCGCCACCTGCGGCGACACGTTCGGTTCGAAATACGCGACCACCAACAACGGCATGCTCTACACCGCGAAGGGCACCGCATCCCTGCTCGTCCCGCTCGCGAGCGTGATTTCGGCAACCTATGGCTGGAAGGCCGTGTTCGTGGTCGCGGTGGCGTTGAACGCGACTGCCGCGCTGATGGCACTGTTCGTGATCAAGCCGCTGCGCCGCTCCTTCATCCTCGGCAAGGAAGCCGAAAGCGCCAACACCGCGACGGGCGCTGCCAAGACCGAGACGGCGTAAGCCGCCACATCCACTGCACGATCGAGACAGGGGCGCAGCGATGCGCCCCTTTTCATTTTGGCCCGACGACAAACGTCAGCATCGCTGCCTCAAGATTTTTCGGATCAGCCAAATCCAGCGCTTGACGATTGGCATTATGTATACCACACTTCGCTGGTCATTTCACCCAGGGAGGTTGCAATGCTGGTCGGAGACATCCTGCGCAAGAAGACACCGCGCGTTGTCACGGTGCGAATGAACGAAACGGTGGGTATCGCCGCCAAGCTGATGCGCGCCAACAACATCAGCGCGCTCGTGGTCAAGGACGTGGTGCGTTCTGAAGGCAACACCGCCGTCGGCATGTTCACCGAGCGCGACGTGGTGCGCGCGGTGGCCGAGCACGGCGCCAATGCCATCAACGTCAAGGTCTCGCAGCTCGTCTCGGTGCAGCAGCTGGTGTCCTGCACCTCATCAGACACGATCGAGCACGTCCGGCATCTGATGAACCGCAATCACATCCGTCATCTGCCCGTGATCGACGATTACAGCCTCGTCTCCGTCATCAGCATGCGCGACATCGCGGCTGCCGTCGACGAGGCGATCAACGGCTCGCCGCAAG
>NZ_AKIY01000130.1 GCF_000282615.1 Bradyrhizobium sp. YR681 | reverse complement strand
AGGCTCGAGCTTCACCAGCCTCGACATTCACACCACCCAGCGCGCCCAGGACGAGATCTACGCCAAGGCCCTGCACCGGTCGCTCTACATCTGGAATTCCGCCGAAGGCAAGCCGGTGCTGGAGCTTGCCAAGGAGGACGTCGTCTCGGGCGGCGGCCTCGTTCACACCTTCAAGCTGCGCGACGACGCCTATTTCCACAGCGGCCGCAAGATGACGGCCGACGACGTCATCTGGTCCTACAACCGCATCATGGACGGCGCCAAGGCCTATCCCGGTGCGCGTTACGTCCGCGTGATCGAGGGTGCGGCCGCGGTCGAGAAGGGCCAGGCCAAGGAGATCTCCGGCCTGAAGAAGATCGACGATTTCACCCTTGAGATGAAGCTGACCGAGAAGGTCGATCCGGGCTTCTACTTCTTCACTGCGCTGACGTCGATCTATCCGGCCGACGAGGCCGCCAAGGAGGGCTTCCTCCAGAAGCCGATCGGCCTCGGGCCGTTCAAATTCGTCGAGCACGTGCCGGGATCGCGCATCGTGCTGGAGCGGTGGGACCGGTTCTACAAGCCCGGCAAGCCCTACGCCGACAAGGTCATCGTGTCGGTCATGGGCGAGGCCGCGGCGCGCGACGTCGCCTTCCGCAACAAGGAGATCGACACCTCGGTGCTGGGTCCCGCGCAGTATGTCGCCTACCAGTCCGACGCCGACCTCAAGGGCACCATCGTCGAGGTCGCCGAGGTCTTCACGCGCTACATGGGGATGAATCCCGCCTTCAAGCCGTTCACCGACCAGCGCGTCCGGCAGGCCATCAACTATGCGATCGACACCGATCTGATCATCAACAAGCTGGTCAAGGGCAAGGCCTATCGCGCCACCAGCTGGCTGCCGCTGACCTCGCCGCTCTACGACAAGACCATGAAGCCCTACCCCTACGATCCCGCCAAGGCCAAGCAGTTGCTCAGCGAGGCCGGGTATCCCAACGGCTTCGAATTCGAATGGACCACCAGCCAGAATGAGAGCTGGGGCCTGCCGATCGTCACGGCCGTCATCCCGATGCTGGACAGGGTGGGTATCAAGGCGAAGGTCAAGCAGGTCGAGGCCGCGGTGCTGTCGGAGGTGGTTCGCAGCGGCGACTACCAGGCCTTCATCTATTCCCAGCAGACCGGCCCGGATCCCCAGGCGGCGCTGAAATGCTTCCATTCGGCGACGCCGCAATCGGCCTGCAACTACATGAACTTCAAGAACGCCGACTTCGACAAGCTGGTCGACGAGGCCGGGCAGTCCGACGATTTGGCCAAGCGTGGCCAGCTGCTGCAAAAGGCCAATGCGCTGCTCTACGACGAGGCGCCGGTCTGGTTCTTCAACTACAACAAGGCGGTCATGGCGGTGCAGCCGTGGCTGAAGGGCGTTCAGCTGAACGCGACGGAGCTGACCCACCAGAACGTCGAAGACCTCTGGGTCGACGAGACCTCTCCCGCGAAGTGACACACGCTCCCGCGCTCCCTCCATCGCGACATCAGATGGAGGGAGAGAGGAAAAGTGCCGATGCTCTCCTTCTTGTTCCGTCGCCTCCTGCAGACCATTCCGACCGTGCTTGCCGTCGTGCTGCTGGTCTTCGTGCTGTTCAGCGTCGTTCCCGGCAGCATCGTCTCGACCATGAGCGACGACGCCGATCCTCAGGTCGAGCTGCGCTTGAAGAAGCAGCTCGGCCTCGATGAGCCCGTCTACATGCGCTTCGGCGCCTATATCGCGAAGCTCGCGACCGGTGATTTCGGCACCTCGTTCCGGACGCGCGAGCCTGTCACCGCCATGATCGCCAAGCGGGCATGGCCGACGCTGCAACTGATCTTCGCGTCCATGGCGTTCGCGGTCGTGATCGGCGTGCCCCTGGGCTTTGTCGCCGCGTTGCGGCCGGGCGGTATCGTCGACAGCGCCGCCATGGTGTTGGCGGTGTCGGGCCTGTCATTGGCCAAGTTCTGGCTCGGGCTGCTGTTGATGTACCTGTTCGCGCTCAAGCTCGGCTGGCTGCCGAGCTTCGGCTATGGCGATGGCGGCGGCAAATATCTGATCCTGCCGGCCGTGACGCTCGGCGTCTCGCCGATGGCGCTGCTGGCCCGGACGACGCGCGCCGCGGTGCTCGAAATCATGACCGCGGATTTCGTCCGCACCGCACGCTCGAAGGGCATGAGCGAGGTCAGGGTCGTGAAGTGGCACGTGATGCGCAACGCGCTCGTCCTCATTCTCACGACCATGGGCCTGCAATTCGGCGCGCTGATGGGGCAGGCGGTCGTGGTCGAAAAGCTGTTCTCGTGGCCGGGCATCGGCTCGCTGCTGGTCGACAGCGTGCTTCAGCGCGACATTCCCGCCGTGCAGGGCTCCATTCTCGTGGTCGTGCTGTTCTTTCTCGCGATCAATCTGCTGATCGACCTGCTCTACGGCGTGATCGATCCCAGGATCAGATACGCATGAAACTCCGCGCCAATCTCGTCATCGGCGGTGCCCTGTTCGCGCTTGCGATCCTGGTCGGCCTGCTCGCGCCGTGGCTGGCGCACACCGATCCCGTGCTCGACGCCAATCTGATGAACGCGGAGGAGCCGCCGAGCTGGACCTGGTGGTTCGGGACCGACGGGCAGGGCCGCGACATCTATTCACGCGTCGTCTACGGCGCGCGCATCTCGCTGACGGTCGGCATCGTCTCGCAACTCATCAACAGCGTCATCGGCGTGGCGCTGGGCCTGAGCGCCGGCTATTTCGGCGGCTGGTGGGACGATGTCGTCAATGCGCTGACCAATCTGATGCTCGCGATCCCCTCGCTGATCTTCGCGCTGGCCATCATGGCGGTGCTCGGGCCCGGCCTGACCAGCCTGCTGATCGCGCTCGGCCTGACCAACTGGTCCTTCACCTGCCGGATCGCACGGGCCTCGGCGTTGTCGCTCAGAAGCCAGGGCTATGTGCAGGCCGCGACCGTGCTCGGCTACGGCGATGTGCGCATCATGATCACGCAGCTGCTGCCGAACATGCTCGGCCCCCTCATCGTCATCGGCACGCTCGGCATGGGCAGTGCGGTGCTGTCGGAAGCCGCCTTGTCGTTCCTCGGTCTCGGTGTCCGCCCGCCGTTCCCGAGCTGGGGCAGCATGCTGTCGGAGGCCCGCGACCAGATCACGACGGCGCCGTGGCTCTCGGTGTTCCCCGGCCTTGCCATCTTCCTGACGGTGCTTGGCCTCAACCTGCTCGGCGACGGCCTGCGCGACATCCTCGATCCCCAGTCGCGGAGCCGCCGCACATGACGGGCGCGCCGCTGATCGAAGTCGAGGATCTGCGCATCGATATCGATGACGGATCGCGGCGCGTCGCGGCGGCCGAGGGCGTTTCGTTCCGGATCGATCGTGGCGAGACGTTCGGCCTCGTCGGCGAATCCGGCTGCGGCAAGAGCATCTCGGCGCTGGCCCTGATCGGCCTGTTGCGGCGGCCTTTGTCGATCGGCGGCGGCGTCATCCGGTTCGAGGGGCGGGAGATCCAGCACCTTTCGGCGGCCAGGCAGCGCGAGCTGCGCGGCAATCGCATCGCCATGATCTTCCAGGAGCCGATGACGGCGCTGAACCCGGTCTCGCCGGTGGGCCGGCAGATCGCCGAGATGTTCGTGCTGCACCAGGGCAAGAGCTGGCGGGAAGCCGACCAGCTGGCGGTCGAGGCGCTGGCGAATGTCCGTGTCCCCGCGCCGGAGCGACGCGTCAAGGATTACCCGCACCAGCTCTCCGGCGGCATGCGCCAGCGCGTCATGATCGCCATCGCGCTGGCCTGCGGTCCGGATCTGCTGATCGCCGACGAGCCGACCACCGCGCTCGACGTCACGGTGCAGGCGGAGATCATCGAGCTGATGCGGAATCTGTGCGCCGAGCGGGGCACGGCGATCCTGATGATCAGCCATGATCTCGGCCTCGTCGCCAATGTCTGCCGCCGCGTCGCCGTCATGTATGCCGGCCGTATCGTCGAGGAGCGTGGCTCGGCCGATATCTTCCGCTCGCCGGCGCATCCCTATACGCAGGGCCTCGTCGACTCGCTGCCGCGGCTGGGCAGCCGCGCGGCGCTCGGCCGCGCGAGGCTCAAGGAGATCGCGGGCGTCGTCCCCGCCATCACGGCTTTCCCTGACGGTTGCAGGTTCAATCCGCGTTGCGCGCAGGCGACCGATATTTGCCGGACGGTCGTGCCGCAGACGGATTTGCTGGAGGCGGGCGGTTTGGTGAGGTGTCACCACCATGCATGAGCCCAAAGTGAGATCGGGTGAGGGCAGGCCGGACGACGTCATTCTCAGTGTCGAGGATCTCGCGGTTCATTTTCCGCTGGGCGGCGGCCTGCTCGGCCGCGAGCGGCGGCTGCTTCGTGCCGTCGACGGTGTCGATCTCACGCTGAAGCGCGGCGAATGTCTCGGCCTCGTCGGCGAATCCGGCTCCGGCAAGTCGACGGTCGCGCTCTCGATCCTGGGCCTGTTGAAGCCGACGCGCGGCCGCATCGTGGTTGACGGACAGGTGGTGACGGACGGGCCATCCGGCGATCGCAAGGCCCTGGCCCGCACCGTGCAGATCGTCTTCCAGGATCCCTATGCCTCGCTCAATCCGCGCCAGACCGTGCGCCGCACGCTGGAGGATCCTCTGCGCGTGCACGGGGTGACCGCAAAGAGCGAGATCGAAGACCGCGTCGCAAGCATGCTGCGGCATGTCGGCCTGCGGCCCGAACAGGCCGATCGCTACCCGCACGAATTCTCCGGCGGCCAGCGCCAGCGCATCGGCATCGCCCGCGCGCTGATCCTCAATCCCAAAATCGTCATCTGCGACGAGCCGGTCTCGGCGCTCGACGTCTCGATCCGTGCCCAGATCATCAACCTGCTGCTGGAGCTGAAGGAGACGCTTAGCCTGTCCTACATCATGATCAGCCACGACCTCGGCGTCGTCGAGCACATGAGCGACAAGGTCGCCGTGATGTATCTCGGCCGCATCGTCGAGAACGGCGACTGGCGCGAGATATTCGAGCGTCCCGCGCACCCCTACACGCAGGCCTTGATCGCCGCCATCCCCGATCCGCTGCGCCATGCGCCGCTGGCGACGACCGGCGGCGACTTGCCCAATCCTCTCAATCCGCCGAACGGCTGCGCATTCAGCCCGCGCTGTCGTTATGCGGAGGACGTGTGCCGCAGCGAGCCGGGGCCGGTGCTGGAAACGCGCCCCGACGGACACGCGGTGCGGTGCTGGCGCGCTGACGAGATTGCGGGGCAGATGGTATTGGCCCCCACTTAGGGCGTGTCCTCATAAACCCGATCAGCCCGCGCGGAGGTCGTGCCGCGTCCGTTTGGTCTTCAAGACCGGACACGGTCAGTTCGCCCTAACTAGTCGGCCAAGGGCCACAAGCCGACTGAACTGGCATAAAGCGCAACTATGGACACCGGTTACTAACGCGTTGAGCGAGTATGTCCGGACTGTCCGTGTTTTGTTAATTCTTCGAGGATCGTTCTCTGTTACTGACGGCCTGCTATTGCTCAGACGCTTATCGGTCGAATGGCATTTGCATGAGGAAGCTCATCGCTGCGCTTGTTGTCCTGTTGGTTGGCGTAGCTGTCTATGAGCTGACCGCCATGCCCAGCGCTCAAGACGTTCGCTCGCCATGCGTTCCGCGCGAGCCTCGCCTTTCAACTTGCTCTGAATTTGGGGCAGCTTGCGTTGCCTACTTCAAAAGCCCAGCCGCACCGACTGATAGCTTGAGGAGTAAGATGGTTGGTATGGACGCAAACACCTGCTCCGAGTGGAAGGAGCAGTGCTTGAAGAGTGGCGTTTGGCAGGGTCCAAGCTGCGTTAGTATCAATATTCAGCGACGATAGCTGAGGTCCGCCTCGGGTCACAAGCCGCTGAACACGTTGAAGGTCGTAGACTTCCGCTTTGTGTTCGGAAGCTGAGGTCCATGAGCACACGATCTGGCTAGCGCGCAGAAGCCGAGGTGAGCCTCCCAGTCACAATCCGGCGCCCAGGATGTCGAGAAATGCGAGAGGTGACGCTGCCAGCATCGTTCCTGCGCAAAATCCAACGGTCCCGAGCGCTATGGCACCTATCCATTCGTGATGTGTCCAACCGAAGACGCCGCCAACGAAAGTCCACATTCCCACGGTTGAAACCGTCCATGCGATCTGCGCGGCGATTTTAACTGTTCTGATCATCGGCTCTTAACCTGATGCAGTTCGCATCGGCCTGACGTGGCAAAGTGTGTTTAGCGTTGTCCTATTGCTTTGCCGGGTGGTGAGGCATCGGACTGAACAGAAGCCATGGCGCGTAATGTGAGCAATATCCCGACCGGACGGACCTACTTGGGGTTCGCGTTGGTTTGGACCATCGTGGCATTTCTCGTCTTCTTGCTGTGCATTGCAGTATTTGCTGCTGGCCGTTGGACAGCTGGCCTGTTTATCGTCTTTCTCGCGGTTTATCTGTATGCCCGGCACGTCGTTTCGATCGGCAAACGCGGACGACGTGGGCTTGTTCGTAGGCCTTGAGGTCAGCAACAAGTTGCTGGCTCAACTTCCGGCCATGCCGACCAGACGCGGGCGGCGGTTTGCGAGCGCCTTCTCAACCGGCTGGGCGCGCAGCCATTCGCGAAAACTGACGATCTCGGGGCAATCCGCTGTACCTTCGGGCGCAATCAGCCAGTCACCAAGGCCGGATCCCTCATTGATCCGGTCGCAGCGATAGCCCGGATGGTGGCCGAGACCGCGGGCGATCAAGAGATCGACCTTGCCCTCCACCAATTCGTGCAGGCCGGCGGGCTGGAGCACCCGCAAGCCGATTTCCGCATGCGCGCCGCGAAACGCCGCCAGATCGAGACGGCGCAAATCGAAGCTGCCATGGGCGCCCAGTTGCAGCAGCACGGCGCCCGCCGGTTTCAATTGCGAGGTCGCCTCCGCAATGTGGCGAAAGCCTTCGGAGACCCCGGGCAGATAGGCCTGACCGGCCGCGGTGAGGATGAGCTGCTTGTGCAGCCGCTCGAAGAGCTGCACGCCGAGGCGCGCTTCCAGCGCCTTCACCTGCTGCCCGACGGCGGCGGGCGTCACGTGCAGCTCGTGCGCGGCGAGCTTGAAGCTGAGATGCCGGGCGGCGGCCTCGAAGGCGCGGAGCGCGTTGAGCGGGGGAAGGGCGTAGGTCATCGCGCTCCAGTTTGACACCGATGGGCTGCGGCCTTGCAATAGATTTTCTTGCGCTGAACCGCAGGAATGATGCTTTGCGCCGGGGCGATGCCGCCGGATACGGTCGGCCCGCAATCCGGAGAAACCCCATGCCCCCAGCCCACATCGTCAGCCACAATCCCGCAACGGTTCACCCGCCCGCCAGCGGCTACTGCATGGGACTTGAAGTCAGGGAGCATCGCCGCCTGCTGTTCATCAGCGGCCAAGTGCCTGAAAATCCCGACGGCACGGTGCCCGAGGGTTTCGAGGCGCAATGCGAGCAGGCCTGGCGCAACGTCAAGAACGTGCTCGCTGCCGCCGGCCTTGGCGTCGGGCATCTGGTCAAGGTCACCACGTTCCTGACCGATCGCAACCAGCTCGTGACCAATCGCGCTGTTCGCTGCGCGATGCTCGGGGAGCACCAGCCTGCGCTGACGGTCGTGGTCGTCGAGACCGTCGACAGCAAATGGCTGCTGGAGATCGAGGCGATCGCCGCCGAATGAAGCCGGCGTCGCCGCCTTGCAACGACCAATTCGATCAGGTGTCCAATGGCTGAGATGATCCATCCCTTCTACCAGACGCATCGAGGCGCAATGGAAGCCGCCATGCGCGAGCGACTCGACATTGCCGAAGCGATGCTCCGCGAGCGCGCGCAGCTCTCGGATATCGACCGGATCAGGCAGGAGGTGATGGACGAATTCGAGATCGTTCTCACCCAGATGCCCTATGTCGGCGGCGCGGCAAGCCGCATGAGCGATTTCTTCATGCGTCTGACGGGGTTCATGGCCATCAGCCGGGTGCTGCGGCGGCACGGCGTGCCGGTGCCCGTGATCGGCGAGATCGAGCGGGAGACCTACAAGGTGCAATTGCTGATCGCGCCTGAAGCGGAGCGTCTCGCCGCAGGCCGCCAATTCATGTCGCCGGAGAACCAGGCCCTGCTGCGCGAGCAGGCGGCAAGAAGCGTTACTGAAAGCCATCGAATCGAGTTTCCGGAAGATTTCGTCTACGATTTCGTCGAGCCGGGTCCAGAGGACGATTTTGAATTCGGCGTCAATTACAAGGCCTGCGGCTTCTGCAAGCTCGCGGCGCGCCATGGCGACAAGGACATCCTGCCGAACATCTGCGGGCTCGATTTCGTCGCCTACGCGGCGCGCGGCATTCGCCTGGAGCGGACGCAAACGCTGGCGGGCGGCGCGAGC
>NZ_AKIY01000129.1 GCF_000282615.1 Bradyrhizobium sp. YR681 | reverse complement strand
GGGGGGGGGGGAGCCGATGAAGCCGGCGACGAACTGGTTTTCCGGCTTGTCGTAGAGCTCGAGCGGCGTGCCCATCTGCTCGACGATGCCGTCATGCATGACGACGATCTTGTCGGCCATGGTCATGGCCTCGATCTGGTCGTGGGTGACGTAGACGGTGGTGGTCTTGAGCCGCTGATGCAGCTCCTTGATCTCGGTGCGCATGGCGACGCGCAGCTTGGCATCGAGGTTCGACAAGGGTTCGTCGAACAGGAAGACCTGGGGATCGCGCACGATGGCGCGGCCCATCGCGACGCGCTGGCGCTGGCCGCCGGAGAGCTGGCGCGGATAGCGATCGAGCAGCGGCGACAGCGCGAGAATTTCGGCGGCGCGCTTGACGCGCTTGTTGATCTCGTCGGAGCCGGCATTCCGCAGCTTCAGCGAGAAGCCCATGTTTTCGCCGACGGTCATGTGCGGGTAGAGCGCGTAGTTCTGGAACACCATCGCAATATCCCGCTCCTTGGGCTGGATATTGTTGACGACGCGGTCGCCGATCGAGATCGTGCCGGAGGTGATGTTCTCGAGGCCTGCGAGCATGCGCAAAAGCGTCGACTTGCCGCAGCCGGAGGGGCCAACCAGGACGACGAACTGGCCGTCCTCGATCGGAATCGAAACGCCGTGCAGGACTTCAAAATTGCCGAACGATTTCCGCACGTCGCGGATTTGCACAGACGACATCTAGCTCCCTCCTCGAAAGTCCACGACGCCTCTCGCGCCGCGACCGTCTTGTTTTTTCAGACTTCACCAACCGAAGCCCGATCATAGCGGGCAACATTGTCGGCAGTTTGTGCGGTTTTGGCAATTTGTCTTTGGTTAGTCGTTGCTGGTAGCGCTGTCAACGTTCCTTTGTTTGCGACAGTGACTGTGTTAAGAGCAACAAATGGGTCGAAAACGCACCAAGTCAGGCAAAATCCGGCTGGCAGAAGTTGCCGAGCTTGCCGGCGTCAGCCCGATCACGGCGTCCCGCTTCTTCCGTAATCCCGAGGCACTGTCGGTCGCCAAGCGGACGCGGGTGGAAAGCGCCGCCAGGGAGCTCGGCTATGTGCCGAATCTTGCGGCACGCGCGCTGGCCTCGCAACGCACCGAAGTGATCGGTGTCTTGATTCCGTCACTGACCAACAACGTGTTTTCCGACGTGCTGCGCGGCATCTATGATGCCTCCGAAGGCGGCCGTTACTCGATCCAGTTGTCCAACACCCGTTACAGCATCCTCCAGGAGGAGAAGCTGCTGCGCCTGTTTCTTGCGCAGAAGCCGGCCGGGCTGATCGTCACCGGCATCGACCAGACTACGGAATCGCGCGCGATGCTGGAGGCGGCCGACTGCCCGATCGTGCAGATCATGGAGATCGGGCCCAATCCGGTCGACATGATGATCGGCTTTTCCCACTATGATGCAGCCCGCGCGGCGATTGCGCACCTGTTCGCGCAAGGCCATCGCAAGATCGGCTTCGTCGGCGCGCGCATGGACCCGCGGGTGCAGCGGCGGCTGGACGGATATGTCTCGGCGATGAAGGACGCCTCCCTGTTCGAGCAGCGCCTCGTCGTCACGACCGCAACCCCGACATCGGTGACGCTCGGCGGCACCCTGTTCACCGATCTGCTGGCACGAGAGCCCGGCATCGATGCGGTGTTCTGCGCCAATGACGACCTTGCGCTCGGCGTTCTCTTCGAATGCCGGCGCCGGGAGATCGCGATCCCCGAACAGATCGCGATCGTCGGCTTCAACGATCTCGAATTCATGGCCTCCGCCGTCCCGACCCTGACCAGCGTGCGCACCAACCGCTACGAGATGGGCAGGACGGCCGCCACCATGCTGATCGAGGCCATCGACGGACGGCGCCCGGAGCAGCCGGTGCTCGATCTCGGCTTCAAGGTGATCGAGCGGCAAAGCTCGTCGTCGCGGCATTCGGACAGCAGGCCGTCCACATCAGGCGGAGGCGCGCCGAACAAAATGGTAGCGTTACCAAGTAGCCATGACTAGTATCGAACTTGTGAGGAAATGACCCGCCAACGGGCCTTTGAACCATTGATCGCGCCGTTGGGCATCGCACAAGCCGACCGCCTCCAACCGACGCCAGTGCGTTTGCATTGCAGGAGAAACCAATGACAAAAAAGCCAACCAATGGGCACGCGCCCGCCGGTAACGGCGCCCGCCGCCACCTTCGCTCGCAGGAATGGTTCAACAACCCGCATAATCCGGGCATGACCGCGCTCTATATGGAGCGCTACCTGAACTACGGCCTCACCCGCGCCGAGCTCCAGTCCGGCAAGCCGATCATCGGCATCGCGCAGACCGGCAACGACCTGTCGCCCTGCAACCGCCACCATATCGAGCTGGCGCACCGCGTCCGCGAGGGTATCCGCGAGGCCGGCGGCATCGCGATGGAATTCCCGACCCACCCCATTCAGGAGACCGGCAAGCGCCCGACCGCAGCGCTCGACCGCAACCTCGCCTATCTCGGCCTGGTCGAGATCCTCTACGGCTATCCGCTCGACGGCGTGGTGCTGACCACCGGCTGCGACAAGACCACGCCCGCCTGCATGATGGCGGCGGCAACCGTCAACCTGCCCGCGATCGTGCTGTCGGGCGGCCCGATGCTGAACGGCTGGCACAATGGCGAGCGCACCGGCTCCGGCACCATCGTCTGGAAGTCGCGCGAGCGGCTCGCCGCCGGCGAGATCGACTATGAGGAGTTCATGGAGATCGTGGCGTCATCGGCGCCCTCGGTCGGCCATTGCAACACCATGGGCACGGCTTCGACCATGAACGGGCTCGCCGAGGCACTCGGCTTCTCGCTGCCGGGATGCGCGGCGATCCCCGCGCCCTATCGCGAGCGCGGCCAGATCGCCTACGAGACCGGAAAGCGCGCCGTCGAGATGGTCTGGGAGGACCTGAAGCCCTCGGACATCCTGACCCGCAAGGCGTTCGAGAACTGCATCGTCATCAATTCGGCGATCGGCGGCTCGACCAACGCGCCGATCCACATCAACGCACTGGCCCGCCACATCGGCGTCGAGCTGTCGATCGACGACTGGCAGAAGGTCGGCCACGACGTGCCGCTGCTGGTCAACATGCAGCCGGCCGGCTTCTATCTCGGCGAGGAATTCCACCGCGCCGGCGGCGTGCCGGCCGTGGTGCGCGAATTGATGAAGCACAAGCGCATCCATGAGGACGCGGTCACCGTGAACGGCCGCGGCATCGGCGAGAACTGCAAGGATGCGCCCGCGCCCGACAACGACGTGATCCGGGCTTACGACAAGCCGCTGGTGAAGGACGCCGGCTTCCTGGTGCTGAAGGGCAATCTGTTCGATTCCGCGATCATGAAGACCAGCGTGATCTCGAAGGAATTCCGCGACCGCTATCTCAGCAATCCGAAGGACCTGAACGCCTTCGAGGGCCGCGCCATCGTGTTCGAAGGGCCGGAAGATTACCACGAGCGGATCGACGATGCCTCGCTCGACATCGACGAGCGCTGCGTGCTGTTCATCCGCGGCACCGGCCCGATCGGCTACCCCGGTGGCGCCGAGGTCGTGAACATGCAGCCGCCGGCAGCGCTGATCAAGCGCGGCATCCACTCCCTGCCCTGCATCGGCGACGGCAGGCAGTCCGGCACCTCGGGCTCGCCGTCGATCCTGAACGCCTCGCCGGAAGCGGCCGCCAATGGCGGGG
>NZ_AKIY01000128.1 GCF_000282615.1 Bradyrhizobium sp. YR681 | reverse complement strand
GGCAGCCGCCGTACCCTTCAGCAGCTGCCTGCGTGAAGTCGGCATCCTATCCCTCCCTCAAAACCGTCTTATGATTGGTTGTTTTTTGCGAAGTATGGGGAGCGCGACGGCGGAAAGTCAACATCGCGAAAGTCTGGGTCCGTTCTGCGCGGCCCAACGCAATTGCGAAATGGGTGGCTGCAAGACCCAAGATGGGTTCGTCACTGCGTCAAGCGACGCGCGAGATAGCCGGCGGTCTTCCCCCCGGACTTGGCAACCTGGTGCGGTGTCCCCGATGCAACGATGTGGCCGCCCTCATCGCCGGCGCCGGGGCCAAGATCGATGATCCAGTCGCTGTGCGAGACGACATCCATGTCATGCTCGACGACGACGACGCTGTTGCCGGCATCCACGATCCGCTCGAGCTGGGCGATCAGCCGCTCGACATCCCGGGGATGCAGGCCGGTGGTCGGCTCGTCCAGAACATAGAGCGTGTGGCCGCGTTGCAGACGCATCAGCTCGGTCGCCAGCTTGATGCGCTGGGCCTCGCCGCCCGACAGTTCGGTGGCGGACTGGCCGAGGCGGATATAGCCGAGGCCGACCTCGCGGACGACGGACAGCGACCGGTTCAGCGCGGCATCGTCACGAAAGAATTCGAAGGCCTCGTCGACGCGCATCGCCAGCACATCTGCGATCGACTTGCCGCGAACCTTCACCTCGAGCGTCTTGTCGTTGTAGCGCGCGCCCTTGCAGGTCGGGCAGGGCGCATAGACGCTGGGCAGGAACAGAAGCTCGACGCAGACGAAGCCTTCGCCCTCGCAGGTCGCACAGCGGCCCTTCGCGACATTGAACGAGAACCGTCCGGCGTCGTAGCGGCGCGACTTGGCCTGCGGCGTCGCCGCGAACAGCTTTCTCACATGATCGAACAGGCCGGTATAGGTCGCAAGGTTGGACCGCGGCGTGCGGCCGATCGGCTTCTGGTCGACGACGACGAGGCGATCGACCTGGTCGAGGCCGGCAACGATCTTGCCGCCCAACGTCTCGATCGTGGGAGCGAGGCTGTCGTCGTCGGCATCGGCGGCAAGCGCATGGCCGAGATGGTCGGCCACGGTGTCGACCAGGAATTGGCTGATCAGGCTCGACTTGCCTGAACCAGAGACGCCGGTGATGCTGGCGATCACTCCGAGCGGGATATCAACGTCGAGGTCGCGCAGATTGTTGCGCGTCACCCCCCTGAGCTTCAGATGCCCCTTCGGCTCGCGACGGATCGTCGGCAGCTTGTTTCGCGGATGGGCGAGATAATGGGCGGTTCGCGACTGCTCGATCTCGCCGAGCCCGGCGGGCGGTCCGCTATAGAGGATGTTCCCGCCGGCTTCGCCGGCGTCTGGCCCGACATCGACCAGCCAGTCGGCATGCCTGATCACCTCGATCTCGTGTTCGACCACGAAGATCGAATTGCCCGCGTGCTTGAGCCGGTCCAGTGCCCGCAGCAGCGCTTCGGTGTCGGCGGGATGCAGGCCGGCGGAGGGCTCGTCGAGCACGTAGACGACGCCGAACAGGTTCGAGCGGACCTGCGTCGCCAGACGCAGGCGCTGCAACTCGCCCGGCGACAGCGTCGGCGTGCTGCGCTCGCAGGCGAGATAGCCGAGGCCAAGGTCGAGCAGGACGCCAAGGCGCGCCGACAGATCCTCGCAGATGCGCCTGGCGACGACGGTCTTCTCCGACCTGTCGGTCGAGGCTGTCGCGAATGGCCTGATCACCTCTTGCAGCTGCTTGAGCGGCAGGTGCGACATCTCGGCTATGTTGAGGCCGGCAAACTTCACCTTGAGCGCCTCGGGCTTCAGGCGTGTGCCGTGGCAGGTCGGGCACTCCCGCGTGATCATGAATTGCGCGACCCGGCGCTTCATCATCGCGCTCTCGGACCTGGCGTAGGTCTGCATCACGTAGCGCTTTGCGCCGGTGAACGTACCCTGATAGCTCGGCTCCTCCTTGCGACGCAGCGCCCGTTTGACCTCGGCAGCGTCGTAGCCGGCATAGACAGGAACGGTCGGCTGCTCATCGGTGAACAGGATCCAGTCGCGGTCCTTTTTGGGCAGCTCGCGCCAGGGCTTGTCCACGTCGTAGCCCAGCGTCGTCAGGATGTCCCGAAGGTTCTGCCCCTGCCATGCGCTCGGCCAGGCCGCGACGGCGCGCTCGCGGATCGTCCTGGTATCGTCGGGCACCATGGATGTCTCGGTGACGTCGAGCATCCGGCCGATGCCGTGGCAGGTCGGGCAGGCGCCCTCCGGCGTATTCGGCGAAAACGACTCCGCATAGAGCAGGGGTTGTCCGCGCGGATAATCGCCGGCGCGGGAATAGAGCATCCTGAGCAAGTTCGAAATGGTCGTGACGCTGCCGACGGACGACCTCGTCGTCGGTGCCCCGCGCTGCTGCTGGAGCGCGACGGCGGGCGGCAGGCCTTCGATGTCGTCGACTTCAGGGATCTGCATCTGGTGGAAGAGGCGCCGCGCATAGGGCGACACCGATTCCAGATAACGCCGCTGCGCCTCGGCGTAGATCGTTCCAAACGCGAGCGAGGATTTCCCGGAGCCTGAGACGCCCGTAAACACGACAAGGGCGTTGCGCGGAATGCGGACGTCGACGTTCCTGAGGTTGTGCTCGCGCGCACCGCGGACATGCACGAAGCCATCGTCCTGCATCGGCCCATCGGGCTGTTTCCGTCGACTGTCCATCTGGCTCCTCCAGCCCCGTGGGGGACTAACTGCAAGATCGCAGCATGGGTCCACCGATGCCAGCGGGCCGGTTTCGTTCTGCACAAGGCGAAGGCCCGTCGCGGTTGCCGCGACGGGCCTTGCAGTGGGATGAGCCTCGGCCGCTGGTTGCCCGGTGCCGGAGGTGGCTGCGGCAGCTTCACAAGATTCGGAAACTTCAGTGCCTTCCGCGTATTCTAGCATTCGTAACCCCGTTCCAGCGATTGCCGTTGCCGGTGTCGCTCCAGCGCCAGATCGACGAGGCGCGTCAGCAGCTCACCATAGGGCACGCCCGAGGCTTCCATCATCTTCGGATACATGCTGATCGAGGTGAAGCCGGGCAGGGTGTTGATCTCGTTGAAATAGAAGTTTCCGGTTTGCCGGTCGAGGAAGAAGTCGACGCGCGCGAAGCCGCTGCATTCGAGCGCGGCGAACACCTGCATCGCCAGCGATCGCACGCGCGCCATCTGCTCTGCGTCGAGCTTCGCCGGCAAGTCGACCCGGGCGCCATCGGGGTCGAGGTACTTTGCCTCGTAGGAATAGAATTCGTGATGGGCGTTGGGATTGAGCTCGCTGGCGACGCTCGAAAACAGCGTGTCGCCCTCTAGCACTGCGACCTCGATCTCGCGCGCGTCGATGCCTTGTTCGACCAGCACCTTGATGTCGTAACGAAACGCATCGTCGAGCGCCGCGCCGAGAGCGTCCGCTGTCTTCACCTTGTGGATGCCGACGCTGGAGCCCATGTTGCACGGCTTGACGAACACCGGAAGGCTCAGGCCTTCGACAGCCTTGGCGAGAGATGCATCGCGGTCCCGAACGAAGGCCTTGCGGGCGAGCACGCGATAGGGCGCGATCGGAATGCCGGCGAATTCGGCGAGCCGTTTGGCGATGTCCTTGTCCATGCTGACGGCGGAGGCGAGAACGCCCGATCCGACATAGGCGACCTCCGCCAGTTCCAGCAGGCCCTGCACGGTGCCGTCCTCGCAAAGCGGCCCATGCATCACCGGAAAGACGACGTCGATCTCGACCGGGGCAGCTGCTCCCTGCACGATCGGCATGAGCATTCCGCGTCCGTCGGGCCCTCTTGCGAGCCGTATTTCGGGCGCGTCGGGCAGGATCGGCAAGGACGCCGTCTGGGCCAGATCGAGCGCTCCAAGGTCGTTCAATTGCCACCGGCCCTCCTTGTCAATGGAGACCGGGATCACCTCGAAGCGACTGCGGTCGAGATGCCTGAATGCGGAGGCGGCCGATTTCAGCGAGACCTCATGCTCACCGGACCTGCCGCCATAGAGAACAACGACGCGAATTTTGTTGGCCATGGCTCAATTATCACGCGCTTGGTCCGGAAGTCACCTTTGTTGCTTCGGCTCGCGCGTCGGCCAAAACAAAACGGCGCCGGCGAGCCCGCCGGCGCCGTGTCTCGATCCTGCGCGCCGTTCAGCCTGGCCCGGCGCCTTGCGTCGCCGTGTACACGGCATAGAGCGACTGGCTCGCGGCCATGAACAGGCGGTTGCGCTTGGGGCCGCCGAAGCAGATGTTGCCGCAAACCTCAGGCAGGCGGATGCGGCCGAGCAGCTTGCCGTCCGGCGACCACACCGTCACGCCGCTATAGCCGACGGCGCGGCCGGCATTGCTGGAAGCCCAGACATTGCCGTTGACGTCGCAGCGCACGCCGTCGGGCCCGCACTTCACGCCGTCGATCACGCAATCGCTGAACTTCTTGAGGCCGGAGAGCTTGTTGTCCGTACCGACGTCGAACACGAAGATCTCGCCCTTGCCGCCGGGGCCGGTGTCGCCCGGTCCCTTGCCGGTCGAGGCGACATAGAGCTTCTTGTAGTCGGGTGAGAAGCACAGGCCGTTCGGATCGGGCACCTGCTCCTCGGTGACGACCAGGTCGATGCGGCCCGAGGGATCGATGCGATAGCAATTCGTAGGCAGCTCGCGCTTGCCCGGCACGAAGCCGGCCGGCTGGCCGATCCGCGGGTTGAGTTTGCCGCCCGCATTGCTTGGACCGCCCGCGACGTCAGGTTCGCCTTCATAGAGCTGGCCGCCATAGGGTGGGTCGGTGAACCAGTAGCTGCCGTCGGGATGCGCGGCGATGTCGTTCGGCGAGTTCAGCTTCTTGTCCTGATAGGAATCGGCGAGCACCGTGGCGGTGCCGTCATGCTCGTAGCGCGTCACCCGCCGGGTCAGATGCTCGCAGGAGAGCTGGCGGCCCTGGAAGTCGAACGAATTGCCGTTGGAGTTGTTGGAGGGCGAGCGGAACACGCTGACGCGGCCGTCATCCTCGGTCCAGCGCATCTGTCGGTTGTTGGGAATGTCGCTCCACAGGAGGTAGCGGCCCTGCGCGCTCCATGCGGGGCCCTCGGCCCACAGCAGGCCGGTGTAGAGGCGCTTGATCGCGGTGTTGGGCTGCGCGAGGTCGTTGAAGGACGGATCGACCGCGAGGATGTCGGGGTCCCAGAAATAGGTGGTCGGTGCGCCGTTGGGGCCGAAATCGCGCGGCGGCGTCGTGACCGTCGTCGGCGGCGCAGCGGGTCCGGTCTGGGCCAGCGCGGGGCCGGCCATCGTGGCGGCGGCACCGAGTGCAAGTCCCCGGACAAGTGTTCGTCGTGAAAGCGCAGCATCCTGGTCATGTGGCTCGTGGTCACGAGCCGCGTGGTCCCCAGCCTCTTGGCGTGTCATCGCGTCCTCCCGGTCATGTTGGCTGGCCGGTTGATCCGGCCGAGCGGGGCGAAGGTTAGTCCGGTCCGCCTCCGGTTGCGAGGGGCAGGTTCGCATCCTCTGCGTGATGCCGCGAGAACGCCGCAACATCGCCGCATTGCGGCTGGGTCTGGGGACAATGGCGACAATTGGTCTCGCCCGCGAGCTGTTAACGGAGACCGGTTTTAGGGCCTGTCAAGCCTTGACCTCGCCAGCGATGCTGGCAGAAACGTTGCTGGGCAAAAAGGTCGGAGTTCATTGTGCAAGGCGTCGTCGTACTGATCATATTGCTTGGGATCGCTTTTGCGGCCGGCTATTTCACGCGCGACTACATCTCCAGGAAAAGGCGGGAAGCGCGCCGCTGGCGCAAATATGATGAGCCGGACTGGCTGCGGTCGAGCCCGCCTGCTAATACCAACGACGTCACGGCCATCAATCAGATCACGTCGCCTGCTCCCGCCAATGGCGAACTCGGTCAGATGCTGGATCGCTGGGAAAACCGGGCGCGGGCCCGCCGCGTTGGCTAGAGTCTGGTCCGCGACCAACGACACAAGCGAGCGCTGAGCCAACCAACGCCGCGCCAAAGTATTTCATTTGATCGAAATTCGGATTTTCGGATATAGCGTCTGATCAGATATGTATTGCTTGCCCATTCTCGTGCTCTCCGGGGCCGCCCTGCCATCAGCGCGTTGGCCTCGCGTGGAGGGGCACAACCAGGTCAGCCTTCCTGACCATCTTTTGGCGTTGCGGTTGCGCCCGTTTCTCGTCTAGAAACAGACGTATCGAGCCTCCCGGCAACCAACCGTCAACGGTTTTGACCGAGGATTTGAGGGCTCAAAAGGGTCTGGCAATGCTGATTCGCGGCCAAATCGATGGGATCTCGGGGGAGGTGGCTCTGGCCGCCGCCACGATCCCGGCCGCGCTGCTGCCCACCCTGCTTCTTGGCGGGCTTCTTCTTAGCTGCCCCTGAGGGCCGGCTGGGCGCCATGCGCCTGGGCGCTCAGGGGTTGGTCGAGATCACCGGACACCTCAAGCGCCCAGCAGACTGACGGCGCAAAAGCTCAAAAGGAATTTTGCAATGGCCCCCGTGAACAAGTCCGACAAGGACCGCGTCATCATTTTCGACACCACGCTGCGCGACGGCGAGCAGTGCCCCGGCGCCACCATGACCTTCGAGGAGAAGCTCGAGGTCGCGGAGATGCTGGATGATATGGGCGTCGACGTCATCGAAGCCGGCTTCCCGATCACCTCGGAAGGCGACTTCCAGGCGGTCAGCGAGATCGCCCGCCGCTCCAAGAACGCCATCATCGCCGGCCTGTCCCGCGCGCACCCGGCCGACATCGACCGCTGCGCCGAAGCGGTGAAGTTCGCAAAACGCGGCCGTGTCCACACCGTGATCGCGACCTCGCCGCTGCACATGCGGGTGAAGCTGAACAAGACCCCGGAGCAGGTGATCGAGACATCGGTCGCGATGGTCGCGCGCGCCCGCAACCAGATCGACGACGTCGAATGGTCGGCCGAGGACGGCACGCGCAGCGAGATGGAGTATCTGTGCCGCATCGTGGAAGCCGTCATCAAGGCCGGCGCCACCACGGTGAACATCCCCGACACCGTCGGCTACACGACGCCCGACGAATACACCCATTTCATGAAGACGCTGATCGAGCGCGTGCCGAACTCGGACAAGGCCGTGTTCTCCGTGCACTGCCATAACGACCTCGGCATGGCGGTTGCGAACTCGCTGGCCGGCGTGGTCGGCGGTGCGCGCCAGGTCGAGTGCACCATCAACGGCATCGGCGAGCGCGCCGGCAACGCTGCGCTGGAAGAGATCGTGATGGCGATCAACGTGCGCAACGACAAATTCCCGTTCTGGAACAAGATCGACACCACGCAGCTGACCCGCGCCTCCAAGGTGGTGTCGGCGGCGACCTCGTTTCCGGTCCAGTACAACAAGGCCATCGTCGGCCGGAACGCCTTCGCGCATGAGAGCGGCATCCACCAGGACGGCGTGCTGAAGGACGCCTCCACCTACGAGATCATGCGGCCCGAGATGGTCGGCCTGAAGCAGTCCTCGCTGGTGCTGGGCAAGCACTCCGGCCGCCATGCCTTCGTGCACAAGCTGGAGGAGATGGGCTACAAGCTCGGCCCGAACCAGCTGGAAGATGCGTTCACGCGGATGAAGGCGCTCGCCGACCGCAAGAAGGACATCTACGACGAGGACATCGAGGCGCTCGTCGACGAGGAGATGGCCGCCTCGCACGACCGCATCAAGCTGACCTCGCTGACCGTGATCGCCGGCACCCATGGCCCGCAGCGCGCGACCATGAAGCTGGACGTCGACGGCCAGATCAAGATCGAGGAAGCCGAGGGCAACGGTCCGGTCGATGCGGTGTTCAACTGCATCAAGCGCCTGGTGCCGCACGAGGCCAAGCTCGAGCTGTACCAGGTCCACGCGGTGACCGAAGGCACCGACGCCCAGGCGGAAGTCTCGGTGCGGCTGTCGCATGAGGGACGTGCGATGACCGCGCGCGCGGCGGATCCGGATACGCTGGTGGCGTCCGCAAAAGCCTATCTCGGTGCGCTCAACAAGATCGTCATGAAGCGCCAGCGCGACACGGTGACGACGGCGGCGGCGAGCTGAGGCCGCTGACTTCGCCTCTCCCGCTTGCGGGAGAGGCCGACACGCCAAGCGTGGCGGGTGAGGGTTCTCTCCTCTGGGGATTGTCCCGTTGCGAGAGACCCTCTCCCCAACCATCTCCCGCAAGCGGGAGAGGGGCGCAGCGGTGCTCGCGGTATTCATTCATGATGAATAGCTGCCCTGCTAAGGGCCAATAGCGGCTCCGCTTCCCAGCCG